>CACNFT010000003.1 GCA_902619825.1 uncultured Candidatus Actinomarina sp.
ACAAGATTTGTTTCTGGATGTATCGAACCGGGCATACCAATGCCAACAGTAAAGTCTGAAGAGCCTTTTGAAATATTTTCAATTACTTCAACTACTTTTGAAATAATTTCGTCGTAATTATCTTTTGGAGAATCGACTCGAATTCGGTTTATTTCTTTTCCATTTTTTGAATCGATCGCTATACCTTCAATTTTTGTTCCGCCCCAGTCGATTCCAATTTTCATTTATTTACTCAACTCAAATTTAATACTATATTTTTTAATGTTAGTAGTACCAATTTTTTCAATTTCATTATTTTTATTTACTGACCAATAATTAGGAGCATCTGGATAGTTTTCAGCATAATCTGTGGCAACACCATATTTTATTATTTCTCCTGAATCATCCGTTGATTCAAAATATCTGAGATAATAAATATATTTACTGCAATCGTCCTCAATTGCATTTTGATAAAACTTGCCATTAATGTTTGTTTTAAAATTATTATCTTTCTTTAGTGTAATTTTTATCTCACCTGGTTTATTTTCGTTCCACGTTGGCCCAATACATACTCCATCAAAATCACTTTCATAATCCTCTCTAAATTTCATATCAAAAGTTAGATCATAAAAATTTATTGAATTTGGTTCTTTTGGGAAAAATTGAATTGATAAAACTATGGAACCATTGATAAATGAATTTTCATTTGTATCTATAGTTAGTAATCCTTCATCAATTTTATCATCAAGGACTAACTCGTAACGATAAGTCTCAGTTGTTGAACAGAAAGAGAATAATAACAAAAATAAAAGAATTTTTGTGGGTCTCAACCCTTTACTGCTCCTCCAATAAGACCTCTTATAAAAAAACGTTGCAAACTAAAAAATACAATTAGAGGAACAATCATCGATATAACTGCACCTGCTGTTCTTAAATGCCAGGCCTCACCGTAATTCCCGACAGTTAATTGAGCTACGTGTGATGTAATTACCTGGTTTCTTGGATTTATTCCTAAAAAAACATTTGCTACTAAAAAGTCGTTATAAACCCACAAGAATTGAAAAGTTGCAAAAGCTGCTATTCCTGCGATTGATAGTGGAAGGGCTAGTCTATAAAACGTTGTAAGATGTGATGCTCCATCAATTTTTGCAGACTCTATTACGCTTTTTGGCAAACCCATCATAAAATCTCTCAGTAAAAATGTTGCTAAAGGAAGACCAAATCCTGTATGCGCAAACCAAACCGAAACAAAAGTTCCAGTAATTTTTAATTCCGGGATTACTGTAATTCCAAACAATATTGCACCTCTATTCATCAAACTTACCAATGGAATCAAAGACATTTGTAGTGGTACTATCATCATGGCTATCACAAATAAAAATGCTAGTTCTTTCCCCCTAAAATCGATAAATGCAAAAGCATATGCAGCAAATGCCGCAATAGTGATTGGAATAATCGTTGATGGAATAACAACTGCAAATGAATTGAAAAATGATCTTGATAAATTTTCAGCAAATAAAATTTCAGAATAATTGGACATGGTTAACTCATTCATTAACTCCCCACTAAATAAGGAATTCCACCAAGCGACTCTCTTAACAGCATCAGGCTCTCTAAATGAACTAAGTAAGAATCCAATATAAGGAAACATCCAAGTAAGTGAAATTGTTACTAAAATAATTTTGCTTATTGGCTTGTCGTACCATTTTTGAGAATAGTTCATATTTTGGTGTCCTCTCTATTCCTGAGTGCGTTGAGAACAATTATCGGTATGACACTGATAAAAATTAGAATTGCCACTGTTGATGCTCTTCCAAAGTGTAAAAATTTTGAGAATTCGTCCATCATTTTAACTGCCAGTAAATTTGTTTCAAAATCACCTCTAGTCGTAACAAAGACAATATCATATGCTTTAAGAACAGTTACTGTAATATACGTTGCAACAACTACGATTGTAGATTTTATATAAGGCATTACAACAGATAAAAATATTCTTGCTTCAGAAGCTCCATCTATTCTTCCCGCTTCTGTAATTTCGGATGGAATGGCTTTTATTGCGGCAGAAAATACAATCATTGCAAATCCTGTGTACATCCAAACCATGATGATCATCAGAAGAATTGTATTTAATGGTAGATTTGAAAAAAAGGATTGAAGGGTATCAACCTCAGACACATTCTCAAACGCTTTAAACTTTGTTAAATCTCTTTGCTGTAACCATCCTATGGGCTCAGTACAGCCTTCTCCTGTGTACCCAATTTTATTTCCATTTTCAATAACATTATTTTTACAATCGTTACCATCGATATCTTGACCGCCAGTAACTCTTAATCCATTTAAAAATCCAATTTGTGTTAACGGAGGTGGTCTATATTCGTATATAAATTTAAAAATTGCTGAAGAGCCTACACCTGATATTGCCATCGGCATAAATATTACTGACTTAAAAAATGCTTCTCCTTTTTGAAGTTTGTCAGAGATGTAAGCAACGATCAGTCCAATTAAAATTACTAAACTCACAACACCCAGCAACCATATAAATTGATTTCTGATTGTGATCTTCATTAAATCATTTGAAAAAGCCCAGATATAATTCTCAAATCCAACGCTAAAATCTCCATATTTATCTCTAAAACTTAGATATATAGTTCTTATTGCTGGATAAAAAAGAAATAATCCCAAAAGAAATATAGCTGGACCAACAAACATTGCTCCATATAATCCTTCTTGGTATTGCTTTGGGGCATAGGAAATTATCTTATTCATACCAATATAAAGAAGAAAAATAAATGTAGAACCTACTGCAATTGCAAGAAAGATGAGTAAAGATCGAGGAATAGCTTTACTTATTTCTCTGAACAAAATAGCTTGGAAAAGAAACCACAATAATGGAAAAAGAGCAAAAGCTATAATTCTTAAGCCAGTTGCAAGTAATTTGTTATTGTCTGAAAGAACACTCATTTTATTTTAAGAATACCACTATTTATCGATCTAGAAAAAGACATAGCCACTCTTTCGAGTGGCTATGCAAAATAAATTAACCGTTTACGGCCAAGATTTTTCTATATTATCAAGTGCTGTATCGATATAACCTGGCCCTTGTGTAGCCAATTCGGTCATTTCAACCCAGAAGGATCCACTACCTACTTCAGTAGGCATATTATCAGATCCATCAAACCTGAAAACATTTGCTTGTAATGCTGCTTTCAAGAATTCAGCTTGTTGTGCAACAACTGGACTCCAATATTTTGAAGTATCAAATCCAGTATGAGCTGTGATTCTTGTAGAACTAGAACCAGACCAGTTTTCAGCAACACCTGTCCAGTAATCTTCGGATAACATGAAGTCAACAACTGCTTGAGTTGCTTCATCATTTACCAATACTGCCCACATGTCACCAGCACCGAGAACTGTATCTGACACAACATCCATTTGTGGAAATGCGAAAAATGTAGTTTCGGTTCCTAGTCCAGCTTTTGCTTCTTCAGGCCAGAATCCTGGAATGAAAGAAGCTTGTCTGTGCATAAAGCAACCTGGATTACCATTAGAATCTCTCTCGAACATTGGATCTTGAGCGTTTCCAAAGAACGTAGAAACAATAGCATCTGTTCCACCAACAACGTAACCATCAGTATGCATAATCTGACTTAAATAAGTTGCTGCTGTTTTAACTATTGGGTCGTTAAATGGAATTTCATGATTTACCCATGCGTCATAAGAGTCAACACCATTACCAGTACGAAGCATAATATCTTCCATCCAGTCTGTTGCTAACCAACCAGTTGCACCGTTTGAATACATTCCAAAACAGAATGGAGTCATACCTTCAGCAACTATTTGATCTGCAAGTGCGATCATTTCATCCCAAGTCTCTGGAACTGCGTAACCTCTTTTCTCGAATTCAGCTGGTTGATACCAAACGATACTCTTTAGGTTTACAGCTTGAGCTCCACCATATGGAACTCCATCTACTTCACCTAATCCAACTAAATAAGAAGAAAAATTACTTCTATACTCATCAAGATCAACACCAACATCCTCTAGAGGAATGATGTTTCCTGCTCTTGCTTGAGCTCTAACAGTACCTGGCTGCGGCCATAAAGCAATGTTAGGTGGGTTACCAGCTTCAATTTGTGCTAACAATTCAGACTCAAAGTTTTCTGAACCTACATAAGTGACAATTATTCCAGTCTCTTCTGTAAAGTCCCTAAAAGTCGCTTGAATAGCCTGTCCGTCAGGACCATCTGTAGCTGGAGCACCAAAATAAATGACTTCTTGTCCTTCAAGGCTGTTACCACAGGCAACAGCAAGCATTGAAAGGATAAGAAGTAGTCCAATAATAGACTTTTTCATTATTTATCTCCCTTTTATATACGTACGTATGCTAAAAATTAGGTAATTCTTAGCACTAATCAGGGTATTAAAATTAGAGAATATTTCTATTATTTAATTAAAACTTTTAGAGTTTGAGTTGATTTTTTTATTCATATTATGTATAAAAAGTGCCCGAGGGGGGACTCGAACCCCCACATCCTTTCGAATAACGGATTTTAAGTCCGTCGCGTCTACCAATTCCGCCACCCGGGCAACCAATCTAAAAATATTTTAGAATAAGCCCTTCTAAAATATCACTTTTTGAAACTTTTAGTTGGGTAATTTTATATTTTTTTAACAAGTTTTTTACTAGAAATAGTCCCGAAGTCATTGTCACTGCTCTTTTTGGGTCAAGACTAGGATATGCATTTATTATTTGTGGTACTGTCAAAGTTTTAAAATCTTCATAGATATTTTCAACAGAGTCATAAGAAATAATAACTTTATCAATTTCATTTTCATCATAAATTTTTTGATTTAAATATATTGAACCAAGAGATGTGAAGGTTCCAGAGACACCAATTAATTGTCTATGCCCATAATCTTTATCTTGAAAAATATCATTAAAAAAATTTTTTGCATCTCTCTCTTTATCAATATTTATAGGGTTTTCAATAAAGTAATTTTCACTCAAGGATACGACTCCAATATTCTCAGATTGAATATTTAGCTTATTATCAATATCTGTAATAAGTTCTGTACTTTGACCTCCAATATCTACTATCAAATAATTTTGTAAATTTTCAAAAGATGAATGTACACCTAAACTTGTTAACAGTCCCTCTTCTTCTCCAGAAATCATCTTGATTTCTAAATTAAACCTTTTTTTTACTTCATCTATAACTTCATCCGAATTGTTAGAATTTCTAAATACTGCAGTTCCAATACAAAAAACTTCTTGTACCTTATATTCTTCAGTTTTTTTCAAATATCTTCTAAGAACTTTAAAAAATCTTTTTTTTGAATCGTCTGAAATCCTACCTGTTTTATCAATATTGTCACTTAGTCTCGTAACCTGATGTTCTTTATGTAGATTTTCTAACTTACCATTTTCAACTCTGGATATGATCAATCTTGTTGAATTTGAACCGCAATCAATTGCACCTATTTTTACCATTCAGATCGCCAGTAATCATTCTTAGCTCCTTCAAAAACACAAGGTTCTTTACAATTGCAACCACCAACATTCTCTAAAACTATTTGTCCTACAATATTTTTTCCAGTTACTAATTCGTCTGCTAAATGAGAATGTAAACATTTTATAGAACTTACAGTACCGCCAACTCCTCCGATTGGAGAAACTGTATTATTTAGGCTTTTATACTTTCTATTTCTTTCTTTTTCATAACTTTTTTGTCTCTTAGACCACAATTTTCGAAGCTTATTATTGCTATTTAGCTGGTTATCCAATTCCTTGACCATTCCATGAGATTCTAAAGTGCTAACTTTTTTTATATACATTGGGCATGTAAGCCAAAACATGGTTGGAAATGGTGTCCCATCATCAAGGTTTTTTGGTACATCAACCACGACAGGAAGGTCAAAATGACACTTAACAGCTACTCTAATTTCGCTTCTTAACTTTCTATTAAGTTGTATTTCAACAATTTGTTTTTCACTAGTCACTGTTTGTTCCAACAATAAACTCCACAACATATTCTAAAAGGCCTTTACCTCTTTCGCTTTGAAGAGTTTCTTCCAAGGGTGTAACAGGTTCTGGTACTTTAAATATATATATATTCTCTCCGGGAAGGCCGTATCCATGTTGTCTCAAAATAACTTCCAACTTGTCAGGGTCTTCAAGGTCATCAATTTTTTGTTGAATATAGTTAATTTCATTTCTTAAATCATTTGCATGTTCTTGTCGTGTTTCAAGCTGAGATTGTAATGATTGATAATCTTTGAAACTTAATTCCCAAGTGTCAAAAATAAAGAATACAAAAATAAAAGAAGTAATTAAAAATATTATTTTTGAAAACAAATTCTGCTTGATCACTGGCTATATCCCAATTTTTGAATATTGAATTTTTCAAAACCTATTTTTTCTCCAATTCGAAGTAATTCATTGTACTTAGCTGTTCTTTCTGATCTAGCAGGTGCACCTGTTTTTATTTGTCCACTTGAGGTGCCAACACATAAATGACTTATAAATGTATCTTCTGTCTCACCCGATCTATGTGAAACAATTGATGAATAGTTGTTTTCTTTGGCTAGTGTCATCGTATTGATTGTTTCACTCACGCTTCCAACTTGATTCACTTTAACTAAAATTGAGTTTGCGCATTTATCATAGACTCCTTTTTCTAATATTTTTTCTTGAGTAACAAATAAGTCATCGCCAACAAGTTGTATTGTATCTCCTATTTTTTCTGTCAGATATTTCCATCCATCCCAGTCATCCTCAGCTAGTCCATCCTCAATTGATAGGATCGGATAATTCGAGGATAGATTTATTAAATAATCTGACATTTCCTGGCTGTTAAGTTCGTTTCCCTCAATCCTATAAAAATCATTTATGAAAAATTCTGAAGCTGCAACATCTAAAGCTAAAGAAACATTTCCACCTGGTTCATAACCAGCTTCAGCAATAGATTGCATAATTTCATCAAGGATCTCTGTTGAAGAGTTAAAGTTTGGAGCAAACCCTCCTTCATCACCAACATTGGTTGAAAGCTTATTTGATTTAAGTCTTTTCTTAAGTACATGATAAATCTCAACACCTGCTCTTAAAGAGGTATCAAAAGTTTCAAAGCCAAATGGTACGATCATAAATTCTTGAATGTCAACAGAGTTATCAGCGTGTGCACCTCCATTAAGAATATTCATGAAAGGAATAGGCAGCGAGGATGGTCCATAAATATTTGGAAATAGTTCAAAAAGTTGTTTGTTTTGTTGATTAGCACTTGCTCTCATTGTGGCCATTGACACTGCTAAGATCGCATTTGCTCCAAGATTATTTTTGTTATCAGTCCCATCTATTTCAATTAACATATCGTCAATACTTCCCTGATCAGTTACATCCATACCTACTAAAGAGTCTGAAATTATTGTTTTTACGTTTTCAATAGCTTTGTTTACTCCCATCCCATTGAAGAACGAATCATTATCTCTAAGTTCATGAGCCTCAAGAGCTCCAGTGGAAGCTCCGGATGGAACTGCAGCACGACCTATAATATTATCACTAGTTGTTACTTCAACTTCAATGGTTGGATTTGCTCTTGAATCTAATATATGACGAGCATTAATGCTTTTAATTTTTTTATTCATAACCCTGTTAATTAAAATCTAACAGAAAAAATAATCTTTACGAATCTATTTGATTTTTCTTAGCTTCCTGCCAAAGAGCATTAATATCTGTTTCTTTATTTATATGTTTTTCAACGTATTTTGCCCGATTTATGAAGGTTTGAATAGATTTTTTTAACTCAATTTCGGGATCAGCTTCTAAATACCTAGAAACATTTATTAGTGAAAAATATACATCGCCAAGTTCTGACTTTCTATCTTCTAGAGTGGTTGCTTCTTTAAGTTCATTTATTTCAGAAATTAAATCATCCAATGCCTCATCATAATTTTTGTAGCTTAAATTTAGTGTCTTTGCTTTTCGTTGTACTTTAAATGCTGTATTTACTGGTGGAAGTTTCGTATTGATGTCATCGAATATAGATTCATTACCTTCTTTTTTAATTTCTTCCCATTGTTTTTCAACTTCTTCAGATGAATTTAAGTTTTTTTTATCAAAAACATGTGGATGGCGTTTTATTAATTTTTTTTGTAAAGAATTAATCACTTCAATTATCGAAAAATAATTATTTTCAGAAGCAATTTCTGAATGTAAAAGTATTTGGAGTAAAAGATCTCCCAATTCTTCTTTAAAGTCATTAAATGATTCAGCTGATTCATTTAAATTAGATAAAGTATCTAACAATTCATATGATTCCTCAATTAAATGCTTGGCCAGGCTTTCGTGTGTTTGTTCTTTGTCCCATGGGCATTCTTTTCTTAGTTGTGAAACTATATCAAGCAGATTATTGAAATCATTCATCTTACTTGATATCTATTTTTGTTAATTTTTCAGTATTTAGCCAAGAGATAGTTTTGGATATAAAATCATCAATTGATGTGTAATTCAATCCAAGTTCTTTTTCAGCTTTCTGACCATCATATAAATGTCCGTGGGTAAGAACTCTTATTGTTTCTCCACATATAACTCCACCAAATGAAGTAAATTTTCCAAAAATATCAAAAAGAGGACCTAGTCCAGTAAAAAGTTGTTTAGAGATATATATCGGGGAACCATTCCAGCTTGTAATCGACTTTAGGTTCTCGATTAATACATCGATGTCAAGTCTGAAACTATTAAGTACATATCTTTCATTATTCTTTCCCTTGATTAATCCTAAGTAATGACCTTCTGTGCAATCATCAATATCAACTACTGATACAGAACTTTTTATTAAGGGTGGAAATTTTTTATTCAGTGTTGATATCAAAAGTTTTGCAGTTCCAGACATTCTTCCTGGTCCCTGAACAGATGATGGATTAATAGACACAAATTCAAACTCCTTATTAAAAGCAAAAGCAACTTCCTCAGCTAAGTATTTTGATTCTTCATAATCAGATAAAAATTTGCCTCTATGTATAGAATCCTCATTCCCAATACTTCCTTTTTTTTCTCCAAGGGTCGCTGCAGAGGAAGTATAAATAAACTTTTCAATATTTAATTTATTACCTAATTCCAACATTTGTTTTGTGCCTTCAATGTTTGTCTTAAACATCCCTGAAGGATCTTTCTGACATTTTTTATTTTCACCAGCAACATGAAATATTGCTTCGATCGATTTTTCTTTAAGTTGTTCATAAATATCATCATTGAATAAATCACCATTTATGATTTTTGCGTTATTAGAAATTAAAAAATCATCATTTAACTTGTTTCTAGACAGCGCAAAAACACTATGTCCTTCATTTACCAGTTTTTTTAATAGTGGCTTTCCTAAAATTCCTGTAGAGCCAGTAAGAAATATATTTTTATATTTCATTCTTTGATTTAAAGTAAGAGACGATGTATTGGTATCCGGATATATAAGAAAAGATTAAGGCATGCATCACAAATAACTCTGCAATGGTTAGGTTTAATATTGATAAAGGAAAGTCCATCATGACAAAACCTACGGCCCAAAATTGAAGACTTGCTTTTGCTTTTCCAAATTTACTTGGTGGGATCATTATCCCTTCATTTCCAGCTAGGCCTCTTAATCCAGTAATTACAAACTCTCTAACAATTAAGAGAACTGTCAGCCAAATACTAACTCTATCTATGTATGTAAAGCCAACAAATATAAATGTGATGAAAATTTTATCTGCAATTGTATCTAAAAATGCCCCAACTTTTGAAGACACATTCCATTTTCTTGCTAACCTCCCATCAAAAAAATCTGTCCATGCAGCAATGAAAGCAATAATTGCGGGTATTAACATTAATCCTTCGCTTGAACCATCCGCCAAAATAAGAAATAAAATTACAGGTGATGAAGCTATACGAAAGATTGCAAGTAAATCAGGTATATATCTTTTCATTAGATCACATCAATAATTCTTCGCTCAGATGCTTTTTTTATTCCATTTTCTGGATTTTCTAAAAATGAGTCAATAATTTCCATGCTGTCTTCAATTATAAACTCAACTTCTTCTGCCTCGTCATTATTAAACTTTGATAAAACATAATCTGCAGGATCTATCGTTAACGGTGGTCTTCCAAGACCAATTTTGAACCTCCAATAATTGCTATGTCCTAAAGATGAATCAATCGACTTAATTCCGTTATGACCACCGTCAGAACTTGCCTTTTTTATACGAAACCTACCAAATGCTAGATCAATATCATCATGAATTACAACTAATTCATAATCTCTTATTCCAATACTCATTAGAAATGCTTTTAAGCCTTGTCCTGATTTATTCATAGAGGTCATAGGTATTAATAGATTTACTAATTTATCTTCAAATTCATATTTTGTAGACTGAAAACTTCCTGAACTATCTAATTGAAATTCTATACCCTTTTTTTGACAGTAAGAGAAAAGTATATCGGCGCCGATATTGTGACGAGTATTGATGTATTTTGGTTGAGGATTCCAAAGTCCAACTAAAACAAAGTTAGGTTTATTCTCCACTTTCTTCTGCTGGTTCTGCATCATCTGAGCCATCTTCAGATTCTCCATCGCCTTCTCCAGCCTCTTCTTCGCCCTCTTCACCTTCAAGTTCTTCATCAACTACTTCTTCTTCCTCAATAGCGGCTCGAGGTATTGTTATTGTAACAAGGATTGAATCGTCATCTTCTGATGCCAACACTACTCCTTCAGGTAACTGAATATCTGTTGCGGTTACATTATCTCCAACATTTAATGGTGAGATATCTACATCCAATGATGATGGAATATTTGTAGGAAGTGCTGTAATAGAAATCGTATTATTGACTGTTTGAACAACTCCGCCTTCTTCTTTTACTCCTAGTGGTGTTCCTATGAAGTTCACTTGTACATCTGCTTCAACAGTTTGAGATAGGTCAATTCTTACTAAATCAACATGGACTATCTCATCTTTATAGGCATGACGTTGAATCTCTCTCGCAAGGGCTGGGAATGAATCTTTTCCTACGTTGACATTTAAAATAACATTTGATCCTGCTTCAGTTTTAAGTGCGTTATTAAATTCTCTTGAATTTAATAACAATGATTGTGGTTCTGTTCCAAGACCGTACATAACAGCTGGGATTAATCCTGAAGATCGCAATCTTCTTGACTCTCCAGATCCTGTTTTTTCCCTACTTGTTGCTTCTAATGTAATTTCCATGATTTCCTTAAGAATTATATAGAGTAGTTAATTTTATTTTCTATATAAAAAGTATTTATGCTTTTTCTGTTGCTTTCCTTGCTGATATTACTGCAAGAGTGAGGGTTATCACTGCAAACGAAGTTGCAGCTAGATAGCCTCTAAATAATATATCTAGTTCCCAACCTTGTACCATTACGGATCTCATTCCTTCAATTACGTAGGTTGTGGGGTTGTAGGCTGCTGCAGTTTCTAGCCATCCTTTTAATTGTTCTCTAGGTACAAAAGTAGGAGCTAAGAATATTGCAGGGAAAAATAAAAAAGTAGCTGCCTGTGCACCCTGAGATGATCCTGACTTTACTCCAGCAGCAACAGAATAACCAGCAAAACCCATCCCCCAAATAAAAGCGAGAGATAGGACGATAAAAAACCCTACATTACCGACTACAGGATCGGCTCCTATTAATTTTCCTATTAATAAAATCAATCCTGCTTGTAATAAAACTCTAAAAGCTCCAACATTCATCGGAGCCAAAATTATCGCCCATCTGGAGATTGGCATACTTTGATAACGTTTAAAGACACCTGATTCAATATCTTCTACTAAATATATTCCAGAGGCAGCACCACTTAAAGAAGCGGAAACTATTGATACTGGGAGAATAAAATTTATAAAATTTCCATTTGCAAAATCAAAGGGCGTTCCACTTGCAGTTCCTCCAAAAACTCCTCCAAGAGCACCGTCATACACAAATAAGAAAAATGCTGAAATAATTAAATTGGGTAACTCCGCAAGAGGTCTTCTTATTACTCGTAAAACCATTCTTTTTGTTAAAACTTGTAGTTGTACAAAGGAAGATCTATTTGATTCCATTACTTTTCTTCCAATTCATTTGATGAATCAGTTCCAGCTGATCCTTCAAGCCTATATCCTGTGACCTCAAGAAAAACATCATCAAGAGTTGGTTTGCTTGCTGAAACTGAACTAACAATTATTCCATTTTTATTTAAGTCATTTATAAAACTTGGAATTTTTGCAGCACCATTTTCGACTGTAATTCTTAATTGGTCTTTATCTTCAATTGCATCATTTAAAACATTTTTTGCATTTTTTAAATCTGAATCATTTTTAAAAGAAAAGGTAATCACATCACCACCAATGCTTGCTTTTAATTCATCTGAAGTTCCCTCAGCTACGACAAGACCTTCATCTATAATTGCTAAACGATCTGCCAACTCATCGGCTTCTTCGAGATATTGTGTTGTAAGAATAATTGTTACTCCATTATCACGAAGTCTTTTTATTTCCTCCCAAAGAACTCTTCTAGAACCAGGGTCTAACCCTGTTGTTGGCTCATCAAGAAAAAGAATATCTGGAGAATGAACAAGACTTAATCCAAGATCAAGTCTTCTTTTCATTCCTCCAGAATAAGTTTTAACACGTCTATCCGCAGCTTCAGTTAAACCAACAAGTTCTAAAAGCTCTATAGTTCTTTTTTCTGAATCTTTTTTTGAATATCCCCAAAGTCTGCAGGTTGTAAAAAATAATTCTTTTCCTGTTAGCAAATTATCAATGCCAGTATCTTGAAGAGCTACACCAATTTTTTCTCTGACCTCTTTATCTTTGGTGACAATATCTAAACCTAAAATTGATGCTTCTCCTTTTGTAATACTTAAAAGTGTTGTAAGCATCAATATTGTTGTAGATTTACCTGCACCATTTGGACCAAGTAATCCGAATATCTCACCTTGCTCTACTTGGAAACTGACGTCTTTAACAGCCTCAACTGTCTCTTGTTTTGTAACAAAAGTTTTCTTTATATTTTTAACATCTACGGCAAGCAAGTTAATCCTTTTATAGGTAGTTATTTATGAAATTAGTTTAACCTATTTTTTATGGCCGCGTAGCTCAGGGGATAGAGCACAGGTTTCCTAAACCTGGTGTCGCAGGTTCGAATCCTGCCGTGGCCGCTAGAATGCTACTTTAAATTTTCTGCAGAAGTTTTACCGTTATTTTCTACAATTTCAAATTCAAGCTCTTGACCTTCTTCAAGGTCTTCCATTCCAGAATTTTTCACTGCAGAAATATGAACAAAGACATCTTTATCGCCTTCTTCAGGTTCAATAAAACCATAACCTTTAGTTTTGTTGAACCATTTAACTTTACCTTTTGGCATGTATTTCCTTTTGTAATATCTTTACGACAAAGTAACAGTAACGTGATTAATTTTTTAGTTTGCTTATTTTAAAAAATACTTTTTTGGGATCCAGAATTTAAATAATTTTGAGCATATATACCAGCTAATGATACGGATTTAATTTCTAACCAAGTAAACGGATTTGGTATTTCATTGTTGACATAACTAAAAAAGGTTTCAATTGTTTGTTTATGACCTTTACCATCAGAAAATACCTTGCTCTTGTCATCTGGTCCAATCAAATATCTCATTAGCTGAAAATCTTCAACAATAAATGAGTTATCATTTCCATGAATTTCAAGTCTTTCCTTCGATAAATTGTCGTTTGTGTCTGAAAAATATTGAATGGCAGCATGAGAACCGTTTGCATAATTTATATTGATGAAAACTTGATTGTCGTAGACCTCACCTGAATCTTTATTTATTGGACTATATGAAGAAATACTTTGTGGAAGGGATTCAAAGAAATAAGTCCCAAGGTCAATTGCATGGATAGCTTCACCTACTATTCTTCCACCACCAATTTCCTTAATGTTTGTCCAATGATCTCTTTCGAGCTTTGGAACACTAAATCTAAAGTTGATTGCGTTTGCAGGGTATGTATTTAATTTTTCTTTTATAAATTGAGAAGCGTCGCTAAACCTTCTATTAAATCCCAGAAAAATTTTCGGATCTTCCGCATTATACATGGCTTCTTCAATTCTGGTTATTGAATCAACATCAATTGCTAAAGGTTTTTCAACATAAACAGCTTTACCAGCATTTATTGCTTTGATAACTAAATCTGCATGATTGAAATGTTGAGTAAGAACAAATACAGCATCTATTTCATCTGATTCAAATATTTCATCTTCAGTCGAGTACTTATTCTTAATTTTAAAGTTTTTTGCAAGTGTCTCAGAACTCAAACCTCCAGATGACGCAATTCCTAAAACTTGACAAGACTTTCTTAACTCCTTCAATAGAGGAATAATTGTTGTTGAGGCAAAGTTTCCAGCTCCTATAACCCCGACTTTAATTTTTTGATTATTTTCTGGAACAACATCATTTTTTTCAAATTGAATTTTTGGTTCAGTTTTTACATCGTATCTGATTAAAACAGACAATGGTTTCTCCTCGGAATTGAATGAATTATATACCTCCGGAGATTCTTCAAAATCAATTTCGCTAGTTATCAAACCCTGAATACTTATTTGTCCCTGAGACAGTAATTTTAAAAATGCTTCAAAATTTCTATTCTCTGTCCAACGAACGTATTCTATAGGATAATCATTTCCAAGAACCTCATACTGCTTGTCATATCTACCAGGTCCATAAGATTTTGATACAACCAGTTCAAGCTCCTTATAATAAAATTCATTTCTAGAAATATTTAATGGAATATCACCAACAACAACAATTTTTGATTTATTCCTGGCAATTTTTGTTGCAGCCTCAATTGGTTCGTTGCTGTTTGAAGCAGCAGTAATAATAATGGAATCTACTTCATCAACTGGTAAATCATCAATTGAAGGGAAAAAGTTTTTATTATCTTTTCTTCTTGTGACATCTGGATCAATTCCAAAAACTTCTGATCCTTGTGCTTCAGCTAATCTACAAACTAATTGGCCTAAAATACCTAAACCAACAACTACAATTTTTGAACCGAGAGAAGTTTCAGATAGGCGCAAACCATGCAAAGCTATGCTTCCAAGTACTGTATAAGCTGCATCTTTAGGGTTTGTTTCTTCAGGTATTCTTGAGCATAATTTTTGATTGACAACTACATACTCTGCATGATTACCGTTTGAAACAACCATATCACCTACATGAAAGTTTTTTACATCCCTGCCTACTTCTATAACTTTTCCTGAAGAACTATAACCAAGCTGGATAGGTGAAATATTTTTTGGAAATACAGCGTTCCAAACAGCCCTTACACCCTCCTTTTCCAAAAGTTCAAGACCTTTTTGAATGTTTGTAGAGTCTTGTAATTTATCGGTTACAGACTTATTGGAAGACTCAATTGTTGCTATTTCAGTTCCAGTTGAAACTACTGAATAATGATTTTTAATTAATATCTCGCCAGGTCCAGGTTTTGGAATAGGAGTATCCCATAGAATTGGTTCGGGATTATTTATTTCAACAACTAATTGTTTCATTTAACCTCTCAAGAATTAATGATAACTATTTTATTTCGCTTATTAAGGGTGAGGTTAAATTTAATAATTCTCCTGATGGTGTTTCGATCATTAATGATCCGTCAGCATTTATGTCTTTTGCCCAACCTCTTCCTTCAGGATATTCAACAAGCTTACCTAAGGTAGTGAGCTTCGATGTATAGTTTTCCAAACTGAAATCCTCATTTTTAATATAATTTAAAATTGTTTTACCCCATTCCTCAGCATCTTGAAAAATTTTTTGATCATCTTGTTTTTCATCATATATTGCGCCAGCTCCAGGTAAAAAAGGGTTTTCCCAAAAATAATTTACTCCTAAACCAACGCAAACAAGTTCATTATTTTCTTCAACAAGGACTCCCCCAACTTTGTCATTTTTAAAGATTATGTCGTTAGGCCATTTTAATTTGAGGTTCTTATTTTTAAATAGAGAAACATATGAGTAACCAGCCAATAGCGGGATAAGTGTTTTAGTAAAATTAATAATTTTTTTGTTAAACACTAATGAAGTGGCCAAACTTTGATCAGCATTTTGCCACTTATTTTGATTAGTACCACGACCAGACGTCTGTACTTTACTTACTATTAGGAGAGGCTCTTTTTTAAATTCATTTATAGCAAAGTCTTGAGTGTTATCAATTTCATCAAAAAAAATAGATTTCATAGTGTTACTTCTTTACATATATATAGGTCAAATATATAGATTAATAATAATAAGAAAGTTGGGCATGTCGGAAGAAAATTTAGCTGACGTACGTAATGAAAAAGCAAAAAAAATTCAGCATCCAAAAGGAAAATTAACCGCATATGAAAGGATTAATTTACTTTTAGATGAAGGTTCTTTTTCTGAAATAGATGAAAATGTAGTTTCAGAACAAAATCCTGATGGTGAAGCTGTAGTTACTGGTTCTGGGACAATTCACGGGAGGCCTGTTTTTGTTTTCTCTGAAGATTTTTCTGTAATGGGTGGGAGCCTTGGCGAAATAGTTGCAAAGAAAATTTTAAGAATAATGGATTTAGCTCTTGAAGCAAAAGCTCCAGTAATTGGTATTAAAGATTCAGGTGGAGCAAGGATTCAAGAAGGAATCTCATCTTTATATGGCTATGCTCAAATATTCAAAAAAAATGTAGAAGCTTCAGGAAAAATTCCACAAATATCTGTAATTGTAGGTCCATCAGCTGGTGGCGCAGTTTATAGTCCAGCATTGACTGATTTCATTTTTCAAGTTAAAGATATTGGTCAACTTTATGTAACCGGTCCTAATGTAGTAAAAACTGTTACAGGTGAAGATGTAACTTACGAAGAACTCGGCGGTGTTGAAGCGCATGGAACCCAATCAGGAGTGAGTCATCAAGTTTGTGAAACAGAGGAGCAAGCTTTTGAGGAAGTAAGATACCTTCTTAGCTTTTTTCCACAATCATCTGATCAAAAGCCACCAAATTTTATTACGGAAGATGACCCATCAAGAAATGTTGACTCTTTAGAATCTTTAATTCCAAAACATAGAAATCAGCCATATGACATGAATGAGGTTATAGATAAAATTGTCGATGATGGAGAGCAGTATCCAATACATGCAAACTATGCCTTAAATATCATTACTTCGTTTGTAAGAATAAATGGAAATACTGTTGGAGTTATTGCAAATCAACCAATGGAACTTGCTGGAGTTTTAGATATCAATTCATCCATTAAAGCATCACGATTTGTAAGATTTTGTGATGCATTTAATATCCCTCTCCTAACTCTTGTTGATGTGCCTGGATTTTTGCCAGGTGTAGAGCAAGAACATGGAGGAATTATTAGGAGTGGGGCAAAACTTTTATATGCATACTCAGAAGCTACTGTTCCAAGAGTCTGTGTAGTAATACGTAAGGCATATGGTGGGGCTTATATAGTTATGGATTCAATGGGTTTAGGAGCAGACAAACTTTTTGCATGGCCTTCTGCAGAAATTGCAGTAATGGGTGCAGAGGGTGCAGTAGATGTAATTAATCGAAAAGAATTAAATGATAGTGATAATCCTGAAGAACTAAAACAAAAATTTGTAGATGAATACAATGAAAAGTTCAGTAATCCTGACATTGCGGCAAAACTTGGATTAGTAGATAAAATAATAAAACCAAGTGAAACTAGAAAAGTTGTTACTGAAGCATTTAAAGAGCTTGTAAATAAAACAAATGTAGGAGACAAACATGGAAACATTCCCCTCTAAAAATATATCAATAGCTTGGGTTGAAAAAGGCTCATTGACAAGAAATTTATTTTTATCTTTTGGTTTTGCGATTTTAACTGCACTTAGTGCACAGATAAGATTTGAACTACCATTTACTCCTGTACCTATAACAGCGCAGACTTTTGTCGTTATTTTATCAGGCTTACTTCTTGGAAGTAGGTTTGGTTCGTTCAGTATGATTTTATATTTATTTACAGGTCTAGCAGGTTTTCCTTTTTTCTCAGGAAGTGTTGCTGGCTTAGCTATATTAAGAAGTCCAACAATTGGTTATATAATTGGTTTTTTTATTGCTGCACAAATAATAGGAAATATGTCACAAAAACCAACAGTGGGTATAGCCACTGGAACTCTAGCAATTTATATATGTGGAGTTCTGGGTTTGATGATTACATTAAACATTTCCGTAGTTGAAGCTATCGGTATTGGTGTTGTTCCATTTATTTTTGGAGATTTAATTAAAGCAAGTTTAGCAATTGGAATTGCTCAAAAGTTAAAATAAATTTTTATGACTAAAAAAAGAGTACTAATTGCAAATCGTGGTGAGATTGCATTAAGAATAATCAGATCGGTTAAAGAAATGGACATGCACGCAATTGCTGTTTATTCAGATGTTGATGCTGATTCTTTGCATGTAAAACGTGCTGATGAATCATTTTACTTAGGAGGTTCACTTCCTGCTGATAGCTATAGAAACTTAAAAAATTTAATGAAAGCTGTAATTGAGACAAAAGCAGACATGGTTCATCCAGGGTATGGTTTTTTGGCCGAAAATGCTGATTTTGCAAAAGCAGTTCAAAAGAAAGATGTGATTTGGATTGGTCCAAATCCAGAAACAATCAAATCTATGGGAGACAAAATTGAATCAAGAAAATTAATTTCTAAAGCTGGCTTAATGCCTGTCCCTGGTCAATTGAAACCATCCAGAACAAAAAGAGAAGCAATGAAAGATGCCAATAACTTTGGCTACCCAGTTGCGCTAAAAGCAGCTCATGGAGGTGGAGGAAAAGGTTTAAGAATTGTAAATAATGAGGAAGAATTAGATCAAAATTATGAGATTGTAAAACGTGAAAGCGAAGCATATTTTGGATCAGATCAAATTTATGTTGAAAAATTTATAAAACCGGCAAGACATGTGGAAACTCAAATATTAAGTGATAAATATGGAAATCATGTTTATCTCGGTGAAAGAGATTGTTCATTGCAAAGAAGGAACCAAAAACTAATAGAAGAAAGTCCTCCTGTATGGTTGTCTGAATTTGGAAAAGAAGAGTTAAAAAAAGCAACACTCATGATTGCTAAGTCTTCAAATTACGTTAATGCAGGTACAGTAGAATTTTTAGCTGATAATGACGAAAACTTTTATTTTTTAGAAATGAATACAAGATTGCAAGTTGAGCATACGGTAACAGAAATGAGATATGGAATTGACCTAGTTAAAGAACAAATAAAAATAGCGCTTGGTAATTCTTTAGAAGATTTTGAAACAGAAGCAAGAGGACACAGCATAGAGTTTAGAATAAACGCAGAAGACCCTGCCAATAACTTTTTACCTACACCTGGAACAATTACCGAATACAGAGAACCAATGGGGAATGGTGTAAGGGTTGATGGGTGGGTAAAAACCGGTACGTCAATATCACATTTTTATGACAATCTAATTTCTAAATTAGTTGTTTGGGGAGTGTCTAGAGAAGAAGCTATTTCTAAAGGAAAAAGATGCTTAGATGAGTACATAATTGGTGGGATACCAACGACAATTTCTTTACTTTCACAAGTGATATCTACAAAAGAATTTAAAGAAAGTCAGATACATGTAAAATTCTTGGAAGAAAATTTTAAAATCAAAGATATTTCTGAAGAAGAAACAATTAGTGATAGACCAAGTAAGGTTAATATTTCTCTTGACGATAATGAAAGTCAATCACTGGCACCCCAGAGACCTAAAAAAATTGGTATGGATCTAACCGGCAATATAAGAAATCCTGGGATTATCAAAGCAGATATGCAAGGAACAATTATGGATACGATGACAAAGAAAGGAAAAAAAGTAAAAAAAGGAGATTCCTTGTTTGTTTTAGAAGCTATGAAAATGGAAAATGTTGTTACTGCACCAATTGGTGGAGTTATTAAAGAATTTAATATAAAAAAAGGACAGCCTGTAAATAAGGGCGATATATTGGTTGAAATAGGATAGGTATGAGTATTTATGGCATTGGAGTAGACCAAGTTGATCTCAAAAGAGTAAAAAGATTATTGAATAAATCTGAAGATAAATTCTTGAAAAGATGTTTTACTGAACAAGAAATTAAATATGCAAAAAGATTTTCAGATCCATCAAAAAGACTAGGGGCAAGGTTTGCAGCAAAAGAAGCTGTTATGAAATCTTTAGGAAAAGGATGGAGAGAAATAAGTTGGAAAGAAATAGAAGTTACGGGTGGAGGTAAGCCAACAATTAACACCTTTGGTAGAGCATCAGCTACTGTAAAAGAAAAAAATATTACAAATATTCATATATCACTTTCACATGAGAATGAAAATGCAATAGCATTTGCTATCTCAGAAAAGGATAATTAGTCATGCAGTGGGTCGGAATGTTTCCAGGTCAAGGCTCTCAAGAAATAGGAATGGGTAGTGAGCTGCTTGAAACGTATGACGACCTATTAATAAATACTTTCGAAGAAACTTTAGGATGGAGCCTAAAAGATATTATAAATTCAGAAGATCCTGAGATAATTAAAAAAACAAATATTGCTCAACCTTATATATTCTCAGTCTCTTATTGTTACGGAATTGAAGCAATTAATAATTTAGGCAATCCTGCTGCGCTTATCGGGCATTCTTTAGGGGAATATACAGCTTTATGTCTATCAGGATATTTAGATTATAAAGATGCATTAAAAGTAATAGCAGTAAGAGGCGAGGAGATGCATAAAGCTGTAGAAAATTCCAATACAACTATGGCAGCTGTTTTAACAGGTGATTTGGAAGCAACAATTGAAGAAATAGAAAAATTAAATAATCAAGGAATTCAAATATGGATATCAAACTTCAATGATCCTTCACAAATAGTTATTAGTTCATACATTGATGACATGAACTACTTAAAGTCTAACCCAAAAGCACTCGGCGCAAAAAGAGTAATTCCACTCGAAGTAGCAGGAGCATTTCATACTGAAATTGTAAGCTCTGCAAAAAAACCACTTGAGGATACATTAAATTCAATTGATATCTCTGAAGGAAAGATTCCTGTATATATGAACGTTGATGCAAAAAAAGTTGAAGTATCAACTTTGAAAGAAAGTCTTGTGAATCAGATAGATAATTCAGTTTTGTTTAACCAACAAATTGAGTTTGTTAACAATGATATAGATCCAGATTTATGGTGTCATATCGGCCCTGGTAATGTAACTGCTGGAATGGTCCGAAAGTCTATATCATATAAGGATTTAAAGGTAATAAACTCTTTAGAATCATCAAAGTAAGGGGAAATTTTGAAATCAGCAATAACAGGTTGGGGTAAATGCACGCCCGATAACATTATGACTAACGATGATTTATCAAAATTTGTTGATACTTCTGATGAGTGGATTCAACAAAGAACAGGTGTAAAAGAACGAAGATTTAGCCATGTAAACACATCAGATATGGCTGAAATTGCTGGTAAACATGCAACAGCCTGTGCAGGTTTAAATCCAGAAGATATTGATGTCGTAATCTTGGCTACATGTACTCCAGATAGCATTGTTCCCTCTGCAGCAGCTCATGTTCAAAAAAAACTTGGTGCTGTAAATGCTTCTGTTTATGACGTAAATGCTGCTTGTGCAGGTTTTCTATATGCACTTGAGCAAGGAAAAGCATTCGTTGAAAGTAGTCTTTATAAAAGAGCTTTGGTAATAGGGGCAGAGCATATTACTTGGTTGCTTGATTGGTCTGATAGAAATACCGCAGTGCTTTTTGGTGATGGTGCAGGAGCAGTGGTTATTGAAGAAAGTAAAAATAAATCAGATGGTGAAATATATTCTTTCTCAAATGGCTTAAGTTCGGACAATTTAGAAATCTTAGAAATTCCTAATTTTGGTTCAGCAATGGATAGGTTTAATCCTGACGAAGCAGCCAGAGTGCGTTGGACTTTTGATGGACAGGAAATATTTAAATCTGGTGTTAGAGCAATGGCACAAGCATCAGCAGAAGCTATTGAAAAATCAGGATTGTCAAAAGAAGACGTAGACATTTTTATTCCACATCAAGCAAATATTAGGATAGTTGAAGCACTTGAGAAAAAACTTGGACTTCCTAATGCAACTACTATCAAAAAAGTTCATCGATACGGAAATACCTCGGCAGCCTCTATACCAACAGCATTTGTAGATGCTCTTGAAGAGGGTGAGATAAAAGGTGGAGAAATTGCAGTCTTTACGGCCGTCGGAGCTGGTCTTGCCTGGGGAGCTTGTGCGGTTCGATTAGGAGATCGTGTAACTCCAATAAACAAATCAGATGCAAAACTTCCAGATTTTGATGGAACTGCAACCGACACAATTAAAAGAGCAATTGAGTATCAAGTTCCAGATAAATTAGACAAAATATGAAAACAGTTTTTGTAACAGGTGCTTCAAGAGGTATTGGAAAATCTATAGCTTTGGAGCTTGGAAAAGATTATCAAGTTATTGTAGGATTCGGAAATTCTAAAGATAAGGCTGAAGAAGTCGTAGAAGAAATAAAAAAATTAGGTGGTGAAAGTCTTGCTGTTCAATTAAATATTGCAGATAGAAATTCAGTTGATGAGGCGTTTAACTTAATAGAAAAAACATATAAAAATGTTGATATTTTGGTAAATAATGCAGGAATTACAAAAGACAATATATTACCAAGAATGAAGGATGATGAGTGGAATGATGTTATTCAAACAAACCTAACTGGCAATTTCTATACATCTCAAAGAGCCATAAAAAAAATGATTAAAAACAAATGGGGAAGGTTAATTTTTATATCTTCTGTTGTGGGGATATCTGGTAATCAAGGCCAAGCAAATTATGCTGCGTCCAAGGCAGGTTTGATTGGGTTATCAAAATCAATTAGTAAAGAAGTAGGTAGCAGAAATATTACGTCAAATGTTGTAGCCCCAGGATATATAGAAACAGACATGACATCATTTATTAATGATGAAAATAAAGAAAATATTATAGAACAACTTTCAATAAAACGCATGGGTATGCCAGAAGATATTGCAAACATGGTATCTTTTTTATGCAAAGATGAGTCAGAATATATAACAGGGCAAGTAATACCTATAGATGGTGGACTTACAACTTAGTGGGAGTAAATATGGAAGTAAATGAAGTTTTTGAGAAGGTAAAAACCCTTTTTGAAGAAGAATTAGGTATCGATTCTGAAAAAATCAATATGGATGCAAAATTAGAAGAGGATCTAGAAATTGACTCACTAGGCATCGTTGAAGTTGTAATGGCATTTGAAGATGAGTTTGAGATTGAAATTGACGACGAAGAGCTCACAGATGTTGGGACTGTTGGTCAAGCAGTAAACTTGTTGCACTCAAAACTTTAAACCATGACAAAACAACGAGTGGTTGTAACAGGTCTTGGAACAATTAATCCACTTGGAAACAATGTAATTGATACGTGGAATAACTTAACTAGTGGAGTTTCTGGAATAGATCACATTACTTTATTTGATGCTTCTGATTTACCTGTGACGTTTGCAGGAGAAGTTAAAAACTTTGATGCAAATGAATATATGGGAAAACAAAATGCAAGAAAGCTGGATCGGTCTGGCCATTTATCTATTTTTGCTGCAGAAGAGGCAATTCAAGATGCTGGATTTGATTTAAGTAAACCGCTTGGTGAAGATTTTGGTATTGTATTTGGGACTGGCATTGGTGGAATAGGAGCAACGGAAGATGCCGTTAGAGTTTACGATGAAAGAGGATCAACAAGAATAAGTCCCCTAGCAATTACACAATTAATGCCCAATTCAAGTACAGGTCAAGTTGCAATTAAATACGGAATACAAGGTCCTTCGTTAACGATTACAACTGCTTGCGCAGCTTCTGCAAATGCAATTGGAGAAGCTAAGAGGATGATTGAACAAAATATTGTTGACAAAGTTCTTGTTGGAGGAACAGAATCTGGTACAACTTCAATGACAATCGGAGCTTTTGCACAAATAAAAGCACTTTCCAAACAGAATGATGAGCCTCAAAAAGCATGTAAACCTTTTGATAAAAATAGAGATGGATTTGTTATGGCAGAAGGATCTACAGTTTTAATACTCGAAAGTGAAAGTTCAGCAAAAGATAGGGATGCAAAAATTTACGGATATATCTCTGGATATGGATCCTCAACAGATGCTTACCATATAACTGCTCCGTCAGAGGGTGGAGTTGGTGCTTTAAGAGCAATGGAACAGGCAATCTCAAACGCTGATATTAGCAAGGAAAAGATTGATTATATCAACGCACACGGAACATCAACGCCAGCTAATGATTTAAATGAAACACTTGCGATTAAATCACTTATGAACGACTACGCATATGAAGTTAATATCTCTTCAACCAAATCAATGACAGGACACTTACTTGGAGGAGGTGGAGCTTTTGAGGCAATGGCATCATTATTATCAATGAAGAATAGTCTCATTCCTCCAACAATAAATCTAAATGATTCAGATGAGGATTGTGATTTAAATTACACAGCTAATCATTCAATAGAAAAAAATATAGACCATTCAATGTCTAATTCATTTGGTTTTGGTGGTCATAATGCTGTTTTAATATTCAGTAAACAATAAAAATTAATCAGGCAACATAGAGCCACCAATAGCATGAGCTCCACCATCAACATGGATTATCTCACCAGTAATGGCTTCGGAGTAATCTGATAATAAAAAATTGATGACTTTAGCTACTGGTTCAGCATTTTTTGTATCCCACCCTAGAGGTGCTCTTTCATTCCATTCATCATTCATTGCTGAAAATCCAGGAATATTTTTTGCTGCGGTTGTGGAAAGAGGGCCAGAGGCAACTGCATTTACCCTAACCTTATTTTTACCAACATAAAATGCAAGATATCTAACAATCGATTGTAACGATGACTTTGCAACACCCTGCCAGTCATAACCCGGCCATGCCTGGGAGTTGTCAAAATCGACTGCTACTATCGATGCCCCTTCTTTCAATATTGGTAAAAATTCATTGGTTAAAGTTTTTAGTGAAAAAGCTGAAACTTCAAATGATTTAATTGCATCTTCAACATTTGTATTTAAAAAATTCCCACCCATTGCCTCAGTTGGAGAAAATGCAATTGCATGAAGAGCACCATCTATGCTTTCATGTTTATCTTTAATTTGATTTACTACTTCTTGTACTTGAACAGTATTTTCAATATCCATCTCTAATACATCAATTTCAGCATCAAGTCTTTTTACAGCACGTTTTGTTATGCGAAGTCCGTCTCCAAAACCTGTGGCAATAATTTTTGCACCATTATCAATTGCAATTTTTGCAGCAGCAAAAGCTATGCTCTTATCAGTCAATATGCCAGTAATTACAAAGGTTTTATCTTTTAAAATCATAAGTTAATGTTAATGATTGCTAAATTACTTGAAATAACTTTTTTAATCTTCGACGTTTGGGGTGTAACTCTCACTGCCAGACGATGGTCTTAATTGTCTTCCTGTGTACAGAGCGAGCGCAATTTCTGTAACACCAAAAATTAAAAATCCATTAAAGTTTGTAAACACAGCAAATCCTATCAAAAGTAACCCTCCAACATAACGAACGCTATTAATTTGTTTTGCATTTTCCTCTTCCCCACCTAGCAAAAAAATTAAAAGCGCTGCAAATATAACTCCAACACCATTGGCTCGGACAATAGTTGCCTCAGTAGATGATAAAACTGCATCAGGATTCAAAAGAAACAATTTATAAATTTGCTCCGGAATAACAAATCCAACAATAGATAGTATCAAATAAAGAGTTGGATCAACTCTATTTATAATTTTATAACTCATAAATGCAATTATATCCAAAGATAATCATCTTTGTAATCAATTAAGTTTAAGATATTTCTGCTTGTGCAGCAGCTAATCTTGCAGTTGGAATTCTAAAAGGTGAACAAGAAATATAATCAATATCCAATGTATTGAGAAATTTGATTGATTTTGGATCTCCCGCATGTTCACCACAAACACCTATTTTGATATCTTTATTTACTTTTTTTCCAGCTACTATAGATGAAGCGACTAAATTTCCCACAGTATTTTCATCAATTGTAATAAAAGGATCAACGTCAAAAATATTTTTTTCTACATATTCGTTTAAAAATTTAGATGCGTCATCCCTTGATAAACCAAGAGTTGTTTGAGTTAAATCATTTGTTCCATATGAAAAAAAATCTGCGTGTTCTCCAATTTCTGATGAATTCAGGGCAGCACTTGGTAACTCAATCATAGTTCCTATGAAATATTCAAAATTGAAGTCTGATTCTTTCTTCAAGCTTTCAATTTTTTTGGTTATAATTTTTTTCATTTTTGTAAATTCACTTGCATTCATTATTAAAGGAATCATTATTTCAGGTTTGATTGTGATCTTTTCTTTTTGATGAATTTCATAACTAGCTTTAAAAATTGCCTCAACTTGCATCTTATAGATTTCTGGATAGCTTAAACCTAAACGTACACCTCGATGACCCAACATTGGGTTACTTTCACTAATCCTCGATAAAACTTCTGAAACATATGCTGGTGAAACTCTCAAAGAATTAGCTAACTCAGAAATTTCAATATCACTTTTTGGTAAAAATTCATGCATTGGTGGATCAAGTAGCCGAACAGTTATAGGTTTATCTTTTAAAAGCTTAAATATTTCAACAAAATCATTTATTTGAAAATCAATAATTTTATTTAATGCTCTCTTTCTACCTTGCTTATTGTTTGCCATAATCATCTCTCTCATAGGAAGTATTCTTTCACCCTCAAAAAACATATGTTCTGTTCTGCATAAACCAATTCCATCAGCACCAAACTCTAAAGACTTGGTTGTGTCATTTACTGTTTCTGCATTTGCTCTAATTGAAAGTTTTTTAAAATCATCACACCATGCCATCAAAATATTGAATTCGTCCGTTAATTTAGGAGACTCTAACTCAACTTCCCCAAGAAAAATCTCACCAGTAGATCCGTCTAATGAAATTAAATCACCTTCTTCGATAGTTATTTGATCATTTGATATTTTTCTTTCATCTTTGTCAATTTTCAGATTTTCTGCTCCAACTATGCATGGTTTGCCCATTCCTCTCGCAACAACGGCTGCATGGCTTGTCATACCACCTTTTGTTGTCAATATTCCTACTGATGCAAACATTCCACTTATATCCTCTGGACTTGTTTCATCTCTAACTAAAATGACTTTTTTTCCCCTTGCAGCTTCAATCTCCGCTTTTTCTGGATCAAAAACTATTTCACCTACAGCAGCTCCGGGTGAGGCATTTAAACCTTTTTCAAACAATTTTTTACTAGCTGAGTCTACAAACTGGGGGTGGAGAACTGAGGTAATCTGATCTGCATCAATCATATTGATTGCTTCTTGTTTACTTAGTATTTTTTCATTATGCATATCAACTGCAATTTTTACACTTGCTTGGGCTGTTCTTTTTGCATTTCTAGTTTGAAGAATAAATAATTCTCCATCTTCAATTGTAAACTCAATATCTTGTGCATCTTTATAGTGAGTTTCTAATTTATCTCCAATAGATTTTATTTCATTAAATAGAGCTGGGTTTTCTTCTTCAAGGGAGGGTTGAGTGTTCTTTTCATGTTTTCCTATAGGATAAGGTGTTCTTATTCCTGCAACAACATCTTCTCCTTGAGCATTCATTAAATACTCTCCGTACAATTTGTTTTTTCCTGTAGACGGAAACCTCGTAAAAGCAACACCCGTTCCTGAGGATTCATTTAAATTTCCAAAAACCATAGATTGAATAGTTGTTCCAGTACCCCAATTGTTGGGTATATTATTAATTTTTCGATAAGCAACAGCTCGTTTGTTTAGCCAGCTTTTAAATACCGCCTCAATTGCCCCTTTGAGTTGAGTGACAGGGTCTTGTGGAAAAGGATTTCCAGCAAATCTTTCAACAGTGGTTTTAAAAGCATCAATAATCCAACTCAATTGTTCGGAATCAAAATCATTATCTTTTTCAACTCCATCGATCCTTTTTTTATTATCAATAATGGCTTCAAACCTATCCATATCAATTTCTAGAACAACATTTGCATACATTTGAATTAAGCGACGATATGAATCAAGCGCAAATCTTTCATCATTAAAATTAGATGCCAAAGCATCTACATTTTTGTCATTAATTCCAATATTTAAAATAGAATCCATCATTCCTGGCATTGATACTTTTCCTCCCGATCTAACAGATAATAAGAGAGGCGTTTTATCATCATTAAATTTCTTTTTTGTTATTTTTTCTAAGTTAGCTAATGCTTTTTTTAATTCACTATCAAATTTATCTGGAAAAGACTTGTTCTCTATAAAATAATTACAAACCTCTGTTGTTACTGTAAACCCAGGCGGGACATTAATTCCTAGGGTTGACATCTCTGCTAAATTTGCTCCTTTACCTCCAAGTAAATCCAGCATGGATTTGTCACCTTCAGTTTTGGTGGAGGAAAATTGGTAAATGAGTTTTTTATTCATGAGGTTTGATATTCTTATCTTAATATAGTGATGAAAAATATATTAATCGTCGGTACAGGAACAATTGGTGAGCCGCTAATTGGTCTTCTTGCGCAACATAAGAAAGAACTAGGAATCGATAATGTCTCATTTTTCAAAAGAACTCCACTATCAGATGAAAAAGGGAAAGTAGAAGCTTTAATTAGAAAAGGTGCAAAACTTGTTGCCACTTCGGAAGCAAAAAATGATTTTGTATCAATGGGCTTCAGTGTTGAACAATTAGAGAAGAGTTATGAAGAAAACCAAGTAATTATTGACTGTACTCCATCTGGCAATAAAAACTGGGATGAAATTTATTCAAATTTAGACAAAGATAAACGATATTTGGCACAGGGATCGGAACATGGATTTGGTCCTTTCTTTGCATGGGGCATAAATAATGATTCTTTGAATCAAGAACAGAATAAATATCTAATAGCATCTTGTAATACTCACAATATTGCATCAATAGTAAAAACATTTTCCTTAGATAAGGAGAGAAATCTTAGCGAAGGACGTTTTGTCTGTTTAAGAAGAGCTAATGATGTTTCCCAAAATGATTCATTTTCACCTTCTCCAACAATTACAAAACATGACAATCAGGAATTTGGAACTCATCATGCAAGAGATGTTTTTGAATTATTTCAACAAGAAGGAAAAGATTTAAATCTATTTTCTTCAGCAATCAAGTTACCAACTCAATACATGCACACTTTATGGTTTAATTTATCATTTGAAGAAAATATTGATCTAGAAAATATTTCAGATGACTTAAAAAATAGTGAATTTTTAATGTCCACTGAAAAACTTTCCTCAAATAAAGTTTTTTCATTTGGTAGAGATCATGGTTATCATGGAAGACTTTTATCACATGGAATTATTGCAAAGGAATCTCTACATGTAAAAAATAACAATTTAACAGGGTATTGTTTTACTCCCCAAGATGGAAACGCATTATTATCCTCTGTTGCAGCATCAGTAAATTATTTTTATAAGGATAGCTGGATAGATAAAATGAGTGTATTCGATAAATACATATTCAAAAACATTTAATTTTCATGGAAGAAACCCTCACACTAATAACTATTATCACAGTTGTATTAGCGCCAATTATATGGTTGATTGTTACGTTAAATAAAAAAATAAATAAAGCATTGGAAAAAGCATCAGAAGTTTTGAATTTCCAGATTGATATTCCAGGAAATATCTTTAGAAAGAAAAAAATATTTGGAGAGATAGACGGATATAGATGTGAAATAGAAGTTTTTACAAGAAGTCATGGTCGTTCCTCAACAACGTATGTTTCTTTCTATGCATTTTTTCCTCAAAGCTTAGATATGGGTATCAAAATAAATTGGAAAGGTGAAATTGACGGTGATGACGAGCATCTCACAGAATTATTTATAGAAAGAAATGATTCAAAAATTGAAGAGGCACAAAAAACTCTAAGAAGATTGAGAGTTTCTGATACTGTTGTAAATTCCAGGAAAATATTATTTATAAAATATTACAAACCAGAAGAAATTGTAAATACTATGCATGAAGTACTAAATCTTGCTAAATCTTTAAAGTAAATTATTTTATCTTGAAGATTTCTTCTGTTTTTTTATAAACTTTATTTTCAATCGTTTCTAAATTAGATAAAATTTCAGAATCTATTTTTTCTTTCTCTTTCCATATTGGAACCATAGCGTCCCATACCCCCTCGCCTTTCAATCGTGAATAAATGGAAGCAACTATATGTATGCCGATCAATGCATAACTAAGGAATGCTGAAAATTCATGAATTGCAACCGCAAAGTTAATGCCAGGAAGACTGTATGCAAATAAAGCAGCAATAATCAAACCTGTAGTTGGCAATAAAATTAAAGTTAAATAAACAAGCCTATGGATTGTTTTAGCAATGAATAAATGTCCTTTTGGTATTTCAACTTTGGCACCTAACAAAGTATCAACATCTTTCATATAGAAATATCTAATAAAAACAATCCCCAAAAATATTCCAGCAAAGACAATTTCAACCATGAGTATTGACGGATTATTCAATTGATCTAATTCTTCTACTTGTTTAAATATTCCATAGGCATATAACAAAGAAAATGTCCAGTGTATAAACTTAGATGTTTTGGTATGGGTTTTCACAATCTCATTTATTGTAATTTATTACACTAGCTCAAAAGATTTGATTATATTTTCTAAACCTTCTTTTGCATCGGTAAAGAGCATCTTTGCATTATCGTTAATAAACAGTGGATTTGCAATACCTGCGTAACCAGGTGACATAGATCTTTTTATAACAATTACTTGTCTTGCAAGGTCTACATCCAGTATTGGCATTCCATAGATTGGAGAATCTTCATCAGTTCTAGCCAATGGATTAACAACATCGTTTGCTCCCAAAACTAGCACAACATCCGTTGATGAAAAATCAGAATTTATATCTTCTAAAGTAAACATATCTTCATAATCAATGTCTACCTCGGCTAAAAGAACATTCATATGCCCAGGCATTCTTCCGGCTACTGGATGTATAGCGAACTTAACTTCAATATTTTTATCTTTCAAAGTATTTGTTAATTCTTTGACAGCTGCTTGAGCTTGTGCAACTGCCATTCCGTATCCAGGAACAATAACTACAGATTCTGCATAGCTTAATTGAATTGCAACATCTTCTGGAGAGGTGCTAAATGGATCTTTTTCATATTCATTATTAATCGTTGTATTACCAAAACCACCTTTAAGAACATCTAAAAGTGTACGATTCATTGCAGCACACATGAGGAGTGTAAGAATTATTCCAGATGCACCTACCAAAGCACCAGCTACGATCAAGATAATACTATTTACTATAAATCCAGCTGACATGGCTGCTATTCCAGAAAGTGAGTTGAGAAAAGCAATCACTACAGGCATGTCTGCACCACCAATTACAGCAACTCGAATAATTCCAGTAATTAGTGCAACTAGGATAATAAATTCAATTACAAAATTGTCAATTTCCAAAACTGCTGGAATAAAGATAATGACAGGTAGAAATACTGAAAATATATTGGCAAATTTTGAACTAAAGTTATTTAATTTTCCACGGAGTTTCATAACTGCAACAAGACTTCCTGAAAAAGTAAACATTCCAATAACCATTGAAAATATTGCTACAAAATAATCATTAAAATGTAAGGAGCTATTAGATAACTCAACATATGCGATTGCACCAGAAGCGCCTCCGCCAAAACCATTAAACAAACCAACAAGTTCAGGCATTTGTGTCATTTGAACTCGTTTTGATATTAAAACTCCAAGAAGTCCTGAAATAACAATTGTGATGTAAAAAGTAGAATCATATTTTGAAAAATCAAAGTTAAAGGCACTAAATACAGCTAATGCCATAGCTAGCATTGCAAATAAATTTGCTCTATGTGCCGTTGATGGTCTTCCAAAAAGCTTTAAGGCGAATATAAACAATACAGCAGAGATCAATAATATTATTTCAATCATTTTTCTTAAACATTTCTAGTATTCGGCCAGTTACTGAAAACCCTCCAACAATATTGAGGGTTGCAAATGATATTGCAATTAAAACGATAATTTGAAGTATTTGAGATTCTCTTACTTCTGGGTATATCAGAATTGCTGCAATTAATGTAATTCCTGAAATAGCATTTGAACCAGACATAAGTGGTGTGTGTAGTGTCTGAGGAATTTTAGATATAAGTTCGTACCCAATAAAGCTTGCTAAAAAAGTTATTAACAATGTAAGTAAGAAAGTTGCTTCCATTATGAACTCATCTCTGTAAAAATCTCATCATCACTGTTCTCTATGTATAGTTCGATTAAATTTCTAACATTCTCCGAATAAAGCTTTGTTGCTGCATGTTTTACGGAATTTAGAATGTCTGTTTCACCAACTATTTTTACACCATTTAATTCAACAACTTTATTCACCACAGTACCTTCACAGTTTCCACCTGTACCGGCTGCTAAATCGATAATCACAGAATTCTTTTTCATCTTTTCAATGGTTGACTTTTCGATTAAGACAGGTGCTTTTTTTCCTGGTATTTGAGCAAATGTTAAAACAATATCACTATCAATTACTTGTTTCTTTAATGCTTCTTGAATTTTCTGATTTTCTTCTTCAGAGACCTCTTGCGCATAAACACTGTCTTGTGCTTCAGTGTTGGCTTCTACAAATTTAGCACCCAGAGATTCCACTTGATCCTTGGCTTCTTTTCTAATATCGAAAGCCCAAACTCTAGCACCAAGTCTTTTTGCAGTTGCAATTGCTTGAAGGCCTGCAACCCCAACTCCTAAAATCAGGACCTTGGAAGGTTGAATATTTCCTGCAGCAGTTGTCATCATTGGTACTACATCAGATGTCTCTTTTGCAGCTCTTAAAACTGATGCGTATCCAAGCAAGTTAGCTTGAGAAGATAGAGCATCTAAATTTTGAGCTCGTGAAATTCTAGGTAGTTTGAAGAAACTCAATATCTTGATATCAGGTCTTAATTTTTTAATTTCTTCGATCTTTTCGAAATCAAATATGCCAATAAGGACTGCTCCTTCCTTCAAACCCTTAATTGTTTTATTTTCAATATTTTCTACGCAGGCGATAACATCTAAATCACTTAATTTAGAAATAGTCTTTACATTTTCTTGTTTAGAATCTGGATAATTAAGGTAATCAAATATATTTTTTTCTAAATGCAGGTCCATAGAATATTTCTCAAAAGATTCAGGGTGTATTGGAGCCCTATATCCATCAACATCTGTTAAAAACCCAATATTCATTATTTTATTTTATTCCTATTAAGAGTTATATATAAATAAACTTAAAAGATGAGAATTGCTGTATTTGCTGATAAATTTTCTGGAACACTTACATCCGATGAAGTTATTGGTGAGATAAAAAAGATATTTAAATATAACAATATTAAATCATCATTCTTTCCAGTTACAGATGGTGGTGAGAACTCAACAGAGATATTTAAAGAATATGGTTTTGAAACACAACAGATGTCTATGAAACAAGATTTTTCTGGCAAATGGTTGCCTGTCGAGACTTTAAAAGTAAATAAAAATATATACATTGAAACCTCTCAGCTAATAGGTATAAAAAATACAAATGATTTATCTTTAGATCTAAATACATCATGCCTTGCAAAAATAATTGAGGATGTAGATATTTTATCAATGGGAGGCTCTAGAACAAATGACGCTGGAATAGGTTTACTCAGCAAAATGGGAATTGATTTTCTAAATAATAAAGATGTAATAGAAGATCCAAAGCCAAAAGATTTCAAATTAATAAACAATATAAAAATTAATGAGAGTTTTAAAAAACTTAATAAAAAAGTTTTAATCGATACAAATATTCCACTACTTGGTAACAACAATGCTTTTAAAGTATTTGGACCTCAAAAAGGGTTGGCAAATAGTGAAATTAAATTTTTGGAAAAAAATGTTGAGAGAATTTTGAATTTACTTTCTAATGAAATGGATAGTTCATTAGATCCATTTAAAGAAGGGACTGGTGCCTCTGGTGGTTTAAGTTTTGCATTGGGTGAGGTACTTGGATGTGAAATAATCTCAGGTCCTCAATTCTTTTTAAATGAGACAAAACTATTAAGTAAAATAAATGATTTTGAAATTGCGATCTTATGTGAAGGAAAATTTGATTTTTCATCTATGAATGGAAAAGTTCTTGGAGAGATTTTAAAGCTTCATACTGGGCAGACTTATTTTTTAGGTGGCAAGTTTGACTACAATGATGAAAGTATCTTTACAGATACATTTGAATTAGGTAATAAAGGTATGAAAAATTCAAAAAAAGCATTAAGAGATTCGGCATATACATTGGCTAAAAAGATAGGTAAATAGGATGACTATTACCTCTCCCTGTATAAATGTTTGTGTGACTGATCCAGATACTGATTTGTGTTACGGGTGTTCAAGAACATCAAAAGAAATTAAAGAATGGTCAAAATATAACGATGAAGAACAATTAAAAGTTATTGAAATAAGTCGTAACAGAATGGATGGGTGGCAACGTAAAGCATTTGATAAAGCATATAAAGAAAAAGTTGAGACCGGAACAAGTCCTTTAAAAAAACAGAAATTACAGGATTAGAAACCTGGTTCTTCCAAACCAAGACTTAGGTAGACCATCCTTAACAAGTCTTTAAATGCTTGGTCAAAATAGTAATCAACTGTAGAGTCTTGGTCTAATCCATACCACCAAAACCAGTCTGAGCCTTCGGCTAACAACATGTATTCGTACGCTTGGTTTATTTGTTCATCAGAGTAATCTCCTGATTTTTTTGCCTCTTCAAAATCTATTCTGGTTTGATAAAGAAGATCCCAAGCCTGATTTTCATCAGTCTCACCAATCCAGGTTGCAAAATTTGGTTGGAACCAAGATGAAGGATAAAGTTCATCGATCGTATCAAGACTGTCACCATACATTTTCAAATAATCACTAGGAGTTATAGTCTCTAACCAATCATATTTTGTAAGGACTGTATACATTCCATTTAAAAAGTCGATGCCATCATTTGGATAGTTCTCCCAAAAATTTTCACCATCAGCAATTATTGAAACAACTGGAACAAAATCTAACTCAGAAGTTTTTTCACGTAATTTTAAAATCGTATTTTCAAATTCTTTAACAGAGAGGTCTGACCTTTTTTCTGAGTAATCAAACATTTTGTCAGATAGATAATTATCTCTAAAAAATATTGGTATTTTTTCACCATTAGACAGTACTGTGTTCCAGGGTCGATATAATAATTCTGGCTTAGAAGCTACTCCCCCAACCCATCTTTGAATTTTTACATCTAGTGATTTCTCTAAAGGGTTTTGTCCAGTTGCTATCCAAGAAATATCTTCATCGTTGAAATATTGAAGGACTTCCTGGGCAACTGCACCTTCAGCTGGCCACATGCCATTGGGATAAAATCCAAAATTTTCAAAGAAGATATCTTTTCCCTTCTTAACATGGGCTCTCGCATCATCTTCAAAATTAAAAGTATTATTTGGAAAATCTGATACTGTATCTCCTTTTTTTCCCAAATCTGAGTTATGTATTAAGGGTAAAATAGGATGTGCAAATGGTGTTGTAATCAGCTCTATGTGATTATTTTTATATGCATAAAGATGTTCAGGTATAACTTTATCAATGAGTTCATTGTGAATTTCAAGAATTATTTTTTTATCTGCTTCAGAAAAATTACTACCTTTTTCTACAATCTTATTCAATGGATCTAATGATAGATATTTTGGATCAGTCCATCCAAGATTAAATAGAACTTGAAGATCAATATAGTCCTGTGTGGTCCAGTCTTGAGGATTTTGTCTAAGGTTTCTGAGTTCAACAAAGCGAGGATATGTATTAATGATTCTTGAGTTGATATCAAAAAATCTGTCTCTTAGAAAATCTTTTTGTTCGTCTGTAAGCTTGTCAGCTTCAACCTCTGTATGAACCCAATAGATATCTCTAGATCCATTTGAGAGCTCATTTAATTGATTCATTAATGTTGGTGTCAAATTAAACGTAACCCGAAGTCCTTCAAAATCTTGGACCATTTCAACCATATCAAGATAATCTTTTGTTGCGTGAAGTCGGACCCATGGCTTTGAAAAATTTCCATCAGTGTCTTTAGGATAATAGGGCTGATGCTGATGCCACAGTAACATCACATAAAGCTCTGGGGAGTCTTTTGTTTCTTCAATTATTAACTCTGTTGTTGGGGTAATTACTTCTTCTACCGTTTCATTACTTGAAGTTTGAGAACAAAAAGTAAAAAAGAGTATCAACAATATTGAATACTTTTTCATTTGGCAATTATAAAATAATTATTTAAGAGAATAAAGATTTAAGCAATTCTTTGTCAGGAATTGTAAAGATTTTTTCAATAGTGTTAACATACAATTCAAAAGCTAAGGGTAGTTCTGATCTAACTTCGTTTATTGTGCTGATTTCAAATTCACCATGAGGTAAATCAAATATATCACCATAACCCCAAGAGGTAACTATTACCCAAAAAGAAAATTCTTGAACAGTAACTCTGTTATATCCCTCTATGTCTCCATTGTTTTTTATTTCTTCATAAGTAGAAATATCATAGATATTTTTTTCAACAGCTTCATTCATTGCCTTATGAATCTTAGAATTTGTATCTTCCCAGCTCCATTCAGGAAACTCTAGGAGCAATCCTGCACCTGTAATTGTATGTAGTAAATGCTCGACAACTTCTCCAACTGTACCAATTGTATTTGCATCTTTATATTCCCAAATAAAATCTGTGTGGTTATCTTCATACCCATTACCCGGACAGCAGTCTACAGATGGATTTGGCGAATCAAAATTATAATATTCTGGGCCTTCAAAACCAACTCTCTGAAAAACCTTTTCATTATCAACAGAATTTAAATATCTTGATCTAAGGCTGTTGTCTATATTATCTCCTTGTTGTAACATTTGAAAATATGTTTCTGCAACTTTATACATATATTCATCGGAAACTTCAGGAAGAGCAAAAATTCTTAATCCCGCGACATCAACATATTTTTGATAATCCCTAAATGATGTGTCAATTACTATTTCACCAATTGAAATTACATTTTCAGAACTGTAATCTTCACTCTCTTCATTAACTTCTTCAATTGTTGTTGTTGTAGAATCATCATTTTCTTTTTGTTGTTCAGTAGTTGTTGTTGGTTCATCTGAGTTACTGCTTGTATTTTCGGTAACTTCAACATCTCCTTCACCTGCTCCACAAGCTATAAAAAAGATTAAAAATAAAATTGTCTTGAGCTTCATACAAAGATTGTAACTAGCTTTAATAACGATATCATTGTCTTTATGATTGAAATACATAAAACAATTGAAAAAATATTTGAAAGCAATAAAGACAAGCTAGATGCTTTTGAATGTAAGGACGAATTTTCTGATACACAAAGTTTTTGTGACCATTATGGATTTAAAATTGAAGATTCTTGTAATGCAATATTACTCAAATCAAAAAAACCAGAAGAATTTTATGGGTTGTTTTGTGTTTTAGGATCAGACAGATTGGATGTCAATCATAAAGCTAAAAGCTTATTAGGTGCAAAAAAAGTAAGTTTTGCTTCAAGAGAAGAAGCTGAGATAATTACTAATCAAATTTACGGAGGTATAAGTCCTCTCGGCTTACCAGAGGAAATAAAGGTATATATTGATGAGAATGTAATGTTGAGAAATAAAGTCTTTATCGGTGGTGGTAATAGGATAAGTAAATTTTTTCTTAAGCCTTCTGATTTAAAAGATTTAACTAATGGAGAGGTTGCAGAGCTAACTCAATCCATCTCTACATAAACTTGCTGCTTGAGGAGAGAAAGCTTTACCGTTCAAACCAGGAAATCTACCAGCCTGTAAATAATATTTTAAGAAAGTTCTAACATTTCTAAAATCATCATTTGAAATCTCCTGAGGTGTTGTCAAAACATTTAATGGATTTGGTAAATTCCTCTCTAAAAAAGATTTTTGTTCACTATCCAACTTTTCAACATATTCAGAAAGTAGAGATATTGTTACTTCATAGTCTTCAATTACATTAATACAGTTTTCATATTCATTGGCAGAAAGAGGGCTAACATCGACATCATAGTCTGCCCTATATTGAAAAAATAAAACTATAACGACAAACAATATCAAAGTGTAGAAAAATATTTTAATTGGAAAAAAAATTACTTTTCTAATTGGCCAAAGAATTGCTTTGATTATCCTCACAAATTTATTGTAATGTAATTACAAGACACTGACACGCACCACCAGATTTAAGAAATTCTGAAACATTTGATATCTCAATATTGCATCCTAAATCAGCGACAGTTTCAATAATGTCTATATCATCAGATGGAAAGATTACAGATTCATTTATTACAAAACTGTTACAGGCAAGTTTATTTGCATCGTTTTCACCTACTGGAATTAAATTAAATAAATCTGAAAATTCACTTAAAGAAGAATCCTCAAATGCTTCCGGATAAAAAATTGCGTCGTTATTATTTGTTGGAAGGTTCTGAAAACAAGTATCAAGATGATAAAATTTTTCATCAACTAACTTTACAATTTTTGGTTTAAGCTCAAATTGTTCTGCTATGTAAATTAAAGCCTCTTTATCACTTCTAACACCATATGATCCGATTAAATATTCACCATAAACAAAAGCATCCCCACGCCCTTCAAATTTATACTCTGAAGGAATACGGGCGACATCATAACCATTTTTTTTGAACCAGTTCTCATAAATGATTTCTTCTCCCCGTCTTTCTTGAAATTTAAAGTTTGATATAAGAACTGACTTGTCTTTTATAATGCCTGAGTTTGCCGTAAAGACTAAGTCTGGATAAACAGTATTTCCTGGAATAACTTTAACTTCAGCTCCACACTTTTCAATAGTTGATTTAAGTCCACTCCATTGGTCTTTTGCTAGCTCTAGATTGACCTCTACACCTTCAATCATCCATGGGTTAATTGAATACTCTAGTCTAAAATACTCTGGGGAACTCATTAAAACAGCGCTATTTTGCATGTAAACAGTTTACAATTTTATACATTAAATGTATATTTTCATACATGGATAACATCAAGCTTTTACCTATTGATAATTCAAATCTTGAGATTTGTCATACTATAAACCAAGACAATGTACCCAATGTAGGAACAACAACTTTTGAAGAGTTTGAAGCATTGGTAGAAAACTCTGACTTTCAAAGATGTATCATTCATGAAAACAAAGTTGTTGGATTTATTATTTGTTTTCAGGATTCATCAAAAACAAAATCATTCATGTATAACCTAAAACATAAAAATTTTAATGAATTTAGAAATCGTTTAAAAAATTTTATGTACATCGATCGAGTTGCAGTTGATATTGAATTTAGAAAAATTGGAATAGCATCATCAATGTATGAAAAACTTCTTGAGTTTTGTTTAGAATCTAATATCGAAAATTTGACTGCAGAAATAAATATACTTCCTTCAAGAAATGAAGTATCTTTTAGTTTTCATGAAAAATTTGATTTCGTTGAGATTGATACGAAAAAGTACTCCGATGATTATGAAGTTTCATTACAAAAGAGAATTCTTTAAGTATTAAGATATAAATATTAATGAAATTTAAATTACCTCGTAGACAAAGAAAAAGTTTTGAAACAATATCTGGAAAGCCTATAGACACTAACTTAAATAAAAAAGAAGCTCTTGAGATTTTTGAAATGGTAAAAAATACTTACTCTATGGCTCCAAATACTTTTGGTTCTGCCAAAGGAAAAAAAGAAGAAGCATTAGAAATGTTAATGATAATAAGTGATCAAATTTCAAAGGAGTATAAAGATTGTGAAGTTATTTGGAGGCAAGGTGTCCCAGAAATTACTAAGGTAAAAGATTAATGAAAAAAGTTATTATCGATGCCGATACTGGGTCAGATGATGCTGTTGCCTTATTAATGGCATACAGAAACTTAGCAAAAGAGAATATATTAGGAGTTACACTCGTCTCAGGAAACGTTCCTCTTGATCAGGCTGTTTTAAATACCATTTATGTCAATGAATTATGTGAAGTCGACATACCTATTTATAAAGGTGCTAACAAGCCATTAAATAGAGAATATCTAGAGGTTTTTGATTCAGAAACTGCAACAAACATTGCTCTAAGTTATACAAATGAGTCAACCTCAGCTCAGCACGTGCATGGTATTGATGGTCTCGGTGATATTGGGTTAACTCCTATAAATAAGGAAGTAGAAAGCAAAACTGCGGCTGAATTTTATAAAGAGGTTTTGGAAAACGAAACTGATTTAGAAATAGTAACTTTAGGTCCGTTAACAAATATTGCGAATATGATTGAAAAAAATAAAGAAAGTCTAGATTCAATAAAACATATTTACATAATGGGTGGAAGTTCAAATGCATTGGGTAATGTTACAAAATTTGCGGAATATAACTTTTGGGTTGATCCAGAAGCAGCAGATATAGTTCTCAATGCGGGAATACCTACAACAATGATTGGCTGGGATCCTTCTTTATACGATGCAATGATTGACATAAATAAGATAAATGAAATTGAATCTTTAAATACAAAATTTTCTAAGTTTACAAATGATATTCAAGTTGTTTTAAGAGAAATGATGAAAGAATTGCTTAATCAGGATGCATATGATCTTCCTGATCCATTAGCTATGTCTGTATTTTTAGATGAAACGATAATTAGCCAATCAGCAGAAGCAAATGTAAGAGTTGATTTTCGTGATGGAATGACCAGAGGAGGATGTGTTATAGACTACATGAACATTGAGCCTGAAACACACAAGACAAGAATTGTACAAAGGTGTAATCCTGATAAGTTTTTTGAATTATTAAAAAGCAGCTTAGTCTAGTCTATTATTCTTCTTTATCTTCAGATTCAGTCGAATCTTTGTTTTCATCCTTGAACAATTCTGAAATTGCTCCAATACTGCCCAAAGTTGCAGATAGATCTGCTGGCAAAAATATTTTTGTAGCATTTCCATCAGCAACTTTTTCAAGAGATTCTAGATATTTTATTGCTATCAAATCGTTTGAAGGATCACCTTCATGAATTGCATTGAAAACTTTTAATATAGCCTCAGCTTCACCTTCTGCTGTAACTACTCTTTCATACTTTTCAGCATCAGCAACTTGTTTTAATGCTTCAGCTTCACCTTGAGCACTTAAAATTTGTGACTCTCTTTCACCTTCTGCTGTCAAAATTGCAGCTCTTTTTTCACCTTCAGCTTCGGTAACAGCAGCTCTTCTATCCCTTTCAGCTTTCATAACTTTGTTCATTGCATCTTGAACATCTTGAGGTGGATCAATTCTTTGAATTTCAACACGAACAACTCTAGTACCCCACTTATCTGTTGCTTCGTCAAGGATCAATTTTAAAGATGTATTAATAGTCTCTCTTGAAGTTAAAGCAGCATCTAATTCAAGATCACCAACGACATTTCTTAGGTTGGTTTGTGCTAATTTTGTTGCTGCAGTGATAAAATCTCCGACGTTATATACAAGTTTTTTAGGATCAGTTGGTTCATAATAAATGACTGCATCAACAGTAATCGTTACATTGTCTTTTGTAATAACTTCTTGTGGTGGAACATCGATAACTTGTTCCCTCATGTCTACAATGATTAATTTTTCAATCCCAGGAATTACAATGTTGAGTCCTGCGGTTGCCTCTCGATTATACTTACCAAATCTTTCAACTAATCCTTTCTCGAATGGTCTTAGAATTCTAAATATTCTGAATGCAATAAAGATTACAAGACCAAATAATATTACGCTTCTTACAATTGATAATATAAATTCCATACAACAATTCTATTCATGAAAGAGATATACGCTAATCGAGATTAACTATTTGTTTCTTCTGTGTCTTTTTCTTCTTGTTCGTATCTATTTAGAGCAAGCATAAACATAATAAAAAGTATTAAAGATCCGACAAAATAAGTAATTGGAATAATTCTTATTTCTAGAGCGTTTAGACCATCTATTGATGATGGGGCTGGGCCCCTAGGAGCATAAAGTATAAACAGAAATGAATTAATAACTAGCCAACCAAAAGTTGCAGCTCCAACAACAAGGAAGCCAAGTCTTCTACCTAAGTTTGTTGCGTTCAAAATAAAAGTTGATCCAAAAAATGAGAGAACAAAAAAAACAAAAAGAAAAATTCCTGTAAATGTCAAATTAGATGACAACAGGGTTCTCATTATTTCACGCATCAGGTGTCATTCCTCTCAAATAATCTATAACCAATTCTATATCTGACTGTGGAAGTACCGCACCAAATCCTGGCATTTTTCCACCACCAACTCCATTAACTCCATAACCTTTACCATTGACAGAACCATTAATAATAAAATCGATAAAGTCATCTCTCTCTTTAAACTGAATGTTTACTCGTCCACCTTTTAATGCAGGGCCTAAACCTCCAGAGCCAATTGTTTTTGTATATGCAGCTCCTGCAGAGTATCCAGCAGTGTGACATCTCGCACAATATGCATTAAATATTCCTACTGCTCTTGTTGCTTTGTCATAATCTCCATCAAAAGTTGAATCTGCAATATCTTGAAAATCAATAAGCCATAATTTTTGTTCGTAGGCATTTTCAAGAAATGCTAAACCTTTTTCTGCTTCCTGCATAAATTTGTCATAACCATCAGTAAGTATTCCTAGATTAATAACACTCGTTTCGAGATCAGAAAGATATCCTCTAACAACTGATGCATCTTTTCTTCCTGGAGTTGATTCTTCTTCATCTGGGTTTAGATTTAAAATTGCAGTACCCAAAATATCTGCAATACTTTCACTGTAAACTGATATATCTGTTTCTACTGAATCAAAAAGTCCATCTTCATCGGTATCGATTCCGTTCTGCCTTGCTAGGATGGCAGAAACAATTTCAACAGCTTCAATTGCAACAGGTAATCTTTCCGGAGCCAACATTATGTTATTGATAAGTTCATTTTGTTTGTTTATCTCACTTTCAACTTGTAAATCGGAGTTTTCAATGCGTAACAAAGATGAATTTATATTTTGTTCAATTTGTTGAAGTTCCTCACTTTGTGGAATTTGAAAATAATGCAAATACTCTATCAAATCGTCAAGCTGTCCATCATTCATTGGACCTCCACCTTTAAGACCCCAAGCTGGCATAGGTGAGTTTGCTCTACCGTATATAAGCCAATACCTAACTTCATCATCATCATATCTATAAAATACATTGTTTATTGCAGGGGCTACCCATGTAACACTTACACCACTTCTTTTTTCAACATATGAAGCTGCTCCTCCACTACCATCTACTCCATGGCAGTTTCCGCAGCCAAACTCTTCATAAAGATGATGTCCTCTTTCAACTGAAACATCGTCAAACTCTTCTACAAAACTCTCTTGTCGAGCTGGTTCACCGAGATAATAAAGTGGGATCATAATTGTAAGTAAAGAAGCTAGGACAACTGCTATTGATAATGTTTTATCAAGATGAGTGGTCTCTAATTCATCATCTGGAAGATATTTTTGTAAATTTCTTGGTACTTTTTTGATTTTTCCTGCACCACGAAAACCAACTGCGGAAAAATAAGCTATTGCCCCAACAACAGCTAAGGCAATTAATGTTATGAAAAATGAGCTGTTCACTTTTATTCCTCAGTCTCTGCAATCGTAATACACGAAAGTCCTTGTGGATATTTCACAGACATACCACCAGCACGTGGTGATTCGATGACTGATCCAGTGTCAATAATTAATTTTCCACCCGAAACACTTACAATAAATCTATCTAAGTTTCTTGGAGCGGGGCCTGCATAATACTCCCCAACCATGTTGTATTTCGAACCATGACATGGACATTCAAATCCTTGAGAAGTGTTACACCATGGAACACGACAGCCTAAATGAACACATCTTTGATAAACAGCAACTAAACCTTCTGCAATGGTTCCACTATCAGAAAACTGAGAGTTACCATTATCATCAAATGGTAAGACGTAAGCTCTTGCTTCTGGAATGAATGCAGGAATAACTGAACCATCTGATTGAAAAATTTGGTTTTTAAGATCATCAACTCTTCCAGCATCTATTTTAGATCCAAAACCTCCGGAAACTTTTGGATAAAAGAATCCAAGCCAAGAAATTAATTGGATACCAGCAAATGCTCCAAACGTTATTCCAAGAGCTTTACCCAAAAATTGTCTGCGAGTCATTCCAGCTTCTTCCTCTGAAATTTCTTCATAAATAATTTCTTCTTTTATAGCAATGGATCCATCGGTTTGAATTTCTTCTTCCTCTTGTTCATCATCTTCGGATACGTTTTCTTCTTCAAAATCTGGTTCATCTGGAGCTAAAAAATTTGTTTGAGATTTATCAACTTTTAAAGCTTTTTTGTCTAAATTCTTTTTCCAATTTAATCTTTTTGTTACAGCCTTTGGGGTTCTTCCAGTTACTACAGCTGCAATTCCAATTACACCAAATACACCAATAAATGCGATTGCAATAAATGAAAGCTCAACAAGAGTCATTCGAAATGGACCCAGTCAAGTAAGTCATCGAACCATACACCATCAATCCATGGATAAGTCCAGTTCCAACCTGGGCCTCTAAATAAAATACCTATAAGACTTAATGTTCCAGCACCTGCAAGAAAAAAGGTCCACAACATTATTGCATACTTTCTTTTTGAAGGCTTATTTTCTTTATTTCGATCAATATATGGAATTGCCATAAATGCTGCAACACCAATTAGAAGAGGTATCATCACACCTGCGATCTGTGGATCCCAATAGGAGAGTAATTCTTGTAATCCTAAAAAGTACCATGGTGCTTTTGCAGGGTTTGGTGTAATATTTGGATTTGCTTCTTCTAATAAAGGAGCTTGCAAAATTGCACTTATAAAAATCAAAAACGCTGTCATTGCCATTAATGAAATAAACTCTGGCAACATTAGATGAGGCCATGTGTTTACTTTATCAACTGGTTCAGAAGTTGGTTTTTGTATTGGCTTTGCTTTGACTACTGTAAGCAACCTTTGTGTTACTTTTGTCTCAGGAGCAAAATCTACTTCGGTAGGTACCTGTCCATTTGATTTTTCAGGTGCAGGAGCTGGTGCTTCTTTGACTGCAGACGCTGCTGCTGGTGTTTCTTTGACCTCAGCTGCTGGTGGCGCTGTTTCTTTGACTTCAGCTGCTGGTGGTGGTGTTTCTTTGACTTCAACTGCTGGTGGCGCTGTTTCTTTGACCTCAGCTGCTGGTGGCGGTGTTTCTTTGACTTCTACTTCAATTGGAGTAACTTCAATTACATCTGGTTCTTTCTCAATTTTGGTAGGTTGTACTTCACCTCTCATTTCAGCCAGAGCTTGTTCAACTGAAATACCTAAGGCCTTGGCTCTTGCTTCTGCAGTTTTTAATAATAAATGTTCTGGAATATCAACCATACATATCTATAGAGGACCTGAGATCCCTCCATCCTTTCTTACTCGCCAGAAATGAATTGCCATAAAAATTACAATGATGAAAGGAAAAAATAGAACATGTAAAACATAAAATCTAAGAAGTGTTGCTTCAGTAGCTTCTAGTCCTGCAAATAAGGCAAACTTTACTTGAGCACCAAAAACAGGAGTGTATCCTGCCATATTTCCACCAACTGTCACAGCCCAAATTGCTAACTGATCCCATGGAAGTAAATAGCCAGTGAATGAAAGTAAGAGTGTAAGAATTAATAATATAACTCCAATCACCCAGTTAAACTCTCTAGGTGCTTTGTACGCCCCATGATAAAAAACTCGAGACATGTGAAGAAATACTACTAACACCATGATATGGGCCGCCCATCTGTGCATATTTCTAACAAGTGATCCAAATGCAATACTTGTCTGTAAAGATTGGATATCAACATACGCCATTTCTGTAGGCCTAAAGTAAAACATTAACCAAATACCAGTTATGGTCAAAACAATAAAAGTAAAGAAACTTAATCCTCCAAGACAAAGGGTGTATGATAACCTCACGCCATGTCTTTTTACTTTTACTGGGTGAAGGTGATATAAAACATTGTTCATAACAACATAAGATCTGTTTCTTGGGCTATCGGAATAGCCTTTCCTAAATGGAGAACCAGGTCTAAAAATACTTCCCCAAAGCGTGCTTTCTTTAAGCGAATCACCAAGACCAGAACTTATGTCTTTTAATCTATCTTTAAATTTAATTTTTTCGTTTTTCATTAAAGTCTTCCATATATATAGCCATGACGGTCACTTCTCTCTCCAGAGTCTTCATCCCATGGAGATTCATAAACACCATTCTTTATTGCTGCATCTGCTAAAGATCCAGCAAACTTACCAAGCGATATAACCCCTGTTGGGCACCTATCAACACATAATGCACATCTTGTACAAGCTTCTTCATCTACAACAAAGAATCCCGTTTCATTATCTTCCATGTTAGGAGCTTCCACATTTATAGAGTCTTCTATAGCGTCTGTTGATAAGTAATGTATGCACTTCCATGGACAGATATCTACACATCCTTCACATAAAATGCACTCTGCCTCATCAATATGTAAAAACTGTTTTGGCCTTACTCTTGAAGAAACCTTTTCCGCGTCTACCATCGCTAAATTGTATTTTTTTTCAAATTCAGGCATTTCAATAAGTACTTCTGATTTAGCCATCAGCACCTACCTTCACGACTTGTTTTCCATAATCAGAAACTCTAGTTTTTCCTCTTTCTTTTGCTTCGTTGATATCTTGAATTAGATACCCTACTACAAAAGCTGTCACTAATGCTCCACCTGATATACCAAGTTGAATAATGTCTTTCAGAGCTCCGAGGCTCATTCCTATTTCGTTACCTAAAAATAAAATTGGAGGAAAGTTGATAAACTCTCTTTGATTTGTCCATTCAAGAGGTCCTTGAGAAAGGTTTAACCACTCTGAAGGCAATACACCAAATATAAGTGCAAATTGTATCCAACTAAGAAATGCGAGATATGTTGCTCTGGCCCAAGTTAATTCAGAATCTTGCCATGCAAGCATTGCCATTCCGATCAATAGAAATTGACCTGCACCAAAAGCAATGAGTTGCCCGATGGTTTGCATTAGCCATCCCCTAGGCATCCAATTAAAATAATCGATTACTTCGCCTTCTGGAAATCCAGCGAAATGTGCAATAATTACTCCAATTGTTATGCCACCTACTCCAGCAAAAATTAAAGCAACTCCGATTTTGTATCGGTTAATAAATATAAAATTTAACAAGTTTCCCTCAACACGTTATATACTCAAAACCTTCAATATCTATTCTATCAAGGATTACCTAGATATTATAAATTTTATAACCCAACTTTTTCAAAAAATTACTAATTTTATTGGAGTAATTTCTATGGTTTAATAGTAAAGTCAAATTGAGTACTTACTTTTTAAATTAATGAGAATAAAAATTTTTCCAAAAAATGAACAAGCGTTTTCAAAATTTTTTATTGTTTTAACTCCACTTTTTTTGCTTCTTTTAGGAACTATTGCATTAACGAAAGAGGCTTATTTCATTTTTGCAGCCATACTCCCTCAAAATAGTTTTCTCAATAGTGGATATTTAGAAAAACTAAATAACCATATAACTTACAATTTGATGCTTTCATTTTTAATTGTGTTTTTGACTGTTTACTTATTACCAAAAACACTTGGAAGAAAATTAATAATATTCCCAATTTTTTTTCTAACTTCATTAGGAGTTATTGGATTGGAGTCACTTGATCTATTATTAGGAATATTATTTCCTAATAGTTTTTTGTTCTTTGGAAATACTAGTTATACATTAATTTTTAAAATTTTAATATTTTTTGCCTTTGTTGGACTCATTATTTTAAATATATTGGCCAAAAAAGAAGCTTCTCTGTTTGTTAGTAGTCAGTATCTTTTTGGTGCAAGTATTTTTTATTTGATATCACTTCTAATTTATAGGGCTGATTTTGTTGTATTTAGCGACAATTTTTTCATTAATTCAATGTATGTTTCAACACATATATATGTCGGATATTCGTTCGTATTTCTATCATTACTTCATTTCATGATTACAAAAGGTATAAATGCTACGTTATACAGTAAAACATTAGGATCTATTGGATTTTGGGGATTCTTGTTTCTTATTCCTTGGTCAAATTTTAAATTTTACTTTGGTTCTGTATTGCCAAATTGGATAGAAAATATATCTCTTTATTTGTCTATGAGTTTGTCTCTCCCACTGCTTGCTATAGCTGTAAATTTCTTCAGAACGGTTTCAACGAGAATTGAGGAAAATAAAGTAATTTATAGTCTTATAAGTTTCTCGTTTGGGATATTTGTTATAACAAATATCTTTCAAATTGTGTCCTCGCTCTCAAATATCATTCCCATATTGAGTCTTACAAATTTTGAGATAGCAATTAGATATGGATATGTTTTCAGTGCAATATTAATTACAATCTCGTTTGTTTATTATCTGATTCCTAAAATCTTTGGAAGAGAAGTCAAATTTTCAAGGCTTGAATCTTTAACTAGTTTTCTATTAAAACTTGTGGTGTCTTTAACATTATTTTCTAATGCTTTAATCGGAATTATTTCTGGTTACTCATGGAATGCTGGTGCCAATGCAGGAAACCCAACAATCTATGGTGAAGGGTTCAGTTTATTGTGGTCACTAATCAGTACTCCTTTAACGCTAAATATGTTTTTATCTTTGACATTACTTCTGCCATTTCTGTTGTTTTTCATTTCAGTCGTCAAGGCTGTAGTAAATGGAGAAATTACAGAAGCAGAAACAATTGAACTTACTGAAGAGGAGCTTCCAGTATGAGTGAACTCTTAAGTAAAGTTGCTGAATTATTAAACGCGCCAGAATCATTGGTGCAACGATCTGCTGAAGCAAGAGCAGAGGCCTCTGGAAGAACTGTAGATGAAGTTTTACAATCCTGGGCTGGAGGAGAGTCTGTGGCTGCTGCAGAAAAACCTGTCGAAGAAACACCTCCTGTGGAAGAAGTGGCACAACCTATAGAGAAACCTGTAGAAACATCAGAAGAGGAAAAAGATGAAGAACAAGAATCAACTGAAGAATCATCAATTGTTTTTGATGAAAATGTTTCTGAATTGATTACGGAGGTATTAATAGAAGAAGAAAATGTTGCAGTAAAAAAAGAAAGTTCGATTGGATTTATTGCCGGTGTAATTGGAGTAGTTGTCTTTACATACCTATTTGCTTTCTCAATACCAAAACAACAAAGCGAGGAATTAGTCAGACAATCTTTAAATAATTCAATTCAAGTTAGTGATGATATATTAAAAGGAGCAATTGTGTATAACCAATTAAATTGTCAATCATGTCATACACAAAATGTAAGAATACTTATTCCTGATTCACAAAATGGAAAAATACTAAAAAATCAACTTGCAGATAAAAATATTATAGAAAATACTGGGTTACTTAGATTAGCTACTGACCTATCAACATTTGGAAATAGGGAGCCAATAAACCAAAAAGCATGGCTACAAAGATATTTAACTCAACCTTCCTCTGTAAGAGAAGAAATACCCCATCCATCAGTAAATTTCCTTACCGATCAAGATTTAGATTATTTGATAACTTATTTATTATCTTTAGGAAGTACAAATGAGTGAACTCTTAAGTAAAGTTGCTGAATTATTAAACGCGCCAGAATCATTGGTGCAACGATCTGCTGAAGCAAGAGCAGAGGCCTCTGGAAGAACTGTAGATGAAGTTTTACAATCCTGGGCTGGAGGAGAGTCTGTGGCTGCTGCAGAAAAACCTGTCGAAGAAACACCTCCTGTGGAAGAAGTGGCACAACCAGTTGATGAAAAAAAAGATGTAGAGGAACCCAAAGAAGAGTCTGTAGAAATAATCAAGAATGAGAGCGAAAAATTACCAACTGTATCTTCTCAAACAAATATAAAAAAAGTTATACAAAAAGTATCTTTTGCAAATAAGACATTGGATATAAAGGTAAATGCGGAAACATCTTTGCCGAGATGGCTAAATTTTAGTTTTGTATTTATTCCTCTCTTTATTGTTATTGGGATAATCAATACATCATCGACACAAGAATGTGGGGAGAATGGAATTTTAGATGTTGATCGAAAAACTCAATTAACTGTGAATTGTGATGGATCGCCATTTGAAGGTAAAGGTGTTGGATCTGCAAGCTCAATAAACTATATCGCACTTGGACAACAAGTTTATTCTGGCGCTGCTGCTTGTGCTGGTTGTCATGGAGTAAATGGTGGCGGCGGGGTAGGTCCTGCATTTACAGGTGGAGAGCTTTATACAACTTTTCCAACTTGTAGTGATCATGCATTGTGGATTGAACTTGGTTCTGCAGGTTGGCAGGCTGAAATTGGACCCGCATATGGAGCAGAGAATAAAGTATCAATCGGCGGAATGCCCGGATTTGTAGGAAAACTTACTGAAGATGAGATTTACGCAGTTGTGGTTTTTGAAAGAGTAGTATTTGGTGGTGGAAATACTGACGAAGTACTCGAAGACTGTGGACTTCTTGAAACAGATGAGGAAATCACTACAGAAGCTATTGAGCCAACTGGTTAAATAATCACAAAAAATCAAGTTGATTGTTATAAGATTCAAACTATTATTTTTTTATGTTACCTGCAATATATATTCATATATTTTTAATCGCTTTTAGCATTGTTCTCTTTTACGTTGTTTTATAAATTATGGCGAAAAAGAAACGAGAGAAAAAAGTTGTTGGCTGGAAAGAACAAGTTGCTTTACCTGATTTAAAAATAAAAAGTGTAATTGCAAAAATTGATACTGGAGCAAATTTAGCAACAATTGATGCTGCTGATATTAAGTTTGTTACGAGAAAAGATGTAAAGTACGTAAAATTTACTGTTAAAAAAAGAAACAACACCGTTAGAAAAACTTCCGCTCCCCTTGCAGGATTTAAAAGAATAAGAAGTTCCAACGGAGATGTTGAAAAAAGACCGTATATAAAAACTGATATCTTAATGGATGGAATTACCAAAAATATTGAATTGACTCTTACTGACAGAGGCCCCATGGATTACACAATGTTAATTGGAAGAAAAGCTTTGGGAAGAAGATGGATTGTAAATCCCTCAATTAGCTTTTTGACAAAACCCAAAAGAAATACAAAATGAAGATAGGAATATTATCACAAGACATAAGGTTATATTCAACAAAACGTCTTTACGATACGGCAATTAATAGAGGTCATGATACTGAGGTTGTAAGTTATTTAAGATGTTACATGAATATTGCAAAAGCAAAGCCAAGAATATTCTCTGCTGGTCGTGAATTAAATTATGATTCTGTAATACCAAGAATTGCTGCAACGTGGACATTTTATGGTGCGGCTGTTGTAAGACAGTTTGAACTAATGGGTTCTGTTTCAGCTAATTCATCAGCCGGAATTAGTAGATCTAGAGATAAATTAAGAGCCTTACAGCTAATTGGAAATACAGGTGTAGAGATGCCAATAACTGGTTATGTTCATTTTTCAAGAGATGTTGAAGCTGTTTTAAAAAGTGTAGGGGAACCACCATTTGTTATTAAGTTACTTGAGGGAACTCAAGGAAGAGGTGTTGTCTTAACTGAAACAATGGATGCTGCAATAAGTGTGATTGAGACAATGAAAAAAATCGATGCAAACATTCTTGTTCAGGAGTTTATCAGTGAGTCTAAAGGTGAAGATATAAGAGCAATCGTTGTAGGAGATAAAGTAGTTGCCTCAATGAAACGAATTGCAAAACCTGGAGAATTTAGATCAAATGTACACTTAGGTGGAAGAGTTGATAATTATGATATATCTCCTGAAGAGGAAGAGAGTGCAGTTAAAGCAGCAAAGATTCTTAAACTTGATGTTGCAGGAGTTGATCTAATTCAATCAAACAGAGGTCCTTTGGTACTTGAAGTAAATTCTTCTCCCGGATTAGAAGGAATCGAAACTGCAACAGATATTGATGTTGCAGATGAAATTATTTCATTTTTAGAAGATAAAGTAGAAAACACTGACAAATCAAAACCAATAGATATATAGTTTTTTAAATATCCATATTTAATAAGATTTTAAGAATATTGTATTTTAGAAAATTTTTCACAATATTGAATTGACTCAAGATTCCCTCATCTAAAACTTTTTTACCATATAAAACCACGGGTACTCTCAATAAAAATTCTTCATAACCATCTTCAACATCAACTTTTTGAATAGTAAAAAGGTTTTTTAAATAACCAAGACTTTTTAAACCTTTATCACATAACTCACAATTTTCTGTTACGACAATACGTATAGTGGGCATATCTCTAATATAGTCAAATGAGACCCTGGACATTAATATTTATAGTTTTGTTAGCTGTCATTATTTTTGTCTCAGGTGCAATTGTCTTGAATATTATTTCTTGATATCTATTTTTTCGCCATCAACAACACTTATTATTTTTGAGGCATTATTGTTTTTTGCAAAAATTGAAATCATACCCCACGAATCAGTGATCAATCCTACTTGATTTACTCCATCGCTTTGATATGTTTCAGACCAGGTCATTTTAATCTCTTGATTTTGAATAATAACACTTAAGACATCTCCAATACCTTTTCCAAGATCAGTTAATTCATCCGGTGAAATGTTAGTCTGACAATTACCATAATGATCCACCCATAAAACCTCACCCTTTACTTCATCATCTTTCTTTTCTGTCAATGGAATCAAATATTGTTGAAGATTCATAAGATCAACTTCCTCACCACAATCTTTGATATCAAGTTGACCTGAGGCAATTCCAGCTGCAAAAGGAGAAAATACATCTCTAGCATGAAAGGTGTTCCCGTCACTGGGGATAATCCAATTTTCATTTTCAAGGAGATAAGCTCTTTTTGCTCCCCCGACAGTTGCACATGCAAGATTTAGTAATCCATTATCAGGTCCTATCATCACTCCCCAATCAGTTTCAATAGCAACAGGTTTTCTTTCCGTCCCCACGCCTGGATCAACAACCGCCAAAAGAACACCCTGTGGAATGTACTGAATAGCCCTCATCAATAACAAACTTCCATACTTTATATTTTGTGCTGGAATACCATGAGAAATGTCGTTGATTTTTAACTCTGAATCAATTCTATTGATCACACCTTTTACAACACCGACGGAACCATCTGATAAACCAAAATCAGATGCAAACGATATGATTTTTTTCATTATTTAATTATAAGTAATCTACTGAACTTAATAAATACTTAATATTTTACGAAGATACATCAAGTAGTGTATTCTGAAATAATATTAACAATGAAAAAAGCACTAATAGTCATATTGTTACTTGTACTTGTAGGGGGATATTTCTTTGCTGGTTACAACGTTTACACTCAAGCTACTTTAGTTGAATGTGCAGTACCTGAAGTAGATCAAAACAATAGACCAGATAATTTTTCTCTTTCCGATAAAGATGTTTTTTGGGATCCTTCAGAATATTTTGTTAATGATTATGAAGTTGTAAATATTGAACTTTCAGATGAAAACATAGCCTTAAATTCTTGGTGGTTAGATGCACAAAACAACAATGGCCCTACAGTTTTAGTTCTGCATGGACTAGGTAGCGGTAAGCACTCTCCGGATATGTTGCTGACTGCAGGAATGCTTTACAAAAATGGATTTAATGTTCTTGCTATCGATTTTAGAGACCATGGAGAAAGCACTTGTGAAGACGGATTCCATTCAGCTGGACAAAAAGAATCTGATGATGTTGTTGCGTCTTTAGATTGGATAGTAAATGAAAAAGGTATTTCAGCAGATAACATTGGTATTTATGGCTCATCTTTGGGTGCATTAGTAGGTTTATTAACTCCCTCAAAATCAAACAATTTCTCAGCACTAGCTGTATTGGATGCTCCATTTGATTTTGAAACCCTAGTAAGAGAAGAATTAATCTACCAAGGATTTTCAGAGTTGTTGTGGACACCTCTTTATCATTATGTTTTAATCTTCGAGGGTATAAATTTATTAGCAAACAATCCAGAAGACTCTTTGAAAGCAGGAAATAAACAACCAATATTAATATTTAATGGTATGGATAACGATAGAGTGCTTCCACACCATACTGATGATTTAATTGATTCAGCAACTGAAATTGGAATCGAATTAGAAATTAATCGTTATGAAGAACTTGGTCATACTAGGGTGTTATATGATTATCCTAAAGAATTTTCTATAAAACTTGTACAGTTCTTTTCAAGGCATCTTAACTAATGAAAAAAGTAATAACCGGTATAGGTATTTTGGTATTGCTGGGGATTTTAGGTGGAGGATGGTTTTTTTCTGGTGTTACTTATGAAGTTGGTTTAAATCCTGAATTTGAAAACACAAGTGAAGTAGGAGTGGCAGAAGATAGAGTAACAATTGAGAATATCACGCAGGGAACAATCTCACTCAATGTCGAAGAGGAAATGTGGGGTGTCATGTTAGAAGATGGGGTTTATGGTGTTCTTGGAGCAAATGGAAGTGCCGTTGTAAACAAAATTATTTCTCTCGAAGGCGACATAATTACAAGAGAAATTCTTCAACTTAACGGAAAATTAGAAATTGGTGAAAGAGTTGCGTCTTCCGCTCTGTTAAAAATTGAGGATGGAGTTTATAGCATTCTTGGAACAGACGATTATGAAGGAATTGATGAGAGTGGAAAGTACACTCCTAAATCAGTCTCAAACACTAACTATGAATATATTGAGTATGAATCAGATCTTGGAATGTTTCCAGCATATTTAACCTCTAAAGGTGATACCGGGGTTGTTATATTTGTTCATGGTTTTAGAGGAGCGTTTGAGAGAGACTTTACGGCTATGCTTCGTGCACCAGATTTTGAAAGTCTTGGTTTTAGATCAATGATTATATCTTATAGAAATGATGCTAACGCACCAAAAGATCCCTCTGGTCTATATCAATATGGAGTGACAGAATGGATAGATCTTGATAATGCTATTAAATATGTTGAAGAAAATATTAATCCCGAAAAAATAGTGTTGTGGGGAACAAGTGGTGGTGGCGGACCGGTAACAAGTTGGCTCCAAAATAATCCCAATTCAGATAGAGTAGATGGAATTATCTTTGAAGCTCCTGTTATAAGTTTTTGGGAAAGTGTTGAAGTTAATGGAAAAGCTAGATATCCATTCATTCCAGAATTATTTTTTCCTTATATAAAACTTTTCACTGAGATTAGGTATGGTGTAGATTTTGACACCATGGATTTTAGAGATGCATTAGTTAAATCAGAGGTTCCTGTTCTACTTTTTCATGGAGATGATGATGAATGGGTACCGGTAGATATGTCAGATTACATTGCTGCAAACAGAAGAACAAATTTTACTTATATAAGAATGTCTAACGTCGGTCATGTCACATCATGGAATGCTGATCCAGTCAGATATATTTTTGAGATTAAAAAATTTCTTGAATCTTTAAACTAGACTTTCATATATTTTATTTAAATTTTTTGAAGTAATCTCCCAATCGTATTGTTTTGATTTCTCTATACAAGCTGATTCAATTTCTTTAAATTTTTTCTTATCATTAAGCAAATTGTTTACAAAATTGTTAACATTTCCATCTAATAAATTTTCTGATAAGTAACCATTTTTATTATTTTCAATAACTTCCATCAGAGATCCATTATTTACCGAGAGTACAGGAACGCCCATCGAGTTAGCTTCAATTGCAACAAGTCCAAAAGTCTCATATTGTGATGTATGTATTAATAATTTTGCTTTATTAAGTAACTCTATAATTTCTTCTTGAGAAAGGCTGTTTAAAAACTCAACATGTGTTTCTAATTTAAAATTTATTACACTTTCTTTCAGTTCTTGTAAATATTCATTTCCTTTTTTTCCACTTGGACCACCAATAAAATAACATTTAAAATTATTTTCTATCTTTCTAAAGCTATTTAGAAATTGAAGAGTTTTTAGTTGTCCTTTTTGTTCTTGTATTCTTCCTATTGATAAAAAAATATTTTCTTTTTCAACAGATGAATCCGGAGAAAATATTTTTTTATCAACTCCAGGAATAATTTTTTTAATTTTATTTTCGTCAACATTGTATGTTTCACAAATCAGCATATTTTCAAATTCTGAAGAAGCAGTAACTAAATCAGCTGAGGTCATTACAATTTTTTCACAATCAACTCTTTCTTTGTTGTAACCATCTAGAAAAACTCCCAAACTATGTGATGTAAAAATTAAAGGTATGTTTAATTGATTTGAGATCTCTTTTGCAACAAGACCTGACAACCAGTAGTGTGCATGAATTACGTCAAAACTTTTTAGGTCTAAAGATTCTTCAAGCTTATTTTTAAATTCTTGTAAAAAAACTTCTTTATCTTCGACATTAAGATCGGATTCAAAAATGTTCAGCGAAATAAATTCAAGATTGTTATCTTTAAAGCTTTCTGCTTTTTCACCTGTTACAACAGTTACATTGTGATTGTCTGATAAATGTCTTGAAATTTGTTGAACATAAATACTCATACCTCCGCCATCATTCTTTCCTACTTCATTAAAAGGAGAGGTGTGAAATGCAAGCTGAAGAATATTCATACTTTAATTTTTAGATCATATAATTGATGTACTTGACCACCGAAATTAAATTTATATTTTTCCTCACCCTTTAAATAATCGAAATATCTTTTTTTATTATTGATACTGTTTTGCAATAACTGATCATTCAAATAAGTCCCCGTATTAAATTCTTCTAAAGAATGATCTCTGCATGAGTTATAAAGATAATCTACGATTTCTGACTCGTATACAAAAGCTGAGGAAATCATAGAATCGTTGTAATCAATATAATAAATGTACCAATTTTCCTGTTCAATTAGTGATCTATAGAAATTCTCAACTGTTTCAGTCATGTACTTCCCTTTTGCACCTGTGGACTTCTTGTGTAATCTTACAAATTCATCAAAAATATCACTATTTTTACTTTTTTGAAAAGAGATATCTCCAAATTTATCATTGAATATTCTTTTCTTTCTCTTTAGCTCATGTCTATTTTTTTTAGATAGAGCACTTAGGTATATTTCATAACTTTCAGGAAGCTCAAGGTATACAGATATATCACTTTTGACAATTTCAATAGAATTAAAAGTGTTTTGGTTTAAGAATTGAGAAATCTGAAAGTAACTAAGCGAATCAAATTGAAAATACTCTATTTTCAAGTCCTTGATTTGGTCCTCAGAAAAATAGGGTGTAATTCGATAGTCAGTAAAATCCCTATCAATTTGAAATTCAAGAGTGTATGACTCTAACTTGTAGTAATCAAAAATAGCTTCTGATTTTGAATTGTTTAATTTTGCACCAGATTGTGTGAACCCGATATCAATAAATGGAGAGTTTGCTACTAAGTCTTTAACCACAAATTCTAGAATAATCCATTAATGAGATTTAATACATCTACAAAATACAAAGCAAATAAAAAAGAAACTAAATAATCATAAAGATAGATTTGGGTCGTGAGTGTTGAAAAATATTTATATTCTCTTCTGTTTCTCTGAAAGAGAAAATTCATTATCACTGTAAAAATTGATATTAATCCTGCTGCAATCAAAACATATTGTATGGTGAAGCCAGAGAACAAACTAACTGTTGAAACAACAAAAAACGATGCAAAAAAATTAAAGAAATATTGATAATTGCTAAATTGTATATTGAAAAAAGTTGCCAAAGTTTTTATAAAAAAAAGTATTAGAAACAAAAAAGTTAGAAAATCTAAATTTTCACTAAATGTTTTTGAAACAAAAAAAGACACTAGAAAAAAAGAAATAAATGTCACTAAATAAGCATTTCCGAATGTAGAAATACTTATATCTTTAAAAGTAAGATAAAAAATACCTATCAGGATCGAAATCAAAAAGATCATATTCTTTATTTCGCTAATTTCAATAAATATTGTTGCGACAGGGGAAAAAGAGGTTATGAGTAGTAGAAGAATTAGTATAAATTCATTATTGGTTGTCCGTAACTCACATGCAAGTAGCTCTAATTGCCAAGCTAGTATTAATCCAACAAAACAAGAGATAATTAAATTTTCGTTGTTTAAAAAAATTGTTATAAAAATTCCAAAAGTAAGAACTGTCTGGATGTATCTAAGTTGGGTTTGTAACATTATCCTCGCGAAAATTTTACCTAGATATGCTTGAAAACTAAAGCGATTTGTATATAATTAAAAAACACTACATTTAGTGTCAAAAACAGTGGCATATACTACATTTAGTTATAAAAAGGAGATATTGTGGCAAAAAATACAGGGCTTAAGATAAATAGGAAATATACCTCACCTGGTGATCCTTACAAAGATATAGTTTGGGAAAAGAGAAGTTCAAGGATAACAAACCCAGACGGCTCAGTAGTTTTCGAAATGAATAATGTTGAGATCCCTTCAACCTGGTCTCAAGTAGCTACTGACATAATGGTTTCAAAGTATTTTAGAAAAGCTGGTGTTCCTCAGACAGATGAAAATGGAAATGAACTTAAAGATGATAATGGTAATGCAGTTCTAGGACCTGAAACATCTTCAAAGCAAGTATTCAACCGACTTGCAGAGACATGGAGACACTGGGGTGAAGAAACTGGATATTTTGCATCAACAGAAGACGCTCAGGCTTTTGAAGATGAATTAAAGTATATGCTTGCAACCCAGATGGCAGCTCCAAACAGTCCACAATGGTTTAACACAGGTCTAAATTACAAATATGGATTGACTGGGAAACCACAAGGATTTTGGTATGTTGATCCGAGTACAGGTGAATTAACAGCAGGAGAAGACTCTTACTCAAGACCACAACCGCACGCTTGTTTCATTCAATCTATTGATGATGATCTTGTCAACGAAGGTGGAATTATGGACCTTTGGGTAAAAGAAGCAAGATTATTTAAGTTTGGATCCGGGACGGGAACAAACTTTTCAAACCTAAGAGGTGAGGGAGAAAAACTTTCTGGGGGAGGTGTCTCTTCAGGTGTTATGTCATTTCTAAAAATTGGCGATAGAGCAGCAGGTGCAATTAAATCAGGTGGTACAACAAGAAGAGCTGCGAAAATGGTTATTCTTGATCTTGACCATCCAGATATTGAAGATTTCATTGAGTGGAAAGCTATTGAAGAAGATAAGGCAAGAGCACTAATCAATGCTGGGTATCCATCAGACTATAACGGCGAAGCATATGCTACTGTGTCTGGTCAAAACTCAAACAACTCTGTAAGAGTACCAAATGAATTTATAAAAGCACTCGAGACAGATGGAGATTGGGAACTTACAGCTAGAACTGATGGTTCAACAATGAAAACTGTAAAAGCAAGAGAATTATGGAACAAAATAGCAGATGCTGCTTGGAGATGTGCAGACCCTGGTGTTCAATTCAACACAACCATCAATGAGTGGCACACTTCCCCAGCAGGTGGACAAATTAGAGCATCAAATCCATGCTCTGAATACTTATTTTTAGACAATACTGCCTGTAACTTAGCAAGTTTGAACTTAGTTAAGTTTTATGATGATGATAACCAAGTATTTGATGTTGCATCATATAAGCATGCACTAAGAATTTGGACTGTTGTCCTTGAAATATCCGTTGAAATGGCCCAGTTTCCATCAAAAGAAATTGCTCAAGGATCTTATGACTATAGAACACTTGGTTTGGGATATGCAAACCTTGGATCCCTATTGATGAGAAAAGGTATTGCGTATGACTCAGAATTAGGTAGAGCTATTGCAGGTGCTTTGACAGCAATGCTGACTGGTGAAGCATATAAAGCTTCAGCAGAAATGGCAAGCATAGTGGGACCATTTCCAAAATATTCAGAAAACAAAGAAAATATGCTTCGTGTTATGGGGAACCACAGAAAAGCAGCTTATGATTCTGGTGATTATGTTGGAATCAGTCATGATTTATTAGCAATAGATCAAGACTTGTGTCCTGATGATTTACTAAAAGGTGCACAAGAGTCATGGGATGGTGCCCTTGAACTTGGTGAGGAACATGGATATAGAAATGCACAAGCTACCGTACTGGCTCCAACCGGAACAATTGGTTTACTCATGGATTGTGATACCACAGGTGTAGAACCAGACTTTGCTTTAATGAAATTTAAGAAACTAGCTGGTGGTGGTTATATGAAGATAGCAAACCAGTCAATTGGTCCAGCATTGAATGCACTCGGTTACACTAATCAACAAACTGAGGAAATAATTCAATATGTCATTGGATCAATGTCACTAGATGGTGCTCCATTTATTAATAAAGAAACACTAATAGATAAAGGTTTGAATGATCAAGACATTGAAAATATTGAAAATTCATTACCTGGTGCATTTGAAATACAACATGCATTTAACGTTTTTGTTGTTGGTGAAGAAACAATGCAAAGGCTAAATATACAAGAAGAAGAATATACATCTTTTGATTTCAATCTTTTAGAAAAACTAGGATTTACAAAGACTGAAATAGCAGAAGCAAACAAATTTATTTGTGGAACTCAAACAATCGAGGGAGCTCTCCATCTAAAAGATGAGGATCTTAGCGTCTTTGATTGTGCTAACAAATGTGGAAAAGATGGTGAGAGATTTATTCATTATATGGGCCACGTAAGAATGATGGCAGCAGCGCAACCGTTTATTTCTGGTGCGATTTCAAAAACTGTAAATATGCCCAATGAAGCAACAATAGAAGATATTGAAAACTGCTATTTCGAATCTGCAGGTCTTGGTATTAAAGCAATTGCAATTTATCGAGATGGATCAAAAGCATCTCAACCATTGTCTGCATCTTCTGATGATGGTGAATCAGAAGAAACTGATCCTCAAGTCTCAGAGATAATTGAAAACGAATCAATGCTAATGCACGGAAACTATCCTGCTGGAACAAGTCCAACAAAAGCCTACGCTGGAACGACAAGACCAAGGTTCTTGTTGCCTGAAAGAAGAGAGGGATGGACTCAAGAAGCAAAAATAGCTGGCCATAAAGTATATCTAAGAACTGGAGAATATCCAGATGGAACACTTGGTGAAGTTTTCATAGATATAGCAAAGGAGGGTGCGACACTGAAAGGGGTTCTGGGATGTTTTGCTATTGCAGTATCTAAGGGTCTTCAATATGGTGTTCCACTTGAAGAGTTTGTAGACACTTTCACTTTTCAGACATTTGAACCACGAGGAATGGTTGAAGGACATGAAAATATAAAAATGAGTAATTCCATTGTTGATTATGTCTTTAGAGCTTTGGGCTTAGAATATTTGAATAGAACAGATATTGTACAAAACCCACCTGAGGAATCTGCTTCAGCTCCTGTTGAGGAAGCTACTTCAGCTCCTGTTGAGGAAGCTACTTCAGCTCCTGTTGAGGAAGCTGAACCAGTAGTTGAGGTAAAAGAATCAGATCCTCCGAGCAGTTCTAAAGCGACAGAAGTTTCAAATGAAGTACAAGAAGTACAGTTTGTTACAAAAGTTAAAGAGGTAGAAGCTTTAGACACAACTGAGGCTACTTCAAATTCAGTCACTACAGTACAAGAAGTTCTTGGTGATATGATGGGTGATGCCCCTGCATGTCCTGATTGTGGTCACATAACAATAAGAAATGGTTCTTGTTACAAATGTCTTAATTGTGGAAACTCTTTGGGTTGCAGCTAAAAAAACTAAAAATAATTTATAACCTACAAATATTTAAAATATCAGTAATTTTACTTGTATCCATGATTGGATATTATTTTTTTGAATTTTATATAAGAGAAAACAATCCAAGTTTACATTTTTGGTGTATTCAAATAAGTAACGATTTTAATTTTGGTCCATTTAATAGGGTGTCTCTTCCAATACACTGTGATGAGGGTCCATATAGACTTTCATCACAATCACTTGAGCAATTTTTTAGTAAAAACAATCCATATCAAACCCGACCATTGTATGTATTTTTAATTTATGCTTTAAGCAATTTAATTGATTTTTTTACCTTTTATAATTTGACTGAATATCAAAATTTTCGATTTTCAATAATTGTTCTACAAATTTTAATTATGACTCCAATTATTTACTTATTTATTTCTTTATTAAATATTAAATTTAAATCTTTCAAAGATTTTTTTATAATTGTCCTTTTAATAGGAATACCTGGAATAAGGTGGAATATTTTTTTTCCGTCTGCAGGAAATTTAACACTACTATTTTTTCTAATAGTTTTAAATCTGATAGTTAAGAAAGAGAAGTTTAAAAATGATAAAAAGTCTATTTATTTATTACTAAGTGTTTTATCTTTGGCACACCTCTCTTCTATTGTTTATGGTTTAATTATTGAATTAGTAGATCTTTTTAATACCAAAAAAATTAATCTTTTAAATAGGATTTTAGATCTAGGAATACTTGTTATTTTTCCCTTGATATATAGATTTATCGTTCATCTCTCACCATACGAGTTTTATGATTGGCATACAGGTGTTTATAGTCAATTCTCTTGGATAATTTATGAGTTACAAAATGGAACATTTTTTAATTTTGAAACCCTTAATACCCATATCATTACCTATATTGAGATTACATCTAATTATTTAGGATACTTTTTTATTCTTTTATCTTATTTTTTTGCACTACTGTTACTCCTAAAATACAAGAAAAAAGAGATACCAATAAAAGTAAAGTACGCTTTTTTTATAAATTTAATCATTTTTATATTTTGGGGACTACAAGGTTTATATGAATCATTCAGATTTACTAATTACAGCATCGGCTACTTTTTGTTCATTGCAATATTTATATTATTAGTTGAAAGTTTTGAAAAAGATATATATTTGATTACAGCTATCTTTTTCTATATTTTATCTGTTGGTTATATTGAACCTTACAATGAAGCATTAAATTATCCTCAACTAAATTATTTAACTTTTTTATCGTCCTTCTTATTTTTTGTTTTTATATCTAAAGAGATAAGATTAGATAAAGAAAGTTTAAGTTATGAATCATAAAATTCTCATTATTGGAGCAGGGCCTGCTGGCTTAACTGCTGCATGGGAGGCTGAGAAATTAGGCATCAAAACACTTGTTTTAGAAGGTGATAAAGAGGTCGGTGGAATAAGTAGGACAGTCGAACGAAATGGATGGAGATTTGATATTGGAGGTCATAGATTTTTTACAAAAGTTGATGAGGTTTATAAAATTTGGGATGAAATATTGGGCAGCGATGATTTTTTATTACGTCCAAGAATGAGTCGAATATATTACAAACAAAAATTTTATGATTATCCTCTCAAAGCATCAAATGCTTTATTCAATCTTGGTATTTTTGAAGCAATTAGGTGTGTTCTTTCCTATTTCTATGTAAGAATCAGGCCCCCTAAGAATCAGGACAATTTTGAAAATTGGGTTGCTGCAAGATTTGGGTGGAGACTATACAACATCTTTTTTAAAACTTATACAGAAAAAGTATGGGGAGTTGATGCAACAAAAATTGGTTCTGATTGGGCGAGTCAAAGAATAAAAAACCTATCATTAATGAAAGCCATACTTAACGCATTTCAAATAAATAAATCCGGAGAAATTATTACAACACTAATTGATAAATTCAAATATCCAAAGTATGGGCCTGGAATGATGTGGGAAACAGCTTATAAAAAATTGCTCGATAAAGGTCATGAAATAAAACTAAATAAAAGAATCGTTGAGATATCAAAAGAAGATGATCATTATTTAGTTACTACAAAAGATGGGGAACAATTCAAAGCAGATAATATTTTAAGTAGTATGCCACTTGCACATCTTCCTAAAACTATAAAGCCCTCTCCTAGTAAGGAAGTATTAAATTCTGGAGAAAATCTTAAATTCAGAGATTTCCTTTCAGTTGCACTAGTCATTAATGAAGAAGATGCTTTCCCAGATAATTGGATTTATATTCATGAGCCTGGAGTGAAAGTCGGACGAGTACAAAATTATGGTAGTTGGTCTCCATTTATGGTCAAGGAGGGGAAAACCTGTTTAGGCCTTGAATATTTTGTAAATATTGGTGATGAACTCTGGAGTATGGAAGATGAAAAGCTTATTGCACTTGCAACTCATGAACTTGAGAAACTGTCATTGATTAAAAAAGATTCATCTCTAGAAGGATATGTAGTCAGGATGCCAAAAGCTTATCCAGTATATGATTTAAACTACTCTAAAAACATAGAAAATATAGCTGATTGGTTATCTAAAGAACATAAAGGCATACATCCAATTGGAAGAAATGGAATGCATAGATATAACAATCAAGATCACTCAATGATGACTGCAGTTAAAAGTGTAAGAAATATTGTTCTAAATGAAGTTAATGATATTTGGAAAATTAATGTGGAAGAGGATTATCACGAAGAAATTAGCACAGGAAGATCAGCTCCGGTACAAAAAGACTAATTATCTTTAACTTAATATTTTTACTTTGAATATAATTATTTTTTAGGGCGCTTAGCTCAGTCCGGCAGAGCGCTTCCCTTACAAGGAAGAAGTCACAGGTTCAAATCCTGTAGCGCCCACAAGGGTTTTTCAGAAATCTTTACATATATATACTCAAAAGACACCTAAAAGACACCGCTTCTGTAGAGTTTCATTTGGTAACATACATTTAGTTATGGAATTAGATTTTGAATTTGAGTTAAGCAAAGGAAAACAGAACTCACTTGGAGAGACATTAAAAGTAGTAGAACATATTCAAAACAATATAAAAGAAATTGATAAATTATTCTTATGTTTTTTTTCTAACAATTCTTTAGTTGCAATGAGAGCTATGAATGCAACAAAAAGAATAATAAAAGGTGATAATCATATTTTTGTTGAAAATAAAAAAAGATTCATAGATGAGTTTTCAGAGTCTGAACATAATGTAGTCAAACTTGGGCTTATTACAATTTATTATGATTTCATTTCATATTTTGACGATAAAGAATACAAAGTTATTAGTAAAAATGCAATGAGTTGGGTGGAAAATAGTAAAGACTGGATGATACTTGCTCAAGGTTTAAAACTTCTAGAAAAATTATCCAATTCAGACGAAATATTGAAGTCAAATGTTATAAGTATCGCAAGACAGTTAAAGAATGATGAAAGAAAAGCTGTTAGATCTCAGGCACAAAAAATTTTAAAAGACACCTAAAAGACACCAAAATTTTCTAAAACTGTAGATACTCTCTGATAACCTCTGATATCTTTCTGAAAAAGCTTACGTTCGTTGACTCTATAAATTGATACTCTCTGATATTACCAAGTATTTAATGGCTCTTTCCTTACAAGGAAGAAGTCACAGGTTCAAATCCTGTAGCGCCCACTAGGGTTTTTCAGAAATCTTTATATATATATGTGCCTCAACCCCACATTTTGCTTAAATTTTTGTAAACTTTAAATTATGAAATACAAAAAAAACTTAGGTGCTTTATTAGTTTTTTTAGCTTTAACCGGGCAAGCATTTGGCTCTCTTAACTCTAGCTACACTCCAACTCAAGCAATTCTTGTTGTTCTGTTTGCGTATCTTGGAATTCAATTAACTTACTTCGTTTATTTTAAAAATAACTAAGACGAGTGCGAAAAAATTAATTTAAACCCCTTGAATTTATAAATTCACAGAATTTTGGAATTATAATACTTCTATGGATTTTGACTATGAAAATATTCCTATAGGTTATTATGACAAAGTTTTGACAGAAGGATTAAAGAAAAAAAGAGGCCTTCAATCAAGTTGGCACAACTTAAAATTTTGTACTGTTAAAGAAAATCTATATGAATATGATTCTCACCTAGATATAGCTTGCGGTCCTGGAACCTTTATAGGTAATTATTTGGACAATAGGTCATTTGGAATTGATATTTCAAATAAACAAATTGATTATGCAAAGAATACTTATCCTGAGCTCAAAGATAATTTTATGGTTTCTGATATTAGATATGAAGCAGTCGATAAAAATGATTTTGATGTAATTACCGTTCTTGAGCTGATTGAGCACTTTCAACCTAACGAAGTTAATGAGCTAGTAAATTTGCTTATGAGCAAGTTAGGGGAAAATGGTAAATTGATCTTAACCACACCAAATTATTCTGGCATATGGTTATTTCTTGAGAAAATAGTCTCTATTGTTGGTCCAGTAAATTACAAATATCAACATATAAATAGATATACAAAAAATAGAATATTAAAACAATTTACAGAGTACAGAGTTGAAGTAAAAAAATATATTAATTTTGGAATTTTCTTTTCAATATTTAGTACAGATTTAGGTATATTTATGAATAAGTTAATATCCAAAATATTTTTTAATTTTTTTGGTTACTCGTTAATAATTACGATATACAAATCTAAAAAATGAATCCTGCCAAAGAATATGTCGTAATAATCCCTACATATAACGAGGCAAGCAATATCACTGAGTTACTTGATAACTTACTAGATGAGAATTTGCACATACTTGTTGTAGATGATGGTTCTCCAGATGGTACATCAAAGATAGTTGAAAATAATTCATTTTATAACCAAAGAACTTTTTTAATTAATCGTGGGTCAAAAAAAGGATATGCAAGTGCCTGTATAGAAGGATTTGAATGGAGTATAAATAATAAATATGATTTTGTTATCCAAATGGATGCAGATTTTTCACACTCAATAAAAGACTTGAAAAATATGTTACGTTATTCTGAAGAATACGATTTAGTTTTGGGAAGTAGATACATTCCGGGTGGTGAAATAATCGGCTGGGGATTATTAAGACAAATATTATCAAAATATGCCAATATTGTCGCAAGAATTATGACTAGATCAAAATTAAAAGATCTGACAACCGGGTTTAGAATTTATGATATCAAGCTATTAAAAAATATTAATCTTAAAGGTTTAGAGTCTGAAGGGTACGGTTTTTTAGTTGAAATCCTCAATTTAATTATTAAAAAAAATAAAAATATAAAGGAAATACCGATTACTTTTAATGATAGAAAACTTGGGGAGTCAAAAATGTCCTTTAATGTAATTCTTGACGCTATGAAAACAACTTTAAAAATTGGATTTATTAATTACATTAAAAATTAAATATTTTAAGAATGGAATTTATAAATATTTACATTACCTTTTGAAAAAATTAGACTACCACAATCACTATCTTTATCTATTACTACAAAAAAAATATTAGAAAAGTTTGCAAATTCTGCACAGTCCCCACCATAGAAGTTTCTTAGTTTGTCAATTCTTTCTCTCCAAATTGATATATCTCGGATGTTATAAGCATTGAATTTCCATGTAGCGTAGGTTGGCACCTGAGTTTCGTATTCAATAAAATTAAGTGTGCTTTTCATAGATGCACTATCGTATAAAGGCAATAGTAAAATATCAATCTCATTTTCTGATACAAAATCAAGTATTTCTGAGTCAATTTTTGTATTTAACTCGTCGAAATAATAATCATTTTGAACATTAGTGAATCCTTGTAGAAAAACAAAAAGTGAAATTACTATTGAAACAAAATTTAATACGGGTATATTTTCATTTGAAATATATGAACAAATAAAAAGATAAAAGAAGATTAAGAAAACAGATCCAATTCTAAAAGGAAATAGCATAGTAAATTGGCTAAATGGAAAAATAAATACAATTAACAAATAAATCCAAAAAATAATTGAAATAAAAATAGAAATATCTAATAGTTCATTCTGAGTATTTAGTTTTAAACGAAAATAAAACAGAAAAAAAAGAATTGAAGCCATCACTGCAATTCCAAAAATCCACTGATCATTAATAGTAATGAGATTATCTGAATACTTATCAAATGGATAAAGATGATGTGGGGCTCTTACTTTAATCATATTTATTAGATTTGAATTAATTAAATCTGAGTCAATGGACATATTTGAAAATAAGTTTTGTCTCATTAGATTAATTATTAAAGGTAAAGAGAGTAAAAAAGAAACAAAGTTAAAGGTTAAAATATTTTTTAATTCAAATTTTTTCAGTTGTATATAAATATATACAGGGAAAGTAACAATCGCCACAGATGCATGAAAATAAAGGGTGAGTAAGTAAAAAAAACAGGACCATAAAAGATTTCTTTTATAACCAAATATAAAAGAAGTAAGCAAAGATAAGTAAGCAAATACTTTACCTTCAACAGAACCAAAATAAAATTCTCCACTTAGAATTGATTGCTGCCCAATTAACAATATAATTAAAAAAATTGATGCACCTAAATTAATTTTAAAATTATATGTAAATTCTCGAACAAGAATGGCAAACCAAACACAAATAATAATCTCTAATATAATTTTGAAGCTATCACCAAACAAAAGGTTTGAATATTTAACGATAATATTGAACAAATATAAATGTGAATCACCAATATATGCTGAGTAGGGAGAGTTGTCTACAATTGCATGACCAAAATAAGTTAGTTCGTTAAGTGTAATATTTTGATTTAGTACATCTGATAAAACACCAGCAACTAATAAATAGAAAATAATACTTAAACTCTTTGATTCTGATAATGCAGAAAAAATATAATAAATAATAATTACTTTAAGTAAGAGCCAAAGTAAACCATTCCACGTAAAAAAGTAATAGTCATATATAAGCGATAAAAGTATTGAATTAATTGAAATCAAAAAAATTAGCCTAGACTTTTTAATATTATTTATATTTAGATAAATCAAAGTAAAAATTAGTGTGTTTGTTAGCACCTCAAATCTTTTGCTAGAGCTGGTTTCAACTATTATTCTTTTTTCCTCAACAACTAAATTATTTATTGTTCCCAAGCAAAAGAAATTGCTTACGTTTGGAAAAACGCTTATTGGTTTATTTACGATTTGAATAAATTCTTCTGGATAAAGATTTTTATATGAAACTACATCATGTATACATCGATCTTGTGTTTCAAATTTAAAATTGACATCGTTATTGAAGTTTGTATTTTGAATTTTCGTAAATGTTAAAACAATCAAAAAAATAACGCATATATAAAGTAGTATTTCGTTAGATTTTTTGTTTATCAACATAAAAAAGCTTTTGTAAATAGCCTAGTAATAAAATCCAAATAGTTTTAGCAAGTAATAAATAGTTAAATTCACTCTTAAATTTTTTGTAAATGCTATTTAGTTAATAAAGAATTTATTTTTTAAAGTGTAATTATAATTATCGAAGTAATGAGAATTGTAAACCTGTTTAAGAGTAATTTATTAATTATCCTTATATTTTTGCCACTTCTAGCAAATTTGTTGAATAATATTTTTCAAGATAGTGATATTATCAGCAATTTATCATATGTAAATTTAGTCAACTTTTTATCAGTATGTTTGGGTTCTGTTTTTTATTTAAATTTATTTATGAAAATAAATAAATATTTGAAAATTCAGTCAATTACGTTGACTTCCTTATTTTTTTTAATAAGCTATTTTTTATTCGACTCAATTTTTGTTTTTCTTTCTAAAAATTTCTCGTTTTCAATTAGTTATTTAATAGTCAGTTCTTTATGGTTACTAATTCTGATTTTTAAGAAAATTAAAATACTTGATATAAGTAGCATTGGTCTGACATATTTTCTATTTCGATATTTTAATCATAAATATTTTGATATCTTATCAAATAATTTAAAATATCAAGAGCTTAACTCAGATGTCCCTTATCAATGGAATCAAATTGTTAGTATGATTTACAATGAAAATTATTTTTATTCATTAACAAATAATCCTATTAGCGGTCAAGGTTTACTTCTTAGTCATATTCAGGCTTTGTTGTTGAAGATAAACTTTGATACTGAAAATTTTATTTTTATCAAAAGTAACTATAATTTAATAATTTTTTTCAGTCTTTTATTTATTTTTGATCTTGACATAAAGAAAAAAAATAAAGTAATTTGTTGCTTGTCTTTTATATTGATTCTCATTAATAATGACTGGCTTTATTATCTTATAACAAATTCTCTTATGTTGGAGGGCCTTGCCAGTCTTCTGTTCGCAGTATTTACCTATTATTTCCTTCAATTTTTAACAACTAAAAATAGGGCATCTAAATTCTTCTTTTTATGTTTTGGAAGCCTTGTACTTTCAAAAAATTTTATAACTTTAATTGTGTTTTTTTTAATGTTGACGTCTTTATTTTTTTTAAAGAAAAATAAAGACGTAATATATGCTTTTATACCCTATATTTTTTATTTGACATATCAAAGAATATATTCAGCAGAGGTTCAAACTTTTGCATATACAAACGAAATAGATTTTAATAAATTATTATTGGATCTTTTTTATCTTCGCAATCTTGAACTTCAAAATATTCTAAATATTTTAAAACAATTTTTAATAGATAAACCAACTAGTTATTTATTTATATTATTTTTCTTAACTAGTGTTTATTACATTTCAAAATCATCAAAAAGATTTAGTTTCATACAATTAAGCTTCATAATCGTCATATTAAATTACTTACTAGTAAATATACTTTACGTGTCCTATTGGCAAAATGTAGAATACGAATCTTCATATCGATACATAATAAATACTTTTCATTTAGTTTTTATAACGTTATGTATAAATTTAAATTATTTTGAAGTGTTATCTAAAAATAAACGAATTTAATTTTTAGATTGAATCAATTTTTCAATATTGAAAACCAATATAAGAAAAGTAAAAGTCAAAAAACAATAATATAAAGTTTTACTTAGAAAGAATAAAAAAAGTTCAACAATATTATTTTCAAGCGACGTGCCTACAAAGTATTGAAGAGGAATTACCGCAAAGGTAATTAAAAATAGTAAAGTCATATTTTTATTCAAGAATTTAAATACTGCTAAAAATAATAAAATGTTTAAAGAGAATTTATAGCCATAATTAGAGTAGGAATTTATAAAAATTGAAAGAAATGAAAATATTATTATCAATAGTGAGTCTTGAGTCTTCCACTCTTTAATTTGAATCTTGAATATAGATGAATACAATTTTTGTCTTAAGATAAATAATGAAATTAAAAATATGGACAAAGAGGTAATAAATATATATAAATACACTGTATTTATCGACTCTAAAAGAGTGAGGTCGTGGAAGAGACCAAATGTATTAACTTTTGATATTGGACTAGGAACTGAAATATTGAGTGAGTTGTAATACCACAAAAGTACAACCGTATTAATTAAAGATACAATTGTAATTTTTTTTATATTTTCATAATCTTTGCTTATCAATTTATAGACTATTACACCAAATAAGATAAAAATTGGATAAATTTTAAATAGTGTAAGCAAAGTCAAGAAAAACATATATAAATTGCTAGCTAAAAATTTTTCGTTTTTGAATAAAATCAAGAAATAAAAAATAAAAATAATGTCATGATTTAATGTTTGAAATAAAAATAGGAATGGTGGAAAGGTAATCAATAAATTTAAGAATAAAAAATTGTTATTTTTTTGTTTATAAATTAAGTAAATCATAGTTGAGAAAGTAATAACAAATATAAAGATAGATGATGTCCATGGATTTAATGTAATATTAAATTGCCTTGCAAAAGGGCCGTAAATGTATTCTGAAAACGGACCAAAGCCCAATGAAATACATTCCATTTTTTCAGTAGTAAATTTATAGGTGTAATGTAGGCTCCAATCAACCTGGCAATTTAACTTAAATAAAAATAGTTGCATATCCCAAAAAATTGACTTATTTTGATGTATAAAAATTGTGATGATTCTTAGTAAATAAAAAAATATTGGAAAAAATTTTAATAAGTTTACATTAGTTTTAGTCAACCAATTTTTATTTTTAGAGTTAAATAAGTAAATAAAAAATAATATCGATATCAAAATGAAATACTCATAAAAAAAATTACTGAGTAAATACAGACAAGCAATAAAAACCGTAGCTACCGTACTCAATTTGAAAATTTTTAACTCATTAATCATGTGTTCATTGTAATTTTATTTTTTTAATTTATTGGACTTACTTTTATTTCTATTTGAATAAATAAATGATGAGTTAACAAAAATTTAATTTATGACTTTCTTATTTGATATGAATAACTAGACAATGTGTAATATGGTTGTATGAAAACTGCACTAGTCCTCGGAGGTGGTGGTTTTATTGGAAGCCACATGGTAACTCAATTAAAAAATGAAGGTTATTTTGTAAGAGCCTTAGATGTTAAGTTACCAGAATTTTCAACAACTAGCGCTGATGAATTCGAAGTCTATGACCTTACTAACCCAGAAAAATATGAAGACTTTTTTACAATAAATAACTCTTGTTTTGATGAAATCTATCAGTATGCAGCAGATATGGGAGGAGCAGGTTATATATTTAGTGGTGAAAATGACTCTAGTGTTATGACAAACTCATCATTGGTCAACCTAAATACTCTCAAAACTATAGTGACATTGAATAATAAATATGAAACAAATAAAAGTAGAGTTTTCTACGCAAGTTCAGCTTGTATTTATCCTGAGCATAATCAATTAGACCCTGAGAATCCAAATTGCTCAGAAGATTCAGCATATCCGGCTATGCCAGATTCTGAATACGGATGGGAAAAACTTTTTTCTGAAAGACTTTATCTCAGTTATGCAAGAAATTTTTCCATAAATGTAAGGATTGCTAGATTTCATAACATATTTGGCCCTGAAGGTACATATGATGGTGGAAAAGAAAAAGTACCTGCTGCAATTTGTAGAAAAGTTGCTTTATCAAATGGTGAAATAGAAGTTTGGGGTGATGGAAAACAAACAAGATCTTTTCTTTTTATTGATGAGTGTATAAATGCTACAAGAAAATTAATGCTATCAAATGAGACTGGCCCTTTTAATATCGGATCAGAAGAAATGGTGTCAATAAACGAATTAGTTGATATCGTCGCCGATGTTGCTGGCAAGAATATAACAATAAAACATATTGATGGACCATTAGGTGTTAGAGGTAGAAACTCAGACAATAAATTAATAAAAGAGAAATTAAATTGGGATTATAAAATGTCATTAAAGGACGGAATCAAAATAACTTATGACTGGATAGAGAAACAGCTTTTAAATATTGAGTAAATTTTTAGTTATTTTAACTGGCTCTCCAAGAGGAGGTCTTAAAACCTGGAATAGTCTATTCAAAAATATTATTGATCCATTGAATGCGGATTTAGCTATATGTTTTGGCAACAAATTTTTGGAAAAAGATAACTCATTATTGGTTAAAAAAGCTACTCACGATTGGACTTTTGAGGAACCAAATAATTGGTCAACATATTATCAAGATAATTATTCAAAAAAAGCTATAGATTTTCTAATATCTGGTTCAGATTATGGAATGGCAGGTGGAATAGACGACAACACTGGTTCAGGAGCTATCGTTAGTGCATTAAAAGATATAATATATAAAAATCATATCAAAATAGTAGAAGATTACGATTTTGTAATTCATACAAGAGCTGATCAATATTACGTGGATAAATTACCAGAAATAAAAGATAATGAAATCCTTATTCCAAGTGGTGAAGACTATTTTGGAATTTGTGACAGGTTTATATTATTTCATAGTAAATTTGCAAAAAATTATTTCAGCTTATGTAATTTCTTAGAAAATGCACAAGATAAGAATTTAGCGCCAGATTTTGTGACACCAGAAAGTGTCCTACTTTCCCACCTTAAAAATGAAAATTTGTATTCAAATGTAAAAAGAATAGACCGATTTAATTTTACAGTTACATTAAAAAACGAACACACCCGCTGGAGAGTTGCAAAATATAATTTATACCTAAAAAATCTTATGATAAAGTATCCTGATGAGTTTTTAGACTCGATGGAAAATTTACGAAAAAAATATGGTTTTTATAGATTCTTATTAAAAGATATTGTTTTAGCTTTAAATTTTTACTACCTTGTCTTACGTAAAGTTCTTGGCAAACTTAAGAAACTATTTTCTTAATAGCGTTATTGGATTTGTATAGTCTATGTTTAAATCTTGTTCTTCAATTTTGAAATTGTGAGTTTCAGCAAGATTTAAAAAATTTTTTATTCCTACCCAATACCATCTTCCTGGAAAGGGTTTGCCATTACTGTCTTTTAAAGCATCTTTAATTAACTTATTGTTTGAGAGTTTGTAAATAAATTTTTTTTCTGGCAGATATTGGATTACATGGTTCCTATTTTCAGGTTCGCTATTTATATATTTAGCAGGATCAGCATACATTATCAAAAGTTTTGATCCAGGTTTGCATTTTTTATTTAAAGATTTTAAATAAGCTTCAACTCCAGATTGAGATATATGACAGAAAACATCATAACTAAATACAAAGTCTATTGAGTTGTTTTCAATGTGATCTAAGGAAAAATCTAAGTTTTGTTTATATTTAACTTTTTTTTTGCTTTCTTCTCCCATATATTCCCAAAAACTATTGTGTTCTGCTGATAGTACATCTACACATTGAATACTTTGAAATATATTTAATTCATATATAAATTTTGTCCACTGCCCACCACCTGAACCAATTTCTAATAAATTATTTCCAACAAGGTTGTCTCTCAAGTAATCTTCTAACCTTTTCTGACCTCTTTTTTCACTGTAACCTGTCCTGTAGCCACCATTCCAGAGTTTTTGAAAACTATTAATTTCTTCTCTTAATTTATTTTGATTCATATTGTGTTTACTATTAAAAATAAATATTAACAAAATATATTTTTTAATGATGAAAAGTCAAAATTTATGAAAGATCAAAAAAATTTAGCTGTTTGTGTAGTTGTTGATGCAAAATTTTTGTTTAAGTATTTTAAAAATTTTATAAACTCTTTGGAACTTAAAGGAAAGTATAAAGGTGATATTGTAGTTATTACTAGCTGGTTTACTCCAACTTTTTTAGTATTTAAAACGTTTAATAAAAATATAAAAATTTATAGATTTCGAAGGATTAAATTTACTAAAAAAACAGAAAATTATCTCAAATCAATCCCTTCATTGCCCGGAGCTCCGAATAGACATATAACTAAAAATTTTCAGTGGCATAAATTACATTTATTTAATGAAAAACTTAAAAAGTGGAAATACATTTTTTATCTTGACGTAAATATGATTATTCACTCAGATATAAATCCGATACTACAGAAAAAAATGAAAGATTCTCTATTAGCAAGAGCTGATGCTTTTCCCAATTATGATAGAACATTAAATACTCAGTTTTATGAAGATTCACAATTTTTTAATCAATTGAAGACAGAATACGATTTGAGTTCTAAAAGATACTTTCAAACAGGCTTAATGTTGTTTGATACAAATATTATTAAACCTGAAATGTTTAATGATTTAATTCAAATAGTAGAAAAATATCCTTGCTCTAAAACAAATGAGCAAGGAATTTTAAATTTATATTTTTTAAAAAAGCCAGGACTTTATGTTGAATTACCAAGCCATATAGATGAAAATTTATTAACTTATTACTATTGGAGATTGGAAGATAAACTAATAATAATTACAAAACAAAATGTTGAACAATACAAATAGTCCGCTAATAACTGTAGTTATTCCAAGCTACAACAGAATAAAATTTCTTGAACAAGCATTGCAAAGCGTCTTTAGCCAAACATTAGAAGATTATGAAGTGGTAGTAATTAATGATGGTTCATCTGATAGTGGTTACTTTAATCATGATTATATTGATAAAATACACCAGATAAATTTAGAAACGAATCAGAAGAATTTACATGGATTTGGACCTGGTGCTATTAGAAATTTTGGAAACATCAAATCAAATACAAAATATATCGCATTTTTAGATGATGATGATGTATGGATGCCACAAAAATTAGAAAAGCAAATTGAGATTTTAGAAAATTCCGAACAAAAAATGACATGTTCTGATGCATATATTGGAAATGGTCTGTTCGATATTAATCAAAACTATGAATCATTCTTAAATGATTTTTATTTTGATAAACATAAAAAAATTTATTTTAGAAATAAATTTATTTCCTATTTTAGAAATTTTAGTTACCCAGAGGTATGGAATTTAGGTTTTCTTAATAGTTTTATGAATTTAGCAAATCCAATTATTACCTCGTCAGTAATCATTGAAAGAGAAATTTTAGATAAAATTGGTTGGTTTCGGAACCTTCCTTTTGCTGCAGATTATGACTGTTGGAGAGGAGTTATGCAATTTACTGATTGTTACTTCGTAAATGAAAAATTAATTTATTACGACAATAGTCATGGTGATGGAAGGAACTACTTTAAATAATTCAATGAATAAAAAACAAATCCATTTTTATACTTATGGTGATTCTAAAAAATATAAAGTCTCAAAAAAGCATTTAATTCATCTAGCTAAACTATCCGGATTATTTGATAAGCTTTATTCGTTTTCGCTTAATGATGTACCAAAAATAGAAAAATATCCTTATAATTTAATTTTTAATAATGATCGTGGTGGTGGATATTGGGTCTGGAAGTATTTGATTTTGGAAAAACTAATAAAAAATACAAACGAAGGCGATATTATTGTTTATTGTGACTCTGGAAGTTCTTTCAATTATCACGCAAAACATAGGTTTCTAGAATATATTGATATGTTAAATTTTTCTGAATTTGGTAATTTTAGAATGGAATCAAAAAAACACCATATTGAAAAATTGTGGACAACAAAAGAGATTTTCCAATATTTTAATGTTGAAAAAGATACCAAAGTTACAGACACTACCCAACTATTAGGAGGCTATTTACTATTTAAAAATTGTGACCACACAAAGAATTTGTTAAATATTTTTTTTGATTTACTGTCAAAAGATTGGGAACTGATTACAGATAAATATAACAACAATCAAATTCCAAATTTTGTTGAAAATAGACATGATCAAAGTATTTGGAGTGTGCTTACCAAAAAATATGGGGGGGAGATAATTGAAAATGAGAGCTACTTTAACGAAAATGTAGAAAAACAGTACCAATATCCTTTTTTAAGCGTAAGGAATTATGGTCATGGAAAAAAAGATACATTAAAGTATAATTTTAATTTTAAAAATGTGAAAACTACTCCAGTTTATTTCTAATTTTATATAGGTTCAAACAGAGATATATTGCAAACACTAAATTCGTAAAAGGTATGCTTTGGAGATTAGCTTTTAAGCCAACAGAATTGTATTTATAAATAGAATCTTTTTTTTGTAAAGAATCTTTACAATTTTCAAAATTTAGTACATTATCGTACTCTATGAAAATTTGGTTGAGTTCACAAGTAAAAACAATACTGTTTTTGTAGTTTTTATAATCAATCATTTGTTCACTATATTTTGATGGGAAGCCTAGAAAAAATAAAAACATAAATATTAGGAATACTGAAATAACAGTACCTTTTCCTTTTAATCTTGTATTAATAATCACTAGTAAACAAGTTAATGAAAGGCAAAGAAAAAAAGCATAATAAAAAGTTTTTACAGAGTCCCCCGTCGTCGGATCAAAATTCTTTGTTGAGAAAAAACCAGCAGAAGAAAATGCAACAGCTGCAATTCCAATAATTGGTGATAACAAAGATAATCTTAAAGATTTGTAAAAGAAACTAATAGCAATTACAAGAAAATAAAAAAATAAAGTAACATTTAATGAAGTTCTCATTCTTATTTCATCTAATATATTCTCACCTTCATCTTCTGCAATATATCTAGAGTTAACATCGCCGACATATTTAAGTGTTCTGGTTTCTTTGCTAAATTTGATTATCGGAATAGTATTTGTCTTTTTTCCAGGTTCTTTTTCTTCAAAAACTAAAAAATCTTTTCTATGAGAATTAAATTTTGAATGGTCTGCGTTCCAATATAATTCAAAATAGTCAGAAAAAGTATCAAGTAAAGTTATGGCTCTAAATGAATTATTGTGAAAATCTTTATGAGGATTGTCATTAATTTCTCTAGAGTTGTAATTTGTAAAAAATTCAAAACTAGCTGAATTGTTATATTTTTCATCATGTTGAACATCGAAAATTAATTTATCATTCAAAAAATAATTTTCACCATGAAGTAAAAAAATAGCTGCAAGTAATAAGATAACTTTTTTGACTTTTAATTGTCTAAATTTACCTAAATTTTTAATTCCAAAATGAAAAAACATAAATATTAAATACATTACAAATATTGATATTTTCAAAGTTGAAATAAAAATAGAAATTAATAAAAAATAATACAAAAATTCAATTTCTTTTTTCTGTTTAAATAAATCTATCAAATATATACCCCAGACAATAGAGACAAATCCTAACAACTCTGGCTTAAATGTCATTCTGAGAATTAGTGATGGTGGGCTTATATTTAATACTATTAAAGACAAATAAATTTTATTTAAATTAAATCCTTGGAAAAATAAATATTTCCTTAGACCTAAAGTTCCAAAATAATATAATATAAAATTTCCAAACAAGATAGAAATGTTTAAGGTATCAAAATTAGACAAACCTCCAGTTAAAGCTTGTATAAGTAGAGTAAAAATATAAAGAAAGTAATAATAAAAATTTCCTTGTTCTAGAGCAGTTGATTCTATCTCACCAGTGTAAAACAAAAAATAGTTAAAATATTTATCAAAGTCTGGCGAATAAACAATATCATAATTCAAATAAGTAATAATAAATGAAATATAAAAACTTAGAAAATAAGAAAACTTTATAACATATTTTTTGATCATAGATTTTTAATTTGCTCCTTTATGACAAAAATTAGTTTTTTTCTGTTCTTGAAAAGGTTCAAAAATAAGTAAATTTTTGATAATGTAAATTTACTTTTTAAATGATAAATAAAAATCAATGGAGGGTATAAATCTTTTTTATTTATATATACTGCATCACCTGTTGGTTTATTGCTTACCCAACTTGTTTTTATTCTCAAGAATCCTTCATTGTTTAAATATTTATCTAAATCATAAATTAATACGCCATTTTCGTAAATTTCTTTTCTTGAGATTTCTGTAATTACAAATTTAAAGTTTTTCAATTTATCTTCAAATCCTTTAATCACTTCAAGCTCATATCCTTGAACATCAATTAAAAGAAAGTTTGCATATATATCAGGCACATCTGTATATTTTTTTATCTTTATAGATTCAACAGTTTCAAAATTAATTTCTGGAAAATATTTTTTGTGACCGGTTGGTTTGAGAACAGAAGAAGATGAACCAAAGTTAGATTGTGTTACATTAATGTTTATTTCTTGATTTTTATTTCCTAGTCCAAAATTATACAATTTAACATTTTGTAAGTTACCATATTTATCTTTAAGAATCTCAAATGCACTATCAAGTGGTTCAAACAAATAAATATTTGAGTTTGTTATTTCAAAATACATCGGTACCTCTTGTCCTACATTTGCTCCAACATGAATCAAACCATTAATATGCTTCTTATTTTTAAATAAAAATTTTCTTATTAAAGACATGTTTATTTGTCTCTATTTTTTACTGGAAAATGTAACTTTAGAAAGGATTTAAATCTCTGAGGATCTACGAAATAATCTGAACCATAATAATTGTTATTTTCTACTTTTGCTAAAAAATAATAATAATTCAAATCTAAAGCAGATGATAACGAATAAAAACAATTATTTTTATAATCTCCAGAACCTCGTATTTCGATAACATCTTTATTTTTATCAAGAAAAAGCATATTTGTTAGTCCAGCACCGTGAACACCCCCGAGGACTTTTGCAGAATTTACTAGTTGAATCTGCTCAATTAATTTTAGATTTTCAAATTCAATTATTTTGAAATCATAATCATCCAAGATATCAAATACTTCTTCAGTGTTCGATATCTTTCTTTTATCTGCAGATTGTCTTGATATCCAAATCCTATCAATATAGTTTTTATTATTTTCTTCAAGATAAAGATTTTTTAATCTTTTGGAAATATTATTTATTAAATTACTGTCAAAATTACCTGAAACAGCAGCATGAGTGGTTATATCCAAATTTTCAACAAGATATGTTTTATTATCATCCAAAAAAATATAATTTAAATTAAGACCGTCGAGAATTTCAGTTACATACTCTTTATTTTCATAATTTTTAGAAAGTAAAATAAGCTCAGGATATTTTTTTTCAATTAAAAATTCAACCCTTTGAAGAGCATCCCCAAACCAGTGAAAATAATTGTGACTTTTTTCATTAGCAATCCAAGATGCATTTTTAATTATTTCAATTTTTGAATGGTTATTTTTAAGAAAAAGATTTTTAACTATTGTTTTTAATTTTCTTTTAAATTTATATTCATTCATATTCCAGTATTTACTTCCAAATAAAAATTTATCTCCTTTAAAAAATTGAAATTTGTTAATATAAATATTTTTTTTATTAATTAACTTTATTTTTTGGAATGTTCTTTCAAATTCATGTTCAAACATAAACAAATCCTCATTGTTTAGGTTTTCAGGTAATTTTCTCTTTATTTTGTATTTACTCATAAAATCAAAATTTAGATCTTTCCTGAAGCTTTAAAAGTAATCTTTGATAAAAATTTGCTCATTGATATAATTCTAAGAAAAATTTTAAGTCCATCATAAAATCTAATTTTTTTACCCTCAGAGTACAATCTTCCCTCATAAGAGATTGGTATCTCAATAATCTCATTTCCTGTTTTTAAAAACTTTGAGAGCAACTCAATTTCAATAGTAAAAGAGTTTGACTCAATACTTATTTCGTTTAAAAATTTTGTTGGCATCATCATGTAACAAGTTGATATATCTGAAACTTGGTAATTATTTAAAAAAGAAAATAATTTAGCTAAAAATACATTTACATATACTAAGTAGCTATATTTCTTTATTCTTTTATTATCACCAATTACCCTAGAGCCTAGTATTAATGATTTTTGATTTTTGACCATTATCTTGTACATTTTTACAATATCTTTTGGAAAATATTCCAAGTCAGCATCATGAATTATTGTGTAATCAGATTTTAAAATAGAGTTTACTTCTCTAATGCAACTACCCTTTCCTTGGTTTACCTGTTTTGAAACCAGTGTGATATTCTGATATTTATTGCTTAAATTTTGAGCAATATTTTTGCTATCATCTAATGAATTATCGTTTACTAAAAAGATTTCATAATTTATTGATGAGCTTTCTAATTCATTAACTAATCTGTTTACAGATTCTTCAAGGAAAACTTCTTCGTTATAAAATGGAACAATTACGCTAAGTAGTTTCATATTGTTATATTAATGATTTAATAATGAATCTTAATAAAAATTAATCTATTTAAAACTTCGTGTATTACCATAAAATATTGAATGAAAAATTTACAAGAAACTATTTCAAATATTTTGTATGTTTCAAAACTAACGAAAACAAATAGAAAAAAAATAATAATTGTTGCATCTGTAATTTTATCAAATATATCTGCTCTTATGGACATACTCCTAATACTTGCATTCACGGGATTAATAACATCAAGTGATAATTATGAGGGATTTACTAAAACAATCATAGATCTTTTTATTGAATATCCTTTTCTACTACCGGTAATTGTTTTAGTAAGATTTGGCTGTATTTATTCTCAAACAATAATTGAAAAAGCCTTAATACTTAACGTTCAACAAAATCTAAAAGTACACGTACTCGATGAGGTTTTCGATAAAAGAAACTATTCGGTCGCTGATGCATATTTTTATATAAATGACATAACTGGACATATTTCTTTTTTTTACACTGCTCTTATTGGATTAATGAACAGTCTGATTCAAACTTTTGGTTTTTTGGCATATTTAATTATTTCTGATGCAAGAACAATTATCACATTTGGGGTAGGGGCTTTAATACTTTTTTATCCAAGTAGATTTTTTGTTAATAAATCAAGAGAGTATATGGATAAAGCATACAAAATCCAAAAGAAAAGTAATTATGAGATTCAAAAAATTGTTGACAATATGTTTCTTATAAAGCTATTGAAAAAAGACAGGGAAGAAATTGCAAATTTTGAGAATGTTATAGCCAAACTAAATAATGCTCTTTTAAATAATCATAGATTTGGATCTATAAATTCATTTTTACCAAGCTTTGTAACAATGTTTGTTTTTTCAGTTTTAATTGGATTTTTTAACTTTGCAAGAATACTTACATTAGATTTTATAGGTGTAACTTTAAGATTATTTCAATCTCTTGGTTTAATTACAAGTAGTATAAACAGACTTGTAAATTCACAAGTTCATATCAAATATTTTTATCTTATGGATAAAAATAAAAATAAACTTAACAAGGAAAATTATATTACGAACAATAGCTCTTTAGATGAAATAGTTGTCAGTATAAGAGATTTAAGTTTCTCATATTTCAATAGTGAAGAAAAAATTTTTGAGAATCTAAATGCATCATTTTACAAAAATAAACACACTTTAATCACTGGGCCTAATGGTTCTGGTAAAAGTACGTTACTTGGCTTGATGTCTGGTGTGCTCTATTCTCAGAAAGGAAATGTAAGTGTAAACTCTGGAAAAATTGGATATATTGGGGCGTCGCCATTAATTTTTTCAAACTCATTGAGGTTCAATTTACAATATGGAAACGAAAAAGAATTAGATGATACTACTCTTCTTGACGAGCTAAAGCAGTTTAATTTTTTTCAAGATCCAAAAAAGTATGATTTAGATATGAAAATTGATAATAAAAGTCTTTCCTCGGGTCAAATGCAAAAATTATCATTTATAAGAGCATTATTATCGGAATCAAATATCTTACTTCTTGATGAATCAACAGCAAATCTTGATGATGATACAAAAGACAAGATATTTGAAATACTAGACACTAAAAAAATAACAATAATAAATTCTACACATGATCCAAAAAGATTCAATAATGCTGATTATCATTACAAAATTTCTTTTGATAATGACAAAAGGTTTCTTATAGAGGAAAAATACTAATAATTTATTTTCCTTAGAATTTTTCTAAAAAGTGTTTTTAGTTTTTTAATTCTTCTTTCTTTTTTTAATTTTAAATGATACTTTGATTTTGAATTTTCAAATTGTTTTTCAGACTCAGTTACTAAAATACTATCAATATCTGAGACAATCGTTTTAGACTTTATTTTTTGAATCCACCATTTAATATCAAAATACTCCAAATTAATGTCTGCTAATTGACTTTTATATTCATCAAGTTTTTCAATAGTTATCTTGTTGAGGTTATTTACAAAAATTATTGGAAAGATATTAAATGATTCTAATGCATAATTTTTATTTACTACAGGTATAGATCCAGCGTAAAGTGATTCCCATATCCGATGGGTATCAATGCCATTGCCTTCAGGAGAAATAATATATTGATACTTTTTTATATTTGAAAGGTACTCTCTCAAAGATAACTTTTCTTTTTCAATAACCGCCCACGATTTGTTTTTAAGATTATTCTTTATTTTTTTTCTTCTTAGATAATTAGTATTATCTTCAAAATTTATATAGACCTTATTTTGAATTTTTAGATTTTCATTATTCTCTAGAAAATGATCATAATTTAAATTTTTTGGATGATTGTTTGCAAGGCCTAAAGGAATTGGAATCAATTTATCATGTCTATAGCCAATATTTGGTGAGTACCAGGCTGAGACACAGTCAGGTTTTGTACTAAATAATTTTTTTGTAATTTTTTCGTCGCTTTGGCCGGTTATAATTTTAATATTTTTGAATTCAGTAACATTTTTTAACATTTCAAATAAAGATTCAATCATATATAAATTTGAAAAGATTAAATCATTTTCTCTTAATTTAAAACTCTTTATCTTATAAAAACAAAATTCATTATCTTCATATATTACAAAAACATTATCACTGTTAACTTCACAGTCTTTTTTCAATATTATTTCCGAATAAACTATATCGGAATATCTTGCAAAGTTACTACTGCTAAGAATTTCACTATTTTTAAAAAGATTTCTAGTTAGTACCATATAGTTACAGTTTAAAATAGAATTAAAGGTTTTATGATAAATATTTTTTACAAACTTGATTACATAAAAACGCAAAAGGTACTTATTACAAAAAGCTTTAAGCATTCAATTTTTTACAATATTTATCTTGATTATTTAAATTTATTTAATCTCCCTATTAATGTAAATTTAATTTCTTCGGGGCCTCATAAAAGAATGAATAATCTTGTAAAAACATTTAAGGGAAATAAAGAATACGCATTTAATAAAATTAAATTTAAAAATAACTATATTGTTCAGTTTGACGAATTTGGTGAAAATATTTTAAATAAAATTATTTCAAAAAATTCAGAATCAAAAATTCTTGTTGGTCCTTTATATAATAAAGAATACGATAAGAAGTTAGTTGATTACATAAATAAATACCCAAATGTAAAAAAAGTAGTTGCTTCAAAAATAGCATTTAAAAATGCTGTTTATGAGATGGGGCACAATATTGATCCAAAACGAGTTGTTACTTTCCCATCGGGAATTATTGACGAGGACACATTAAATAGGCATTTGAAATATAAAAATAGAAAAAATAAATGTCTTATATATTTCAAGAAAAGACCAATTGGTGATTTAGAGAAAGTAACAAATTTTTTAAATGATAAAAATATTGACTACGAAGTATTTCATTATGGGCAATATGCAAATAAGGACTTAATTCGATCTGCTCTTAATTCAAAGTTTGGAATCTTTATGAGTAGGCCAGAAACTCAAGGTTTTGCAGCTCAAGAATTGTTATCTTGTAATATCCCATTGATTGTTTGGGACCAAAAAACAAATTACTATGAAGACCTAATTTTGAGTGGTACAACAATGTCTTATTGGAGTAACGACTGTGGTTTAATAGTTGATACTTTTGAAGAATTAAAATTTCAGTTCGATGTTTTTATTGAGAATTTACATAAATTTCAACCTATTAATCTAATTAAAGAACATTTAACATATGAAAAATTCAAAAAGAATTTAAAATATGAATTTGAACATTTTTAAAAATTAGTGATATTGAAAGATAGGTTTCAGAATTAAAATATCTTATTTTTTTCAGGGTGGTCGCCTTAAAAGAATTGAGGAGAACAAGCCTTATGCAAAAGAAATGTTTTACGGCTTTCACCATTTCTTAAATAAATACAATAATGTATCTATTAACGAGTTCGATTTAAACCAATCAAGAATAAGAAGGCTGTTTTTTATTTACATTGAAAAAAATATGAGGTCATTACTAAAACTTCCGCTTTATTGGAGTTTTATAGTTACTAAAAAACATTTAACTGAATTAAAAGAATCTGATTATGCCATTTTTAGTTCTAATAGAATTGGTTGCTCAGTTCTTCCAATGGTGATTTACCTAAAATTAAAAAAGCAGAAAATAACTACTCTGTCGTTTGTTCTTGGATTATTTTCTAGAAAGCCTAAATTTAAAATTTTTATACCAATTCAGTCTTGGTATATTAAATCATTTTTCAAATATATTGATAAATTTATTTTCTTGAGCCAAGGTGAATACGAATATGCATTAAAACATTTTCCAAAGTATAAAAATAAATACTTTCTCTTACCTTTTGCAGTTGATTTGGAAATTTGGAGCAACAAAGAAAATTTTCAAAGAGAAAAAAACATCTTATTTGTTGGCAATGATGGTTTTCGTGATTATGAACTTGCAGAAGAATTGTCAAAGCTACTAGAAGATTTCAATTTTGTTTATGTTAGTGAAAATATCAACGAATCAAACTTAAACAATAAAAATTCCGACATAAAAAATGGTAGTTGGGGTGAACCATATCTCACTGATATTGATTTAAGAGGTGAATACCAAAAAGCATTTTTAACAATAATTCCACTTAAGAATTCACTTCAGCCCTCAGGTCAGAGTGTAACACTCCAGTCAATTGCATGTGGAACTCCAGTATTAATTACAAAAACGGAAGGGTTTTGGGATAAAGAAAACTTTATCGACAACGAAAATATTCATTTTTTAAAAACAAATAATCCACTTTTATGGAAAGATAAAATCTTAAATATTTTTAATATGAGTGATCAAGATTATGAGAATATTTCAAAAAATGGAAGAAATTTAATTGTTAATAATTATTCATTAGATGAATTTAGTCAACAAATTGAAGAAATTTTGCTTTCATGAAATTATCAATATTTACTACTTACACAGATCCTGAAAAAAGAAATGATCCTTGGAAAGAAGCACTTAATTGTTTTAATGATATAGCGGATGAAGTAATAGTAACTGGATCAGATTGGCCTGAAGAGTTTACATGGTCTCAGATTGGTAAATATTTTCAACAAGGACTCAATGAAAGCACAGGTGACTGGAATATTCGTATGGATATTGATTACTTTTTTCATGAGAAAGATGTGAATAAATTATATGATTATCTCAGAAAATACAATGACTTTCCAGTATTGTGTTTTCCTCAATATCAATTCTTTACACTAAATAGATATCAACTTAAGACAAGACTATGCGTAGCTATAAATAAAAAATTTAAAAATAGAATCAAACTTGATGGAGGCGGAGACTTATGTTTAGCAACTTTTGATGGAAAACTCATCACACCAAAACAAATCCCCAATCTTCCTATTCCAATATATCAATATGATTCAACATTCAGAACAATGGAAATTATAAAAAATGATCGTGCAAGATTTGCAAGAGCATGGAATAGAGAATTTGGAAGTTTTGGATCGAGAGGAAGTGAAAATCCAGATGATTGTTATGATGCTTGGTTTAGTGATATACAAAAAAAATATCCCAAACACGTTCATAAGATAGATTTAAATGATCATCCAAAATATATAATGGAAAAATTAAACTCTTTGGATGAAAATCAGTTTGGTTATAGTGCTTTTGGATTAAAAAATGATTGGAGTTCAAATCTTAAAAATCGTATGCAGGGAATTAAAGCAAAATATTTAGATACTAAATTAAACAATAAATCTAAAAATTATATATCTAGTTAAAAGCTTTTATTCTTAAAAAGACCAATGTATCTTGTTTTAGAGCCATCTACCATTTCAAAATTATTTTCAAATAAAAAATTTGTAACTTTTCCAATCGTTAATTCAGAATTTTGCCCTCTCTCAGGACCATAATCAACAGAAATATATTCTATTTTTGAAAGTGTTTTTTTTGAACCTTCTAAGATTTCAAATTCAAATCCCTCAGCTTCTAATTTTAACAGCTTTATTTTTTCAAAATTTAAAGAGTCTATCGTTGTACATTCAACTTTATCCTCTTTAAGACCATCCTCAAATTTAATTAATGAACTATTTGCCCCATGAGTATCAATGTAAATAGTTTTTTCCAAATTATCGTTTGATAGCGCTTGGTTATAGGTTTTTGAATTTGTATTCTGTAAATTTTTATTTAAACACAAAAACACTTTATTATCTGGTTCAAATGCAATATATTGAATTTTTAAATTTTTATAATAAAATGAAAAAAATAATTCCCCAACATTTGCTCCACAATCAACAACCAAATCATCTTTTTTAAAATCAATTTTATCTAGACAATAAGATATAAACAAAAAGTCAAAATTTCCTTTAGGATCTAAAATTACTCTATCAATCCTCTTATTTGGATAATAAATAGTGAAAATATCATCTATTTTTTTTCTATACAATCCATCATCAAACTCTATATTTGCGTTGGTGAACATTAAATTTATCAACCTAGTATATGTTTTACCATTTGCATGCTTGTTAATTAATCCAACAATCAACCCTTTTATAAAAAGAATAATTTTTTTTAATTTAGGTATTTTGTTTCTGTCAATTCTGTTGAACATAAAATCAGGTAAATCAATGATGTTTGCCATGATTTTAATTTAACACATTTGGATTGACTAAAATTAAATTATTTTATAAGTATCTCAATATAGTTATCATATGAATTGTGAATATATTAATAGTATTTACTTTTGGATACTCTTTAAAGATTTGGAAGAACTCAAATATTCTTGAAAGAGAGCTTTCAATATATAAAGACATCAACGAAAAATTTGGAACAAAATTTACTTTTTTGACTTTTGGTGATTCCTCAGATGTTGAGTTAATTACTGAAAAAGAAAATTTTTCAGTAATTCCAATTTATGACTATTTAAAAAAACCAAAAACCAAGCTTCTCTCTTTTTTACAATCATTTATTGTGCCTTTTAAACTTAAGAATCAATTTAAGGATGTATCTTTGATAAAGCAACATCAAATTTTAGGAGTTTGGATATCAATTATTTTGAAAATATTACTCAAAAAACCATTAATTGTAAGAACAGGCTACGACATGCATGCATTCGCAAAACAAGAAAATAAAAAAAAGCATATCCAGTTATTGTATTTTTTGCTAAATCAAATCGGCTTATTTTTCGCAGAAATTTTTACAGTCTCAAATACAAATGATTTACAAAACAAAAAAGAAAAGTACTTAGCGAATTCAAATATTGAGTTAAGAACAAATTGGATTTTTAAAAGTAGATATAACGATTTTGAAGAAAGACATGAAGATGCTGTAGTTTGTGTTGGAAGGTTAGAGTATCAAAAAAACTATTTTGAGTTGTTTGAAAATTTTAAAGATCTTGATATTGAAATACATATTTATGGTGTTGGATCTCTTGAACATGAGATAAATGAGTATATTAAAAAAAATAATAAAAATATCAAATTAATGGGGACAATTAATAATAAAAACTTAAATAATGAACTTAGAAAATACCGATTTTTTGTAACATCATCTTTGTTTGAAGGTAATCCAAAATCAGTCATGGAAGCTATGGCCGCAGGATGTGTAGTTTTTGCGTCTAACATTTCGAATCATCAAGATCTTATTACTCATAATAAAAATGGATTCTTATTTGAACTTGGGTCAGATAATTTAAATCAATTATTTAAAAAACATTTTAGATCACCGGATTATTTGTCAGAAATATCTAGAAATGCATATGAAATTGCAAATGAAAAGTTTGAATTAAATATTTTAAGTCAAATAGAATATGAAGATTATTTATCTGTTATCAAACCAGCTTAAATAAATAGCTAGAAAATATAATTTCCAAAGCCTTTGTGCATTTATTCTTGACTTAAACCTAAACAAATTTTGTATTCTTGAAAAATTTATGTCAAGATTTATTCCTCTAATAACATCTTTTACATCATTTGAATTTTCATAAATCCATTTTTCTAGATTGAATACAAAACCCATTTTGTCCCTTGTCAAAAAATCTTGGTCAAAATCATACGATAAATACTTTTTGAGGATTGATTTATTATATATAGGTGAATTGTCATCAATTTTTGAACCTAAAACAAATTCAATTAATTTATGATCAACAAAAGGCGATCTAACTTCTAAAGAATTTGCCATTGATGTAGTATCTACCTTTAACATCATCATCTCACTAAGAAAGAACTTATATTCTGTAATCATTATTGATTTAAATTTGTCTGTATGCTTAGAGAAAAAAGATTTTTCAAATGTATGGTTTGAATTTAAATTCAGAATATCCAAAAAATTTTTATCACTAAAAAAAGAAGCGTACGCATTTATTTTTTCAGAATTATATTTTTTGAAATTATTTCCTGTACCAAGAAATTTTGGATACACTTTCTCAAGACTATTTGAAATATATTTTTTTGGTTTGTATCTTGACATATATTTTGATCTTTTGTAACCAAAAAGTAGTTCATCTCCTCCATCACCGGATATTGCGACTTTGTAATTTTGCGAAATTTCTTTTGAAATTAAATAGGATGGTAAAGTTGAAGGATCAGAATAGGGCTCATCAAATGATTCTATTGACTCTTTTAATTTTCTGTCTAGATTTTTAAATTCAATAATAGAGTTTGTTTGGTTTGTTCCATATTTTTCTGAAACTTTTAAAAACCATTCGGATTCATCGTATTTTGGATCTGAGTAACCTACCGAGAACGTTGATAAATTTTTTTGAGTGTGGGATAAGTTTTTTATTATTGAAGACGAATCTATTCCTCCGGATGATAAAGTAGCAATTGGTACATCTGCTTCCAGTCTTTTTGAAACAGCATTAGAAAATTTATCAAAAAAAATATCTTCTTTAAAGACTTCATTTTCAATATAATTTTCTATTTCCCAATATTTATATTTTCTTTCAAGTTTAATTTCGTTTGATATATCAAACTGAATAATTTCTGCAGGTTGAACCTTATAAATATCCTTAAAAATTGTATTTGGTGAAGGGACAACACCATAATCAAGATAATCTACTAATGAGTTTTCATTTATATTGATTTGATTTTCTGACAAAGCTAATGGCCTAAGTCCTGATGAGAAGGAAAGATTATAAGAATTAAACTTATAAAAAAGTGGTTTTTGACCTACTCTGTCTCTTATTAAATAAACTTTATTTTTGGTTGAATCTAAAAAAGTAATTGCAAATTGTCCTTCAATCTTGTTTATAAAATCTAGACCATAAATTGATAACCCATTTAACAGTGTCTCAGTATCGCTATGGCTTGATTTAAATTTTATTCCATTAGACTCCATCTCTTTCCTTAATTGTCGATGGTTGTATATCTCTCCATTAAATAAAATTAAATTTTTGTATTCATCTGAAACCATTGGCTGTGAAGCTTGATTGCTTAAATCAATAATCGAAAGTCTATTGAAAAAAGCCAATATGTTTTTATTATTCTTGCTGTCGGGAAAAATTTTATCAATTTTCTGAAATATGTGTTTTGTTTCATCTGGTCCCCTACATGAAATAACTTCATTGGATTCTTTATAAATTTCAAAATTATCGATTTTATCAGATATTTTTCCAATAAATCCACACATCTTTTAAATATTCCTATTTTTATTAAAGATTAGTGTTTTAAAAAAAATTGAAGTAAAAGAAAGTGGATATTTTAATTCAGATAATTTTCCATCAATAAAAGCATGTTTAAAAGTTTTTAATGAATTTACCTTCCATTTATGAATAAGGTGATACTTTTGTTTATATAGTTTTCTATAAATATCTTGATAGATTTCTGCTGTTTTAGACAATATTCCAACAGGGGTCCAAGGTTTATGACTTCCTGCAAAATGTACAAAAACATTTTCTTTACAAATATTTTCTAAATCAAATTTTCTCTCTTCGTCACAGTTGTAAAAAAGATTTACAACATAATTGTATGATTTTGGTAGTTTTAAATATTTACCATCAAAGAAAGAATTTAAAATATCTTGGTCCCAAAATTGGATATCTTCAGATAAATCGTCAATTAAATTTACTAATTTTTGATTTATTCCTTTTTCTAACCAATTTTTAAAATTTATTAACATTACTCCAGCGTTGAAATATTCATTATTTGACATATTTAATTTTTGAAATAATTTTTCACTATCTGATTTTCTTAGAATTTCAGGATAAGCAGCAATATCAAAATCCTTGTTCTCCATTTCATTTATTAGTTGGTAAACGTATTTTATTGGATTATTTGTACAAAAAACATCTGGATCAAGATAGAGTAAAAAGTCAATTTCCTTAGGTAGATATTCATTTATAAACAAGCGATAATACGTAGCCTCAGAAACATGCGCTTTATTAAGTTTTGGAAAGTTTTCAATATTTTTAAAAAATTTAAAAACTGAAATCGTATCTATGTTTCGATGATACTTAATTTTTTCAGGTAAAAAATTAGAATTACTCTCACTTTTATGGATGATATAAATTGAGAGTTTTTCGTCTATATTCTCTAGAAGTGATAATAATGAAACACTTAGCTGATTATTATAGTTTTCATCTAAACAATATAAAATATTTATCATCACATTAATGTTAATAAGTTACTTAATAAACTTTTGTTTATTAACATCTATACATAATGGAAAATGAAATTGTTATTAAGATTTGTGGTAGCTATCCAATTGATTTCGTAAAAGTAGATATAGAAAATAATCCAAATTTTGTTTTTCAAAATGATCAAGGATTTGAAACAATAAACGTATTTGATTCTGACGGAAACACTGCATCAGTTAATTCTTTTTTAGAGTGTGAGCATTATGTTTCTGGTGGGTGGGACGTTATTCCAATTGAAAGAGCTGAAACTTTTTATTTTGATTTATTTTCAATATTTGCAGTTTTATCAGTAATTGTTGGTTTTATTTTTTCAAAAAAAATAAAGATTATTAATGGTTAAATTAAAAAATAGATATTTGATTGCTATCAAAGTAGTTTTTCTATTGTTCATAATAATAATACCCTGGTCGATTTCAGATTATGGAGATAATGTTAGACCTGAGAAAATAACTTCCGATCTTAGATTTTATGAAAGAAACACATGTAGTATTTCGATTAACGAATTTCTTATTTCAAATCCTAATGTGATTTATCAAGATCACTATAAAATAAGGTTCAATAACTATTCTTCAATTAAATGCTTTGGACAAATTACTGGTGTTGACCAAATCAATCACGACTTTTACATATCTGTAGGTTCTAATGTTTTGGTAGGTTTATTTTTACAGACTTCATTTTGGCTTTTGCTAATATCATTTATTAAGAAAGATGAAAATAAATTATCTTTAAAAATAAAAGATTTTGTGCCAATATTTGTGATTCCCTTATTTTTAATTTTTGGATTATATTCAGAAATTAGGTTTTACTCAAAAAACCTTTACCTGATTGATCTTACTAAATTTGATCATTATTTAAATCTTTATACATACTTCCTGTTTGTAACATTCTTTTCTTATCTGATTTTCCAGAATCGAAAAGAAAATCTGATTTATTCTGTTCCCTACCTATTTTTATTCATGATGTTGTTTAACGGTTTTAATTTATACCTTCCAGTTATTTTCTTTGCAACCTACGGTCTGAAAGAAATATTGTCTGGAAAATTATCAAAAATATTTTTAACTATTTTATCCTTATATTCACTTTTTTGGTTATATCAAGCAGCAGGTAACAATTATTATTTAAAACCAGATAAAGTCAGAGGACTTTCAAGTACTATTTACACTTTTCCTGGAACATTTTATTGGACAGTAATTACTTTTACACTTGTTGTTGGAATTTTCTATTATTTTTCTTCAAAAAAAGAAAAATTTGATTATAGTTTTCTGATTAAGCCTTTCTTGTTGTCTGGAATAGCAGTATTGATTGTTGGATATTTGAGCTCAGGCAATCCACTAATAAGATTTATGACATATTATTATTCCGGACTAACAAAGTATCCAACAGATAATCAAAATTTATTTTTGTTAAACGAGTGGGGAGAAAAAGTTGCATGGAGAGGTATGTTTCCAAGTGCTGAATCAATTGGAGAATTTTATGGACTAATATTGCTTTTGTTAATTTTAAAAATGTTTAGTCATAAACAAATCAGCTATCTAGAAGCTATTTTTTCCTTATTTTGTATTTTGGGTTTGTATGCATCAAATAATAAGACAGCCTTTTTGTTATTAGCGTTTTGCATTTTATACAAATATACTCAACAACTTAAGCCCAATAGAGTCATAAAAATAACATTATCTGGACTATTTCTGTTTCTTCTTATATTTTTCATTAGGCTGGATAATTTGTTACTGGATTTTAATTTTACGTCAAATAATATGGTCGGTTTGGGTTACGCATCAGGTTATGAAAATTTTAGATCTTCTTCAATTAATTACTTAAGTAACTTATCTAGTAATAATGTTATAAAGTTATTAATTATGATTGTTGGGCAAGTTGGATTCCTTATTAACAGATCAGAGTTATGGGGCCTTTTCCTTGCAAGGTATAATCCTAGTTTTAGTGAATTCATGTTGGGAACAGGTCCTTACAATCTTGCGAAGCACTATGGAGAGGTTGATATTGTCAACACCAGAAGTTTTCTACTACCTCATTCAAGTTTTTTAAATCTAATTTTATTTTTTGGTTTTATATTTTTCATTTTTTTCATAGTTTTTGTTTTTAGAAAATTGATTAAATTGAAAAAAATAAACTTTGATTTGTATTTAATTAATATTTATATTTTTATTAATTTAATAAAGAGTGATTCCATTTTGTATATATCAACATTAACGACATACCTAGCCATTTTTACTATTTGTGTAGCAATAATACAAAAAAAATATTCAAAAGTAATATAGGTGTAGTTATTAAATTATGAAAATTTTAGTTTTTGGAAGCAATGGGCTCGTTGGCAACTCTCTAAAAAGAAATCTTTCTCAAAATGATAAATATGAATGTATATTTTCAACTAGAGCAGATACAGATTTGTTTTCATTTAAAAAGACCAAAGAAACAATAAAAAATTTCATGCCAGATTTAATTATCAATGCAGCAGCCAAAGTAGGTGGAATTTATGCAAATGACACTCAAGGTACTCAATTTTTACTAGATAATTTAAAAATTAACATCAATATCTTAGAGTCATTAATTGAATATAAGACTATAAAATTAATAAATCTTGGTAGCAGCTGTATTTACCCTTTAAACGCAGAAAATCCAATCAGTGAAAAGAGTTTTATGAATGGTACTTTAGAGCCAACTAATTCTCCTTATGCTATGGCAAAGCTAACTGGAATTGAACTTGGTAAAACTTTGAATAAGGATTTTGGTCATAAAATTATTAATTTAATGCCAACTAATCTTTATGGACCGAATGATAATTTTGATGGTTTAAATAGTCATGTAATTCCTGGTCTGATTTTTAGAATGAACAAGGCAAAAGAAAATGGAGATGATGAATTTTCGATCTGGGGTACTGGTAAACCATTAAGAGAATTTCTTTATGTAGATGATCTATCAGAAGCAATAATATTTATACATGAAAATGACATAGAGGAAGACTTAATAAATGTAGGTAGTGGAATTGAGATTTCTATAAGTAGCTTGGCTAATCAAATAAAAAATGTAATTGGATTTGATGGAAAACTTAATTTTGACTCAAATATGCCAGATGGGAATCCAAGAAAACTATTAGATAGTTCTTTAATTAATAATTTGGGTTGGAAAGCAAAAACAACTCTTGAAGATGGTTTAAATTTAACTTATAACTGGTTTAAAAAAAATATTTAATCTTCCCAAGTTTTCGAGATAAGATTCTTTTCAAGTAAAACTTTTTCTTGTTCTGCTAATTTTAAATCTGACTCTACCATCATTACCGCTAAATCTTCAAAAGATACTTTTGGTTTCCAATCTAGCAAATTTTTAGCTTTATTAGGATTTCCTAGTAAATGATTAACTTCATTAGGTCTAATATATTTTTCATCAATCTTTACATAATCTTCCCATTTAAGACCAACGTGATTAAATGAAATATCCAAAAATTCCTTTACACTGTGTGCTTCACCTGTTGCAATTACCCAATCATCTGCTTCTTTATATTGCATCATTAACCACATGGCTTCAACATAGTCACCAGCAAAACCCCAGTCCCTTACAGCATCTAAATTTCCAAGAGAAATATTGTTTTGTATACCATGAACAATCCTTCCAATTCCTCTTGTAATTTTTCTTGTTACAAAAGTTTCTCCTCTTTCTGGTGATTCATGGTTAAACAAGATTCCGTTTACACAAAAAAGATTATAAGACTCCCTATATATTTTTGTCATATGGTGTGCAAATACTTTCCCAGCAGCATATGGACTCTTTGGGTCAAATATAGAGTTTTCATCAAGGTAATCTGTGCTTACTCCTCCATACATTTCTGAAGATGAGGCTTGGTAATATTTTATTTCTTTCCCAAGATTTTTTACACTCTCAAGAAGAGAAACCGGTCCATTAGTACTTGTACTTACGGAAAAATGTGGATTTTTAAATGAAACAGCAACATGTGATTGAGCAGCAAGATTGTAAACCTCATCGGGTTGAATATTTTGTAGTAGTGAGTTAAGAGATGATGGGTCTAATAGATCCGAGTAGTAAAGATTAAGAATTTTTTTCTCTGAATATTGTGATATGAGTTCATCAATACGTTTTGTGTTAAAGGTTGATGACCTTCTAATTGTTCCATGAACTTCGTATCCTTTATCAATTAAAAACTTTGATAGATAATAACCGTCTTGACCTGTTACACCAGTTATAAAAGCTTTTTTCATATTGTTAAAATTCTACACATATGTATTTGATAATTACGATTTTTTTAAATACTGATTGCCTACGAAAAAATAAAATAATAGTGGGAAGTGGGCATTTTCCATCGAACTATCAAAAAAAGATACAAACATTACTGATGTAGAAAATATAATCATTTCAAAAAGTTGGTTATTTTTTTTAGCAGATTGAAATAGGGAGTAGTAAAAAGTAAAAAATACTAATAACTGTAAAAAACCTCCTCTCAAGAAAATAGTCAAGAAGTAATTATGTACATGTTCATTGAGTCCATCCAGCCCTCTCCTATCATTTCCATCCGCAACACCGATAGTATTTACTAAATTGTTTTCAATAAAAACATTGAATTTAGATTTATATCCTATCCCGTAAAACAATTTATTCTCTTGATAATTATCCTCTATTGCATCTTGCCAAAGTTGTAACCTCCAATTTAAGTTTCCATCTCCTGAGAACAGTCTTTTTTCTGATATGTAAAACAGTGGATAGTCATCTTTATATTTTGAAAATTTATACTCACCTAAAGTTTTAAATGCATCAGGTATTTGTTCGATTGTTTCCTCGGAAAACTCAACTACTACGTACCTTTGTGACAGAAAAGTTGAAACAATCAATAAGATTGATACAAATAAGAAAACTATTATTCTTCGAAAGTTAAACCTTAGTATTTCTTTTCTGTAAAGAAAAAGCTCATAAATTACAAAAATTAAAATTGAAATCAAAGCTGCTCTGCTTTTATATAAAAATAGTGGGAGAAATATGGATAAATTGACTAAAAATAATTCAAAACCATATTGATTATGTTTATAAAATCTATTTAAAAAATAAATTAGAATAGCAAAGTTTATAACAATGTCAGAACCTTTATGGGGTTCATATTTATCAGAATACGAATAAAAGAATTCAACTATATTTTCTGGAAAGTCATATATTGCGACAAGATATATTATTAATAAAGAAATTTGTAATAAGATTGAGTATGGCCTTCTGAGGGTTTTGAGCTTTGGTAAAGTTAGACCTAGAAACAAAAAACCTATACTCCAAATATAAGAGCTTGCCTTATAAGTGTAAACATTAAATAAATTGCTTCCTGTAAAAACTACCGTCATCCCAAAAGTTAATAAAACCAATACTGAAGTTAGAAAAATACTTTTGTATTTTTCCTCATAGATAGGTTTAAATATTATTAATGTAATTAAAAAAATTAGGGCTGAGAACGCCATAACTAATTCACCAAGTCTAAACATCCAAATTTGGATTCCCAAAAATGATCTAGTAAAGATAATTGATAAAAATAAAAATGTTATAACTAAAGTATTTAAATAATTGTTTTTAACATAATATTTTTCAATATAATTTTTTAGTGTATTCATTATTAAGGTTTTATTAATCTGTATTCATTTTCAATCTTTTCATTATTTCTGAGGACCATAATAAGGGCCCAAATACATAACAATGTTCCATGTAGGTCGGATTGATTTTCTCCATTTGTTATCTGTACGCCGTAATAATGTGTCTGAGATTTATCTTTATAGTAGGAAAATCCACCATCCGAAGAGTTATATAAAATATTTAATTCTTTAACTATCTCATTCATTAGTTGGTTGACTTGCTTTTTTCTATAACTTGTTTGTTGTGAACATTTGTACAAAACATATATAAAATCAACAACATCACAGCCTTCCATTATTGGTTTGTTGTTAAGACAAAAATCTATTAATTTATCTGGATAATGTATTTCTTGATCAAGCCAGTCGAGTCCCGATATAACTTTCATTGCACCATTAATTATTTCTCTTTCATGTTTAGGTTTTTGCATAAAATAAGAGCCCGTTTCTTTGTCTATAATTTTTTCTAAAAATAAAGATAATTCTTCCGAATAATCTTTATTTTGCGTTTTTGAAAAAACGCATATTGAAGAAAATTGAGCCCCTGCATTCCAAGGTTTTGACCAATCAAGTTTATTTAAATATTCAGTAATTGAATTTTCATTAAGTTCTAATTCAAAATTTTTTTCATTTTTATATCCAATTTGATATAAGGTAGAAATCGCTTGCTTTGTATCTGCATTGATAGCATTTTGTAATTTTGTCTTTTTTGAATCATATTTAACATTTGTTAAAAGTGAAAGAATCGATTTGACTGTATATTTAAAGTCTTCTTTAAAAGGTAGATTTTTGTAATACTTTAAAAGTGCCTCATCTATAAATGAATTTTTCGGAAAATTTTTATTTTCTTTTTGATATGTATTTAAGTATTTGGCCCATTTATCAATTCTATTTTCATAGTCAATCTCCAATTTTTTAGTCATATAAAGTATTTTTAATGCATAGGTACTAAATCCTAAATTGAGTTGGCCACCAGAATTTGTTAGTCCGCTTACCGATGGAAAAAATTCAAAATTATTTTCTTTTTTTAATGTATTTAAAAATAAGTAAGAACATTCAATTTTTTCTGTATATTCCGCATGACTTTTCATCGTTTGAACACTCTATTTACAATGGTAGCTAATTGATTTCTCAAATTAAACGAGAAAATATTTCTAATCAATTTAAGAAATTTATTTCTAATCAAAAATAGACTTTTGAGATATTTATTTACAACAATATTTAATGAAGAATTTGATTTTTTATTGATTGTCTCTTCAAACAAGTCTAAAAATTCGTTACACATCTTTTCTGAATTAAATGGATATCCTTTTAGTTTTTCTAAATATATGTCATAATCATCAAATATTACTTCTAATTGTGGAACAAAATTATCATTGAATGCCAAACCATAACCGTTGCAATACTCGGGAATACCACCGCTATCTTTGTACAGGATAGGAAGACCACACTGAGCAGCTTCTATATGGTGATTTCCAGATGGTTCGTTAATTGAGCCAGTAACATACACATTATGTTTTTTTAGTTCATTTGCTAATTCGATTCCAGCAAGAGGCTCTACAATTTTGGTATTTCTAAAACTGTACTCACTAGAAATATTACCAATGTATGTAAATTCAATTTTATCTTTCCAGTATTCATTATTTAATAAGTTATCGATATCTGAATAAATATCAAAACCCTTATTTTTATGTGAGCTCCAATGATGGGTTACTAACTTTAGCTTATTTTTTTTATCCCAAGTTTGTAGATTTTGGTTATTAAAAATTTTATTATTAGCACCTGCAAGTATTACAGAAGTTTTTCCTTCAGGCATACCAATATTGAGATAAATATTTCTAAGCCATGAACTTACAAATATTACTTTATCTGCAACTTCACTTGCGTTTAAATAGAATTTGTTAATATTTTCTGTATTTTTACGCTCATCACATTCATTTACTCTTTGCACAACAGCAACATTAGGATTTACATATTTTTTATACTGTTTTATATCCTCGTGATTAAAAGTTGATGAAGACTCACCACGACTTCTAGGGTCAGTTAAAAGAATTAAGTCAATATCTGGTTCACTTAAATCATAAATAACTTTGTGTCCTCTTTCATTCAAAAAGTTCGTTAAATTTATTGCAAATAAATTTCCACCGCCCCAAGGTCCTCTTACAATTTTGGAGCCAATACTAACTTTCATAGCAATTAGACAGCATAGTTCTAAATTTTTCCATTCCTTTAGGTATTATAAAATCTTGACTCTTTAAATAAGCAAAATCTTCGTCTGGTTCAGCCCTTTCTATATGTTGAATATCGTAAATAGAAACTTTATTTAATATTTCTGAAGCCACACCAACATCAGTTGAAATAATTGGAGTCTTAGTTACAGCAGCTTCTAAAATTGCTTGTGGCCCTCCTTCTATTCTTGATGAAACAATGTACAAATCCAATACATTGTATAGTTTATTTAAAGTTTTTAAATTGACCATTTCAAAATATTTGTATTCTATTCCTCTTTTGTTCAGTTCATTAATCACATAATTTCTATTTTTACCTCCTAAAATTATTTTCACATTTTTATTTTTTGGTATAAGCTTTTCTACAGCTTCAATAAATATATCGGGACCTTTTACAAGTTTTGGACTTTTAAGATCGGATGATTCAGTATCTCTTTGAAAACTTCCAATTAAGAAATCATTTTCATTTAAGCCAAAGTTTTTTCTCAGCTTTTTAACGTCGTTAATATGAAAAAATGTTTTTTGATTAATCCAAAAAGGTATTGAAGTTATTTTTTTATCTGTGAGTTGGATTAGTTGTTTTTTAGTATTTTCAGAAATAACATGATACTCTGCAACATACTTGTCTAATTCTTTAAAATTATCAAAGTCAAAATTATCAAAATCAAAATGATAATATGAACAAATTACTTTCTTTTTTGATAATTGTTCTTCTGATATGGTTCTCCAAACCCAAGGAGACAGAATCCACAGAAGGTCTGATTTTTTTGCTGATTTTGTTGAGATATCAGAATTGTTTTTGTACCACTCTTTTCGGATTCTATCAATTATCCAAGACTCATTTACATTATTGAGAAAAACTTTCATTAATTTATTTAATAATAACTAACCTTATAGATATAAATGCAAAATATTTTGATAACTGGAATCACTGGCCAAGATGGTATTTTTTTAGTCGATAGATTAATGAAATCGTATAGTGATATAAATATTCTTGGTGTTTCAAGAAACAGAGATCAAGAAAATTTTTCCAAAAAGCTTTCAACGTTAAATAAATATAATTTAAAGAATCTGAACTTAAAAAATATTAACCTATTAGATCTAAAAGAAGTAGAAGAAAATATATTGAAGTTTAAACCTGATAAAATTTTCAATTTAAGTGGACCTAGTTCAGTGTATGAATCAATACTCTATCCTGAAAAAACAATGAATGAAATCTGTAAAATTTTTGAAAATATTACTCAAACTCTTATTAGTAATGATTTATTTGTTCCTTTTTTTCAAGCTTCTTCCTCCGAGATGTTTGGACAAAATGCTAATGAATGTTTGAATGAAACTATTCAATTTAATCCCAACTCACCATACGCAAAAGCAAAACTGATAAATCATGACAAAGTAATTGATTACTCAACAAAGTACAATTGGAATATTTACTCAGGAATTATGTTTAATCATGAGTCTGAATTTAGAAATCATAAATACCTGTTTATGAAAGTAATAAATTCAGCTAATTTGATAAAAAATAAAAAAGTAAAAAAACTTACTATTGGTAGTCTCGATTATAAAAGAGACTGGTCTTTTGCTGCAGATGTTGTAGAAGGAATAATCAAAATAATGGAAAAGGGGAAGAATAGTTGTTATGTAATTGGATCCGGTGTTTCCTATTCTATTGAAAATTTAGTTGAAACGGTATTTGAATACTATGGTCTTGATTGGAAAAAATATGTGGATGTAGATGAAAAATTGTTACGCCAGGGAGATCCAAAAGAAGTTTGCTCAGATCCAAAAATTCTTAAGGATGAGTTTGGTTGGAAGTGTAATTACAGCTTTTATGATTTGATTGATAGATGTATTAAGAAAAATTATTATAAATCGGAGTAATACCTTTTTTTGCACAAGCAAAATAATATTCTTGCTCACTTTGAAATTTTGAAGATATATTATCTTTCATATTCAAATAATATAAAGGTTCTCTAAGACTTTTTACTTTGAAACCTTTCTTTATGATTTCTAAAAATAGCTTGTAGTCTTGTGCGAAATAGAAGTTTTCGTCATAATTTCCACATTCATTAAACACTGATTTCTTAATTAACAGAGTTCCGTGAATAAAAGGGTTTTTAAGTTTCAATATTATACTGTTAGGAATATAAAAACTATAGCCTGGGATTATCCTTCTCGTATCAATTTCTTTTGCCCTAGTAGTGCAAACGTCGAAATTTTCATTTATTAAATATTTTATTTGTTCTTTAAATCTATTTTTGTCCGAATAATCGTCGCAATCCTGTCGAGCAAAAAATTCGCCGCTTGCTTTAGTTGCCAGAATATTTAAAGATTTTGTAAGACCTAAATTTTCATTATTTTTAAAAACTTTTATTCGAGAGTCAGCGTTTTTATAATGATCAAGTATGTCAATTGTTCCATCATTAGAGCCATCATCCATTATTAAAAACTCAAAATCATCATAGGTTTGAACGAGAATACTTTTTAGTGATCTTTCTAATGTTTCTTCACCATTCAAAACTGACATTAAAACTGAGATCATTATTTTATCAAATCGTTAAATTTTTTAAGTATTAGATCTATCTCAAAATTTTTTTTAAAGTAAGCTAATATTTTTTTTCTTTCACTTTCAACAAATTTATCGTCAAACAACAAATACATTTTTGTTATTAAGTCATCATAATTATATTGTGCAAAACTTAACTTATAATCATCAGGAAAATATTCCTTCATTCCACCAAAATATGGATAGATTGTAGGTATTCCCATTGATAAAGCTTCGCTTAGTAATCTTGGCTGCCCCTCATACATTCTGGTAGCTGTTACGACTGCTCTTGCTTTACTAATTATTTTTAAAGTCTCCGAGTTATTTAATTCATCTAAAAATGTAACATTTTTTAGTTCAAAGCTCTCAAGCATTTTGGAATTTAAGCTCTTTTTTGCTCCTATGATGACTAATTCAAATTCTTTATTTTCAAACTTGTCCCAACTTTCGAACAAATCATATATTCCCTTTTCTGGAGTTAACTGACCAGCATAAACTAGTGTTTTACTGTCCTTTATATTGTTTAGCCTTATATTTTCATCAATTTTTATTGGATTATGCAAAACCTCAACATTATTTATTCCCAATTTATTTAGATAATCTTTGTGGAATTTGTTGAGTACAACAATTGTGTTTTTAGTTGATAACAAAAATTTAAAATACCTTTTACCATACAAAAGAATAAATACTGACTTTAAATAAGAGTTGGTAAAATACTTATTTAAAAATTGATACTTTTTTTTCTTAAAACCACATCGCGGACAAAAATCAAAATTTTCAATATGACTACTTGCCAAAAAACTCTTAGTGCAATCATATCTAAAGTTATGAATTTTTAAAATAGTTTGAATTTTGTTTTTTTCTAAAATTTCAAAAATTCCCAAGCTAGCTTTAAACCAGGTGTTGTGGACATATGCTACTTCTGGTTGAAATTCTTTAATAACTTTTTTAAGTTGTTTGTTTGATCTATAATTCTTCCCATTAAAAAAAGATATAAAGTCAAAAATATTTAAGATTTTCGTATTTTGAAATTCTACGTATTTAACTTCATAATTGTTTTTTAATAAACTAACTTCTTCTTTAATATTGGCGTCTTCTCCACCAAAATTTGTATATTTTGTGTGTATTACAATTACTTTTTTTTTCAAATTAATCCTATTTTATAAATAATTTTTGCTTAAAGTCATTCTTAATTGTTTTCATAAAATAGACTATTTTTTCTTTAAACGTTAGAGTGTGGAATCTTACATGTTCAGCTGGAGCTGGAATAACCCAATCACTCAAGATATCTAAGTTTTCAAAGTTGGAATTAAATAAAATATGTTCAGAAACATGCTCTGGATTGCTTTTGTCAGTCATATACTCGATTTGTAAAAGTTTGTTGTTAATCAGTTTATACATTCCTGCTCCACCAAATGCACTTATTACATTAAAGTTTTTAGATTTTATTTTTTTTTCTGTCAGCTGTTTTCTAAATATTAAAAAATAATTCAAAAAGAAACTTCCAAAAAATATTACTTTTTTTATTTTATGAATAAGTAGTGATGAATTTAGATTGTGCCATCCCTTTGCTCTTAATGCAAAAATATCATAATAATTTGGTGAACTAATTGGAAAAATCGCATCATATGTATTTTGATTTACAAAGGAAGTTAAAATTTTATGAAAGGATTCAATGTCTGTTAATTCAAAAAGATTTACGTCTAAATCAATTGGAATATAAATTAAGTTGTCATAATTTTTTAACTTTAATTCATCAAGACATAAATTTCTTGAAAGAGTTATCCTTTCAATTCTCGAATTATAATTTTTTTCTAAATCATCTAAATCCCTGTAAACAATAAATTCATTATCTTTTTCATATTTAGATATTATTTCTTTCGTGCCATCTGATGAGTCTGAATCAACAATAAAAAGACTAATGTTTACATCTTTATAATTATTCCTCATTGAGAAAATTTGTTTTATGTTTTCCTCAATTGTATTTATACAATTTTTTGACAAACCACAAAAAGCTACATTTAAATTGGTCATAACGTATCTCTTTGTAATTTTATTAATAGATAATTGTTAATGTTGGTGAAAAATTATTAAAAAAATAGTTAAATAAGATTTATGGAATTGTTATCTCTATCAAATCACCTTGGCCAGTGGTCACAAGAGTCTTGTTAGGATCTTCTGGATGAACAATTAGGGCTGTAATGTATGAATCAAACTCCAAAGGTAAGGGAAATTGAAAAAGCTCATCATTTTTAAAGTCATATACAAACAATTCTTTGCTAAGATAGTCAGCAAAAATATAGTGTTCATAATATTTACCATTTGAATCACTGACCACATCTCCACCAATTAATGCTGCCCTGTATACTTCGCTTCCATTATGGCTATAAAATACTTGTGGTTTAGATGAATTTAATGTTGCATACTCATCAAGGTTAACGGGTGTTTCATTATCCCAAAAATATAATGGAAAGTAAGTAAATGATGTATTTTTTAGATCACCTTCATAAATAGGCCAACCAAAAAAACTTGGTCCTGATGATTGATCTAAATCTACAACATTTACCTCTTCTGTAGTATTGAATCCTATGTCAGGAACGAAAAGAAAGTTTTTATAGATAGAAGTTTTCCAGGGATTTCTCAATCCAAAAGCAACAATATTGTTAAGTGGAGCTGTTTTATTTGTATCACTTATCAATGGTATTTCACCATTTGTAAATGCTTTTTCAAGTAAAATTACTTTTCCTTTATAGGAAGTTGTATCATTTGAGTTAAATCCATTTCCCATATCGCCTATTGACAAAAGAAAGTCTTGAAAATAGTCTGACCAAATTATATTTCCAGAATAATGACAGCAGTCGTTGCTTGGAATGTTTAGAATTACTTCTGGTTCAAACTCGTCAGTAATTTTTGGATATTTTTCAACAACTAAGCTGTTATCAAGACCGCTATATGTTGTAAGAAAAAAATTTTCGTTGGGTTCGAATGCTATTCCAAATAATCCGCTTTCAAAATAATTTTCAGGATCGTAAAATACTTTTTCTTTTAAATCAAGAAATAGTTCTTTTTGATTTGTATCTAGATCAAGAGTGTAGATTTCACCCTCACTTTTTAAAATGTATAGTTTGCCATCGTTAAAAAGTAAATTCGAAGTCCTTTCGCTAAAGTTTTGTAAAACACTAAAGCTTGAACCCTTTCTACATTCAACAAAATTTGGGCTTCCTAACCAAGAAGCACAATCATTTTCATCTTCATATAAAACACCAACTGGTAGGGAGGACTCTATTATATCGGTTTCTTCCTCGTTTACTACAACCTCAACTTCAGCACTGTCTCCATTGCCAAAAAATAAAATACTTAAGCTTAAAGGTATCAAAAACAAAAATGCGTATCTTCCTATTGTTGAACTGGAGTCTCTTTTAAGTAAGAACATAATTCCAGTAAATAAAAGCGGATACAATAAAATACTAAAAATTAGTATGGCTCTTGATAAGTTATATGCTCTAAATAAATATAAAAATCCAAATAGCACTGTTGTATTTATAAAAAATAATTTTACAAAATTATTAATAATACTCTTGAATTCATTGCTGTTAAATGATTTTTCTACACTGATAAAAATTATAATTGAAGAGAATATTGCGACCGTAATTGAAATTATGTTATAAGTAATACTGAAACTGTATGGAAAACCAATTCTTTCAAAATCAGATAATATGTTATTAAAATTTTGTCTTGTTGCTTCAAAATTGCTTCGAGCGAAATAATCGGTTAAAAATTTGTAAAATGAAAAATTTGTTATAAAAAGTGTAATTAATTTCATATTTAATTATGATTTAAAATTGTTTTTATGTAAAAACTACAACACAAATTTTTTTAATTACAATTCTAAAATTTTTTCCTCGATAGTCTTAAATGATTCTTCAGTATTGTCTTTTTCTTGAAATGAAATGCTGTCTCGTCTTTTTCGATGAAAATGATAATGTTGTCTTCTTGTTTCTATATAATTGTTGTTTTTAAGCCATAAATACGAAATTAAAAACTGATCAGCAGCAAAAAGTAATCTTTCAGAAAAAGAGAGGCCTTCTTTCATAGTTGATAAAAAATTGGGTTTATAGACAATAAAATTTCCGATATTTATAAGCCATCTAGAATTTTTTTGTTTCGTAATCTTTACTTCATTTAAAATTGACTTTTTAATAAGATCCTTATCAAATCTAAAATTTTTATCTTGAAATATAACTCTATACTTTGTTCCATTATGGACTTTGCTTAAGGGAATGCTGAGATAAGGTTTTTGATAAAATTGATAAATTTTTGATGGTAAATATAAACTATCTTCATTGAATAATTTTAAAAGATCATATTTGATAAACTTGTCTAAATTTCTCATTGGGATATTATCAGAATCAATTTGGTAAACTATTTCCTTTGAGCAATTTTCTATAGCAATATATTTATTTACAAAAGGACCACGTCTTTCCAAATTATTAACAAATTTTATTTTTTTATCTGGATATTTTTTTTGGAATTTTTCAACTGTTTTCAGATATATTTCTTTTTCTTGAACGTTTGAGGCATCATCACTTATCACAACCTCAGTTACAATCTCATTTTTTAAGGAGCTTGATAAAAGTTGTTCTAGGTATTTAGAAGAATTATAAGTTGGTATTGCGATACTTATATTTTGGCTTTCGAAAGTTTTTTTATTCATAGATTAATTTATTTATCTTTTAAGTGTAATTATTATTTCATTCTTGTTAAACTTTTAAAAAAATTCATACTCAAGATTTTTAGTGCTTTGCAAATTTAAAGATTTCTTTATACCATTCAAATAAATATTGTTGATTCAAATTTTAAGATAGGAAGAAAATCAATAATGGAAAAAGCAATAGTTTATTTAAAGGGGGGCTTTGGAAACCAACTCTTTCAATTATCGTTCGCTAACTATTTGCGTAGTAATGGTGTGAATGTAAAAATAAACTTAGAATTTTTTAGAAACTTGGGAGATAATACTCCACGAGAATTAATACTGCCTCTATCTTTTTTTGATTTTAAATCACAAAATTATTTTTCAAAAAAAATATTTGATGTAAACATTTTTTTGGCTAATAGTTCATTAATTAATAAGCTTCAACTTGACTCAATATTTGAGAACTTTAGATTTACTAAAGATGATGAAGGTTTAAGCAAAATTTCTTCAAAAACTGGATATTTTGATGGGTATTGGAAATCAATGAAATATATAGATTTTAGTAGTGAATTTATTTTTGATTCAATAAGTAAAAATGAAAATATAAATAAAGGGCTCAATGGGAGTTCTGAATTAGCCATGGTTCATGTCCGTAGAGGAGATTTTATAGACAATGGATGGGACTTGGATATTAATTATTATGAGAAAAGCTTAAATGGATTAGATAAGAAAATAAAATTTGATATTTTTACAGATGACCCAAAGTGGGTCAAAAGTAAAAAAATATTTAAAAATGCAGAGAATATATATTCTAAGAATAACCAACTTGATAATGAAAAAATAGATACAATATTGACATTTTCCGAAATGCTAAAATATAAACATTTTATTGTAGGAAACAGTTCTTTTGCTTTTTGGGCAGCATATTTAAAAAGTGACATAAATTCTTATGTTACTGTTCCAGACCCATGGTTTAAAAATCATAATCATCCGGTTTTACGAAAAACAAACTGGCATACAATTAAAAATTAATCAATAGCTTTCCATAAATGAATTGATGCAATCGTTTTATAAGGAGACCATTTGTTTGCATAGCTATCATATTTATCCCAACTACTATTTTTTTTAATCATGCCATATTTGTTCATAGCAAGTCTCAAACCGGCGTCTCTAGATGAAAAAATATCTAATTCTCCAATACAGAAAATTTCAAACATGTTGACTGACCATGGACCAATACCAAAAACATTTAGTAAATTACTTCTAAGGTCGTTACCATCTAATGTTGTTAAATCACTAAAACTTTTACTGATAAAAAGTTCTGAAAGTTCCTTTATTGTTTTTGCTTTGTTTGTACTTAAACCTAACGTTTTAATTTCACCGATACTGAGATTATCAAAATGTTTTTCATTTAAGTAAACGGTATTAAAACTTTCTTTAATTTGTTTAAAAATAGAATCTGCAGCTTTTGTAGATATAAATTGAGAAACCACTATTCCAACGAGAGAGTCAAATTGATTTTTTTTATTTGTCTTAAAAGGAATATGCCCATTTATATCAATTATTCTTTTTAATTTTTTATCCTTTTGTCTTAGATATTCTTCTTTTTTTGAAAATTTCAATTAAAAATAAAATCTATAGTATTTTTAAAAATTGTAAGATGCGAAAAATTATGTAAAGTATAATCCAAAATACGAAAATCGCTGCAACAACCATTAAAGGATCAGTGTCTTTAGGAATATACGTGATAACAGTAACTCCTACAAACAAACCAAAAGTAATAAATTGGATAAACATAGATTTTTTCCCTTTTCCAAATTTTTTACTGATAAATTCAGTTATAAAATTAAAAATGTGCATTGTTTTTTAAATTCTTTATTTCTTAGGTCTAATTTTTAACATTATTTTTTCTTTCATAATAATTTCTTTATCAATAAATTGATTCTGCATTTCGACAAACCATGTATTTCCAACTTTATTTATCATTAGTTAGGACCAACTCAACATTTGAAATTTATAATAAGGATATTTTTTTCTACACTCCAACTTAGATTATTTTTCTTTATCCAATATATTAATTCACGATGATCAGGATAATTTACTTTATTTGATTTTGGATAATTCTTATTAAATATTCTGAAATCATCAATTAAAATATTCACTCTTTTAAATTTGTAAAGATATTTCTCTATTATTTCTAATTCAAATAAAATCGGTGAGTGATGTTTGCCTTCAAAAGTATCCGCACCTGAGTAGTGACCATCAAGCCAAAAAGAAATTTTATCAATGTTAATTTTAGAAATGACTTTTTCAAGATTTTCCTCTGAAGTTCCATGAATTAAAGTTATATTTTTTTCTTTAGAAAGTATTTCTTTGGCGGCATTGAAGTATTTTTTACTTGGCTCAATTGTGTAAACATGTTGAGCTATGTTTGAAAGATATTTGGAAGTTTCCCCTAAATATGTTCCAGTTTCTACCCAAGCCCCATTACTAAAATTATATGTTCGAAAAAGTTTTTCTTTAAAAACTCTTGAAGCAGATTTATTGTATCTTGAAAGCTTATCAAATGAATAAAGTCTCGAAATAAATAATATATAGATTTTTGAATTCAATAAATGCTGCATAAAATTTATTATTTTTTGTTTCATATTTAATTCTTTAGTTCAGCTCAACAAATGATATATAGTTATAATTAAACATTCTATCTGGTGACTCCTTTTCAAATTTTTCAAACTCTGTTGAGAATTTAGAATCTTTTATTTCTGCAAACAATGGTTCAAGTGCTCGATATTTGCCATCCCATCCACTTACTCCCCATTTTTGATTTTTGTATAAATATATTGGCTGGATTTCATAATAATTTTTAACAATTTTTCTAAATAAAACTTTGTCGACTAAATTTGGTTTTCTTAATTTATTTTGCACATGGTGATAATGGGTTAGAAAATAAGGCCACGTTGTATTTGCTGTTGTTAACCTGTTTTGTAAGTTTTTTGGTAAGAATTTAAATTTTTCAAACTTATTTTTATATTTATAACCTGGCACCATATCGGTAATAGGTTGTCCGTAGTCTGAAAGAATTTTTCTTATCGAGTAAGAATCACCATGTCCAGGAGGGTAATTATCTTCAAATATAGCATATCTAATACCCCAAGCATTCAAAAACTTGAGTCTATGCATAACATTTGTATGGTCATCAAAAAATACTATCGTTTTGTTGGTATCTAAATCCTCAAAAGAAATATCTTCTATATCGCCCTCTACATAGTTTGTATTTGAATTTTTGGAAATATATAATCTATTGCTTAAATCTAGATCTACAGAAATCAAATCAATATCTGGAATCGAATTTTCAATCAACCAGGTACTGTGGCCTTGCGCTATTCCAGATTCAATAACATGCGAAATATTCAATTTCTTAAGTAAAGCATAGACTGCAAAAGAGTGATTTATACCCATACCCATTTTGTTATTTTTAATTGGCCTTAAGTTATATACCTCAATAAATTCCGGTAAATACTTTAACAATTCTTTATTAGAAAAAAATTTATTAAGTTCCATTGTGGCCAGAAGCAGAATCGAACTGCCGACCCCTTGTTTTTCAGACAGAGGCAAACCATTTGTCCTTTCATCATTTTAACTTATTCGTTGTGAATTATCGCTCATTTGTGAGAGGCTCTAAAACGCAATGAGCAGTAAATAACAGAGACTTCTTTTGTGAGTATGTGACAGTTTTGTGACAGTTTTTATTCTTTTTCAACTAACTTGTTAACCAGAATAAACAATGATCCACCTATAAGAGTCCATAGTATATCATTCCAATCAAAAACACCTCTTCCAGGTGTGTATTTTGCAATGAATTCGTTACCTATTAGGCCAACCATAGAAATCACTACTGACCACTTCAATCTATTTTTGTAAACTGATGAATTAGATTTAAATACCTCTGGAATGCTTACATAAAAAAAACTTGGTATGCCGATGCCTGGAAAGAAGTTAGGAGCTACTCCAAGAAAATAAATTACAAGATCGTTTCCACCAACATAACTGGGTCTAATGTAGCTTTGAACCAAGCCAAATAAAAAAAATGAGATTCCAAATATTGTGTAGTACAGAAAGTGTTTCTTCATATATTGAATATATTACTTTATTGGCTATTACAAGTGTCTGTCGAGAAGTTTTGTGACAGTTTTTGTGACAAAAGTCTTTAATTTGTTTAAAAACCTTGTGGCCAGAGGCAGAATCGAACTGCCGACCCCTTGTTTTTCAGACAAGTGCTCTACCGACTGAGCTATCTGGCCTAATGCGGGGACGACGGGATTCGAACCCGCGACCTCCTGCGTGACAGGCAGGCGTAAACTCCAGACTTTACCACGCCCCCGTGATAGATAAATAAATTATAATCTAAAAAAAATTTCTTCGTAATAGATTTTTTTTCAATACAATATAACTGATGAAAATAAATAATCTTATTAAATATTTTTTTCGGTTCATATTGCTTCAAACAATTTTGACATCTTTGACAATTCTATATTTTGATAATTATTTAATTTCTAGCCAAGAATTTAAACAAAATATTTACGAAAATTTAGTAGAAGATACTGAAAGATTCTTTCCTTTTATTCCCTATGAATTGATAACAGTTGATAGTTTTTTTACAATTATGATTTTCTTTTTTCTAATAATTCTTTATTCGACAAAGTTTTATACCTATGTAAATGAATTGTCATTTTCAATAAACAAAAATTTGCTTGATGAGTATTTTCAAATTTATCTTCTCTGGACAAGCTACTTATTTGCTTGTTTTTATGTGTTTAGATTTGAGAATGTCTCTAGGGGTTATTTATTTCTTTTTTCTGTAATTGTTCCTTTGATTCTGCTCATATTTAGAAATCCAGAATTTTTATCCTCAATACTTGGTAGATCAGTAACGAATGAAAATTATCTAACTATAAATCTTGACAAGAATTCAAATTTCAGAAATTTGCGGATTATTACATTTAGAAAAGATTTAGGAAATTTTGATTTGGATATAAATAATTCAAATAAAATTATCGAGAAAATTGATGAATTAAATAAAACTGAAAAAGTCAACTTAATAGTCATTAATTTAAACACGACAAGAAAAATGAATAAACAATTAGAAGAGTATCTAATAGAAACAAATAAAAAAGTGCTTTTAATTTCTACAAATAAACCTGACTTTGATGCAAGCTTTATATATAGACAAGAAATTTTGGATCAAACTTTTTTTACTTATTTCAATAATGATATTCAATACGGAGCAAAGTACATAATTAAAAGATTCATGGATATAGTTTTAAGTATTTTTGGCATTATTATATTTTTTCCGATAATACTTTTAGTTGCTTTTTACATAGTGTTCTTAGATGGATTTCCATTTTATATAAAACAAAACAGGGTTGGTTTGCACGGTCACATTTTTAGTATGTACAAGTTTAGAACAATGAGAATGAATTCACACGAATTACGTGATTCTTTAGATGAACTTAATCAGTCTGATGGTCCGCTATTTAAAATACAAAATGATCCTAGAATTATTGATCGACTGGAATTTGTAAGAAAATATAGTCTTGATGAATTATTACAATTTTTTAATGTATTGAAAGGTGAAATGTCAATTGTTGGTCCAAGACCTTTATTTGACGATGATACTCAGCTTTTTAATACAAAATATATGAGAAGACTTAATGTATTACCAGGAATAACAGGTTTGTTACAAATCAATGATCGAAATACTTCAGAATTCGAGACGTGGTATAAATACGATATTGAATATATCGAAAATTGGAGTCTCTACTTGGATATGAAAATTATTTTAAAAACTCCTTTTGCAATTTTTTCAAAAAAAATAAGAGGTCTGTAATAAAGTGGGTCGGGTGGGAATCGAACCCACGACCTTGAGCTTAAAAGGCTCCTGCTCTACCAATTGAGCTACCGACCCTGATTAAATATATTACTGTAAATAAAAAGTAATCTTTAGTTATTCTTCTTCTTGACTTATCTTTTTTTTATAAGATTCAATTAATTCAATAATTTCATCAGTATCAACTGAATTTTTTTCTAAAGATTGTATTTTTTTTGTTAAAGAATCTAATACACTTTTTAAATTTTTGGAAAGTTGCTTAAATTCTTTATTTAAATCATCAAAGTCGTTATTTTTATCCATAGTTCTACAATTATATTTTAGATTTATCAGAAAATTTTAAATCTGGATATTTAGATAACCTCTGCCTTGCCCATCTGGCTGGAGGAATTAATCGAAAAAAAGGTGGCAAGAGTGGTCTTGTGCTTTTGAGCAAAAAAAGATTAAATCTCAATACCAGAGATTTAAATTTTGTAGTTTCTACACCATAAATTTTCTTAAATTCATCTGGTAAAGTATTAAATGCTGTAAAAGAGATAAATGGCCAAATTGGTTTTATGTGTTTTGGGACTGGTCCCCCAGAAATAATATCTTGAACATCTTTTGCAACATCTGTTAATAGTAAATAATCATTGTCTTTGCTTTTATTTATAACCCAGTTTTTTAATTCTTCATGAGTTTTAGGCATCTTCTCAACATCTACTAAAACTAATTTTGCAGACAACATATTTTCAATATGGTATTTATCCTTTTCTTCGTCAGAAAGTTTCTTTACTGTTTTTTCGTAGAAATAAATTGATGAAAGCTGTAAACATGCGTGTACCCAAAGAAGTTGTTCATGATCAAGTGCATCGTAGTATCCACCAGTAACCTCGTCGTCTCCATTAATAACTTCATGAAGTTTATTTATTCTAGTTGCACTATCGTTAGCTTCTTCAATAGTTCCAAAAGTTACTGAATTTTGTAATGATAAGGTTCGTATTAATCTTTTCCATGGATCACGTTGGTAAAATGAAGTTTGTCTTGCACCTGCTGCAATTAAAGGATGGGCAGCATGCATAAGTAAAGCCCTTGCACCACCAAAAAGAACTGTAATCTCTTTATTGACTTTCCACATCATAGAGTCTGGGCCAAAATATCCAGGATCAGCATTCATACATAACTTTCTTACTTTTATAGTTCATAAAAAATTAATTTTATAACTACTTAGAAAATATATACTTATCGTGAGTAATGAAATCAGAATTAAATTATGTGACTTATCAGACATTTCCAGCGAAAACTGCAAATAGTCTTCAAACTATTACAAATATAAAATATTTAATTAGAAACGGTATAAAAGTCAATCTATATTTTCCAATGAGAGAAAAAGAAAGCTCAGATAGTCTTTCTGAGATACAAAATTTTTACCAAATCAATGAATCTTTTGAAGTGTTTGGGTTAAAGCATAAACTTCCACACGGTAAGATCAAAATCTTTAAGAAATATGCTTTTCAATTTAGCCACTATATATGGTCAAGAAAAACAATTAAAAAATATTTTCACAATAAAACTGAAAATTATATTTTTACCAGATCTGATTGGATAGCCTACTTTGCTGCAAAGAAAGGAAATAAAGTAATTTTTGAATGCCATCAAAGGTCTAGGACAAGGGACTTCGTAATTAGCCGAATAGGTAATCTACAAAATGTTACAATCGTATTTTTAAATGAAAACTTGAGAGATTCCTATCCTTCTATCAACAATTCATTAGTTTTGCACAATGGAGTTGATCATGAATTATTTGATACACAAAATTTAGAAAAAAGAAAATCTATAGTCTTTGTTGGGAGTTTAAGTAGGTTTAACACATCACGAGGTCTTCCTGATTTTATAAAAACGTACAATGAGGAAAAATTATATAAAAGTTATAATCTGGAGATAGTTGGTGGCAACCAAGAAGAAATTAAAGAATTAAAAATTTTAATAAATGATTTAAAAATTACAAACTACGTAACACTGCATGGCTATCTTCAGAGAAAAAGTGCAATAGGTATCATCTCAAAATGTTCTATAGGTTTATTAATTAATAGCGATGAGAACCAACACTCGACAAAATATACCTCACCTTTAAAGTATTTTGAATACTTATATGGGGGTCTTTTTGTGATAGCTTCTGACTATCCCTCTCATAGAAGTTTACCTTTCAATAAAATGATTTCTTTTTTTAATCTAAAGGATAAAAATAGTCTTTCAAATGCACTTCAGAACCTTCCAAACACTAATTTAGAAAAAAATTATTTGAAAGAAATTACTGTTGATAAAAGGGTAAAAAAAATTATAGAGTTATTTGACTAGCACGCCTGGAGGGACTCGAACCCCCAACCCTCTGATCCGAAGTCAGATGCTCTATCCAGTTAAGCTACAGGCGCGTAAATAGTTTTAAAAAATATATTTAAAGATATTTTTATTTATATAATAGTTTCAATAATGGATAGTGTTCGTATATTAAAAACTGAAATGTCAGTCACTAACATTGATGATGTTGCCGAAGATTTGATTTTCAAGAATAAAATTTCAGTTGCTATATGTAATGCGAATACATTAGTCAGATGTTATAAAGATAAAGAACTCAACAACACAATCAATTCTTTTGATATTAGATGTCCAGATGGATTTCCAGTAGCAAAAGCCTCAAAAATTATTTATAAAAATAATCAAATGAGAGTGGATGGATATAAATTATTTTTAGAAACAATTGAAAGAGGCTTAAGTAATAATGTTTCTCATTATTTTTTTGGAAATTCTGAAGAAATAGTTTTAAAAATGATTGAAAGTATTAAAACAAAATATGCTGATGTAAATATCAAAGGCTTTACCTGCCCGCCTAATTTAGGCTATGAAGAACTTTCTGACGAAAAGTATATAGATGATATAAATGCGAAAAATCCTGACATACTCTGGGTTTCACTTGGTTTTCCAAAACAAGAAAAATTTATCAATTTAATAAAAAAAAATAATTCGATAGATACAAATATGGTTGGAGTTGGTGCGGTTTTTGAATGGGTAGCGGGAACAAAAATCAAAGCTCCAGAATGGTTAGCAAATATTGGTTTAGAGTGGTTAATTAGATTAATTCAGGAGCCAAAAAGATTGTTTAGACGTTATTTGGTTGATAATTTTCTATTTATAATTTATTTTATAAAACAATATATAAGAAATTAGATGTACCAACTTAGAAAATTAGAAAATAATTTAGAATCTGTATTGAAGGAGTTCAATGTCACTGAAACAATTGATATTAAATTAACAAAAAATGAATCTTTCGATCTACAAATTAATAATCTTGTAAAGCATAAAGATAATCCAAATTTGAGTAAAATTATTGATAATTTTCAAAGAGAACTCGACAATGAACCATTTATTAAAAAATATGAAATAGGTGAAAAAAACTTTATAAACATTGAAATTAACTTAAACGAGTTTTTAAAAACTGTTGAGAATGTGCGTAACTTTATAAAAGTAACAAACCCGAAAAAGATTATTTTTGATTATGGTGGTCCAAATATTGGTAAACCGTTACATGTAGGCCATTTGAGATCATTAAATATTGGACGAAGTTTATATAATGTAAATAAATTAGCTGGTAATACAGTGCTAAGTGATATTCATATGGGTGACTGGGGTATGCCTATTGCTCAAATAATCCAATATGGAGTTGAAAATAAAATTAATTTTAAAAAAATAACAATTCAAGAATTGGAAGAAATTTATCCAATTGCCTCAGATTTGTACTCAAAAAATAATGACTTTACTCAGCTAGCTCAAAATATAAATAAAAATTTAAACAACAATCAAAAAGATTTAATAACTAAATGGAAAAGCATAAAGGACACCTCCCTTAAATCCCTTGAATCAACTTTACATCAACTTAACCACAAATTTGATTTATGGAGAGGTGAAAGCGATGTTAATGATTTAATTCCGGATATGATAGAGGATTTAAAAAGTAAAAATAAAATTTCATTAGATGATGGAGCATATGTATCAGATTTAAAAACGGATCCAAAAATTTTAATAACAAAATCTGATGGTAGCTATCTTTATCTGACAACTGATTTAGCTACGGTTCTTGATAGATTAGATAATTTTGAGTTTGATAAAACCCTTTATATTGTCGATAAAAGACAAAAATTGCACTTTGAACAATTATTTTCGTCTTTAGAGTACTTTGATTTCCCTACAAAAGAATATGAGCATGTATCATTCGGTACGGTCAATGATGCTGATGGAAACCCTTTCAAGACTAGAGAAGGTGGAACAAAAAAATTGACTGATCTTTATGATGAAACTTATCAATATATAAAGACAATAAATAATGAGTTGGATGAGATTTCTCTAGGACTGCTAAGTAACACTGTACTTGCATATAGTGACCTAATTACAAATAGAAATACGGATTATAAGTTTGATCTGGAAAAATTTACAAATGTAAATGGTAAAACAGGTGTTTATATTCAATATGCAAATGTAAGAGCACAGAAGTTAATCAATGATTCTTCACTAGAAGTTTCAGACTTTTCGATTTTGTCGGAGGAGTTAGACAATAATGATAAAAGTTTGCTTAGATCATTAATAAAATTTGAATTTTATTTTGAACAAACAATTAAAAATAATGAGCCACACCACTTGGCAGATTATCTATACGAAATATCTCAAAAATTTAATGGTATGTATCAAGGAATAAATATTCTTGAAAATGAAAATACTGTATTAAAAGAAAATAAGTTAAAAATTACAGATTTATTTCTTCAATACTCAAATTTGTTAATGGAATGCCTAGGTATCTTACCAGTCGAAAAGATGTAAAAATTACAGAAATAATTGAGAAGACATCACCCAAACAAAAAGAGTAAAACCATATGAGAATTTCTCAGAAAAATTAATCCTTCTTGTTAGGTTATGTACGACAAACAATATCAGTGGTACGGTAATAAAACCAGAAAAAGAAACAGCTTTTCCAAGGTCAATAATATCGCTTATAATCTGATTTGAAGGACTTAAGAAAAATTGAAAGATTACTAGAAAAGATAGTGAAGTAAAAATTACTAAAATTACATTAGTTAATAAATCCTTAAATGAAATATTGTAAATCTTAAAAGTATTTAAAAACTCTACTGGAATAAATAGAATAAAAATCGCAACACAAAATAGAATTAAAAACCAAAATAGGCCTTGTGCATTCCATGTAATAATATTTTTTTCAACAAGACCAGTGGATTCAAGAAGCAAATAAAATGAATAGCCAAGAACTAAAGAACCCAAGGAAAATAAATAGAGGCCAAATATACTGTAGAAATATTTTTTCTCAAATGAAAATTTTATTATAGGATTATTTAAATTTTCATAATTCATACTGTCATATATTAATAAAATTTATATTAAAATTAACCTTAATTATGGAATTAATTGATACACCGAACCCCAATGCAAAAAAAATAATGACTGATTTAGATGAAAGTCTTCTTTTGAATGATTTGAATAACATTAACGGTATATCATCTGTATTTTTTGGTCCTGGCTTCATTACAATATCTAAGTTGGAAGATGCAAAGTGGGAGATAATAACTCAAGAAATTAATAACTTATTTGATAAACTGTAGACATGGAAACATTTAATGAAGATCCAAAACCAGGTAGACTCGTTCTTCCATTGGTGTTGATAGGTATGATTGCAACAACTTATACTTTTATTAATCGAGTCTCCACAAACAACAACTTAGAAATTGAACCTGTTGTTGAAGATGTTGTTGAAGCTGTAGAAGATGAGCCAGAAGAAGAGACAACTACTACAACTACTACTACATTGCCTGACGAGGTAATTACATATTTAGAGGAAATTTCATCCGAAAAAATACAATCTATTGATCTTGCAACAAAAGTTCTTGAGGCAAACGATAGGTGGGATAATGAGGAAGTTTCGTATCAAGAAGCAAAAGATGAATTTGCAAATTTTATTGAGGATGCAGAACAGTTTGTATCTACAGTCACTGAACCAGGACCGCCCACAACATTTGCTGGATTAGTTAAAAGCCACGAGGAACTAAAAGCTTTGGTAGAACTTATTTATATTGACTCCCAAGAACTTTTAGAGGGTTTAACTTCGTCTGACACTGGAGAGCGTAGAGCTGCAGCATTAGATTCTTTCAACAGTAATATAAACCAATTTCAAGAAAAAATTGAGGAAATAGTAGCTACTAATACCTCAGGCTAATTAGCTCGATGCTGCAGAACAGACAGTATCAATCATTACTGTTGCAATGACATAAGGATCTGCGTTTGCGTTTGGTCTTCTATCCTCTAAATAACCCTTTTTATCTACTTCAACTTGCCATGGAATCCTAATGGAAGCTCCTCTGTCACTTACACCATAAGAAAAAGTATCAAATCTTTGAGTCTCATGGTCTCCAGTGAGACGATCCTCTATACCTGCACCATAGTTTTGAACATGAAATTCAGCATTTTTACCCAAAGCCTCACATCCTGCAACTATTGCATCGTATCCACCGTCTTCACGCATTTGTTTTGTAGAGAAGTTTGTATGCATACCTGCACCATTCCAATCTCCTTTTACAGGCTTAGGAGTAAGAGTTGCAGAAATGTTATAGTCTTCAGCAATCCTATACAAAAGCCATCTTGCAATCCATATTTGATCACCAATGTCAGGTGCACCTACTGGACCAATTTGGAATTCCCATTGTCCTGGCATAACTTCTGCATTTGTTCCAGATATATTTAACCCAGCTTCCATACAAGCAGTTGCATGATCTTCAGAAATTGAACGACCATAAACTTCATCTGCTCCAACACCACAGTAATAACCGCCTTGGGGAGCTGGATAACCTGAAGGAGGGAATCCTAAAGGTTGTCCATATTTTAAGGAATCATATGATTGTTCATAAAATGTGTATTCTTGTTCTAAGCCAAACATAGGTTCAAACTCAGAAAAGTTTTCGGCTGAAGCAACACACGCTGCTCTTGTGTTTGAAGCATGTGGTGTCATGTCAACATTTAATACCTCACACATTACTAGTATGTTGTCTCCACCTCTTATGGGGTCTGGAAATTGTGATACAGGTTTCAAAACACAGTCAGATTGATCTCCAGTTGCTTGTTCGGTACTTGAACCATCAAATCCCCAAATTGGAGGTTCGGTCCCTTGGTCCATAATTTTGGTTTTACTTCTTAACTTTGCAGTCGGTGTTTTACCGTCTATCCATATGTATTCTGCTTTAATTTTCATTGTTTTTAATACCTCTTTTAATATTCTCGTTAATAATGTAGTATTTATTTAAAATATTGGTTACTTGGAAATATTAAATATTTGTTTCAAGATTATGGTAAAAGCGTATATAAATGTAGAGAAAGAGCATGAAAAGGTAATATCGTGCCTAGATTCTTATGATTTGAATTCGGTTGATTTGACTAAAATAGCCACTCAAAATGAGGTTCACTTAGTGTGTACGTCTTTTTCTATGTATGGAAAAACCAAAAAAAACCTATCTGACATTGAAACAGCTTCAAAACCTATCCCTGAACTAATAATTGCTAATGAAGATGAATTTAAACAGAGTATCGATTTAATTAAAAATCCAAAAATTGAGGTAATATCAGATGATTGTAAGGAAGAGGAAGTAATTGCAAGATTTCAATCTTTAATTGGAGATAGTTCATCAGAAAAAATTGAGTTTGACGATCTTGTAATTAATTTGAAAACTTACGAAGCTAAAGTCGACGATCAATTATTAGATTTAACCTTTATGGAATATGAATTGTTAAAGTTCTTCGTTGAGAATCAAGAAAATGTCTGGTCAAGAGAAGAGTTATTAGAAAAAGTATGGGGATATGATTATTTTGGAGGGGCTAGAACAGTAGACGTTCATGTTAGAAGACTTAGGTCAAAGTTAGGTGAAAAAAGATCTGATTGGATAAAAACAGTACATTCAGTTGGATATAAATTTAACTAAAACTGTCTCCACATCCACAAGTTCTCGTTGCATTTGGGTTGTCGATTGAAAATCCAGTCTCCATTAACCCTTCTTTATAATCTAAAGTTGATCCCTTGATGTGCTCAAGACTTTGTGAATCTATACCAATATCCACCCCTTCATATGACTCGAAAACATCATTTTGGAGTTTTTCTGTATCGAAGAACATTTCATAGGATAATCCAGAGCAGCCACCTGGCTTAACTCCCATTCTTAGAAAGCTATCTTCATTAGATTCTTCAGCTTTGAGTTCAACTAGCTTTTTTACAGCACTATCTGTTGCTAGAACTGAGCGTGATGATTTGATTTGTATATCCATAGTTTAATTATACCGTATATCAAATTATTCAAAAAATTTATTATTACATGAAATTTTTTCACTTTAAGATATAAACATGAGTTTTAAACCTATAAAAGCAGCAATATATGGATAAAATATCTGTAAATAAGCTGGTCGAGGAAGTTGAATCTAATCTTCCTAGGGAAATAATAGTTTCAATAGCTCAAAGTTGTCTTAATGAAAAAAAGGACAGTCAGACAACTATTAAGAAATTTGAAAACGAAGTATATAAATATACATTAAAAGTTCAAAAAAAAGTTATCAACTGTACTGGGACATTGTTACATACGAACCTTGGAAGAGCACAAACTGATATTAACTTTAATGGAGAAAGCACGAATGTGGAATACGATATTTTGAATAACAGAAGAGGTGTGAGAAATGAATTTTTAAATGAATCTATGAACTTGCTTCTAGGTTCTGAAGATGTTTGCTTTGTCAACAATAATGCATCATCGCTTTATATAACACTAAAGACATTAAAAAATATTTATGGTAAAAAATCACTAATAATTTCCAGAGGAGAAATAATTGAAATCGGTGGATCTTACAGACTTCCGGAAATAATTCAAGAAACAGGCTTAAAAATGGTCGAGGTCGGAACAACAAATAAAACAAGAATAACTGACTACAAGAAAGCTCTAAAAGATAATAAAGATTCTTTAATTTTAAAAGTTCATAGGTCAAATTTTTCAATTGATGGTTTTGTAGAGGAAGTCAATTTGAAGGATTTAAAATCTTTGACCGAAAAAGAAAATAGTATTTTAATTCATGATCTTGGAAGTGGGCTAGTTGCAAGTAGAAAATTTCTAGAAAAAGAAAATATTGATATTTTTGATGACGAGCCAACAGTGCAGGAATCATTGATACAAGGTGCAGATTTAGTCATGTTTTCAGGCGATAAACTATTTGGATCTTTACAGTCTGGAGTAATAGCTGGAGATAAAAAAATTATTCAATCAATAAAGGAGTCTCCTTTATTCAGAACATACCGTTGTTCCCCGTTAACTCTTTTTGAACTTCAAGAAACTACAAATCGATATGTATCCAAAAAAGAAATAGAAATACCATTATGGAAAATGATTGCAATGAAATATGAGGATTTAGAAAATAGAATCAAAAGTGTATCTGAAAATCTTGAAATAAAACATGAAGTTGTAAATGATAATTCTGTAATGGGTGGTGGAACTTTACCAAATAAGTCTATATCTACACCAGTAATACAAATAAGTGAACTAGAAAATCCAGACCTGATGAGAAAACTAATGGGCAATGAGGTCCCAATAATTCCTAGAATTAATAAAAACAATATAATAATTGATCTAAGAAGCAGTTCAGAAAAAAACGACATATACATCAAAGATTTTTTTACTAAGTTATGACAGTCATTGCTACCGCTGGACATGTAGATCATGGAAAATCAACATTTGTAAATTTTTTAACACAACAAGAAACTGATAGGTTGCCCGAAGAAAAAAAAAGGGGCCTCACTATAAATTTAGGTTATACCTATTTTACAATTGAAGACAAGACATATTCAATAGTTGATGTTCCTGGTCATAAAGATTTTTATAAAAACACAATATCTGGATTTGCTAATGCAGATGTAATTCTATTTATAATAGATTCAATTCAAAACTGGTCTGAGCAGTCTGAACAGCATTTTCAATCATTAACTTCACTTAACAAAAAGAATTTTATATTTGTATTTACGAAAATTGATCTACTTGAAGGTGAGGTGAAAAAAGAATTCTTAAATGAAAAACTAAATAATCATCAAGATATTAATTACCTCATTTTGGAGTTCAACAAAGAGACCTCAAACAGGAAAGTGTTTTGCGCGTCGATTCATAATTATATTAAAACCTGTAAATTTGAGGAAAAAACACCACGACTATGGATCGATAGAAGCTTCACAATTGATGGAACTGGAAAAGTTATTACCGGTACAGCAACTAAAGGACTTGATTATGAAAATATTATTTACAATTTACATAATGAAAAGCTTCAAATAAAAGAAGTTCAAAGCAAAAATCAGAAGAATGATAAAAATGATCTAACAAAAAGGGTGGCATTGTCTTTAAAAAAAACAAACAAAAATATTCCCAGAAGAGGCGACCTACTTTCAAATGAAGAAATTACTTTTTCAAGCAATTTATTCATCAAATTAAATAATAAAGATGTGGATAGATCGATTTTAAAAGGAACGTTAAGAATTTTTTTTGGAACAAATAATGCACATATATCGAAGATAAAATTTATAAATTCTGAAAAAGAGACTTTCGCTATTTTAAGTCTAACCAAAGCGGTACCGATTCCAATTTTTGAGAACCTACTAATTGAAAATGTAGATAGAAATAAATATATCGGTGGAAAGTTCCTCCTATTTCCTGATAAAAACCAATTTTTAAAGTTGAACAATAAAATTAAGAACAAAGTCAAAATAAATAATTTATTAGATATTTTTGACTTTTTAGATATAAAATTCTTCGAAAATAATAAAGAATTCAAACAAATAGAAAATTTATTTGTCAATGAATCGGTTCTTGAGAAAATTTTTGAAGACTTACAAAATAATATAGATTCAATAAATAAAACTGGTGTAAAAGATTTCTTTCAAAATAACTATCAAATATCGCCAGATATATTGGAACAACTAATTAAAGGTAAAGAGAATATAACAATATCAAATAATCAAATAATTAAAAAAATACATAACTCTGAAGCTCTAGAAAATCAATATATAAAAATTAAAGAACTACTTGGTAAAGCATTGGATGTAAATATTATCAACACAAAAGATTTTGATAGGAATAATTTAAGAGATCTTTTTTTATCAGAAAAAATTTACAGGGTTGATTCTAAAATCATTATCTCTGATGTACATTTGAAACAATTAGTTAAAATTATCGAATTAATGCCTGATGAATTCTCTGTAAAAGAATTTAAAGATAAAACTAGTCTTTCTAGAAAGTATGCAATTCCTTATCTGGAGTTGCTTGACAAGATTGGCGTAACCCAAAAAATTGATAAGGTAGGATCAAGAAAAAAACTTTAGGAAAATATTAAGTTTCGTTTTCTTTCGACTTCGTTTAATCCTCCCCAGATTCCAAAAGGTTCTTCAATCTCTTTAGCTTCTTCTAAGCAATTGACTTTAACAGGGCAGCCATTACAAACAGCTTTTGCTTTTGCCTCTCTTTTTTCTCTATCTTCTTTTTTTTCAAAAGTGGCAGGAGGAAAGAATAAATTTGAACTATGTTGCCTACAGAGAGCATTGTATTGCCAGGTTGAAATTTTTATTTCTAACATATAGGAACGTTATTTCAAAAAAAATAAATGGCAAAAGGTTTTTTTCGCGAAGTTTTATGGTTATTTAGATGTAAAGATTTCCATCTTTTTCCAAGAAGATATAATCTTGTTTTTCCTTATAAGACTTATCTAGTTCTAAATTAACCCTAAGCTTTGTATCTTTATATCGAACAAGGCCTATGTCAGATTCTAGAATTTCTATTAATTCACACTCTTTATCAACCAAAGAAGTTCCGCCACTTGTATCAGTGGTAAGCCTTGATCTTATAACAGTCGGTATTGCTACAAAATAAAATAATGCGAGAGCAACTGAGACTAAAAATAAAAGTAGGAAATTTACACTAATTTGATAATTTCTAAACATCACAAATGAAGAAATAAAAAGAACTAGGAATGCTACTACTCCAAGAATTGAAAAATAACCTCTTGATAAGATTTTTATATACATTAAAAATGAAATACCAAATATAAGAATTCCATAATAATTTATTCCAAACTCTTGAAATGGCAAAGTAGAAGATATTACAAGTAGTGACCCTACAACTGCCATCAAACCTGGTCCTATAGCAAATAGTTCAAGACCAATTAATGCAAAGCCTAGAACAAAAAACATGTATGTGAATATTGGATTTGAAATAGCAATATAGAAGCGCTCAAACAATGAGGGTTTAAAAAATTCGATTGATTGATCGGATACAACAAAATCTATATTCTCAATAAATGATCCAAGTGTTCCAACAATTAAATAATTATCGTATATTCCTTCGTTTGAAGAAACAAAAATTTTTCTTTCTTCAAGATTACAAATATTAATCGTACAATATTTTTTTTCTACTGATTCATCAAAACTTACATTTTTAATTTCTAGTCCTGGAGAAAAGCCAATGTAATCAAAATTGTCGAGTTGTTTAAAATCTACAGATATTTTATATGGACCAAACCAAACTCCTATTGGAAAATCATATCCTGATAATAAGCTATTTAATTCTGCAATACTCTCAGCACTTCCTTCTTTAGAGCTATATTGAAGAATTAATAAATCATTTTCTGTGTATTCATACTCCTCAATGTGGTCTTCAAGCGCGTTTATATGGGCATTGGAAAAAATGCCTTCTATTTCGAAAATATTTAATTGCGCAGTTCCAACCGCTGCAAAAATTAAGGTAGAAATTAAATATGTCATTATTATTTAAAATTACAGAATAGTATGCTTTTAAAACTGTGAAAATTTTAATTTATAGTGACAATCAATGGGTAATAGAATCTATTGAAAAATATATTGATTTTGATTATGAATTACTCGAAAATATTGAATTAGAAAGTTTAAATCAACGCATAGACTATATATTTGTCGACATGCAAGTTAAAAATAATGGTGGACCATCAATAATTAAAGAATTGAAAAGGCACAAAATTACTATGAACACACCCATAGCATTAATAGCAGACAGGGAAGCCGACGAATTTCAAGCAAAAAGAGTAGGTGCTGATTTTTTTGCAGTAAAACCAGTATCAAAAACTAAATTAAATAAATTCTTTAATTTAACTTAAAATCCTCTAGAATCATATATACAAATTGAGTACTAACTTAGACATCGTCCTTTACCTCCTCATATTTATATGTTTAATATTTTCTGCTATGTTGTCTGGTTCAGAGACCGCAATAACAACCCTCCCAAGAGAAAAAATTCATCAACTAGATGATTCAAAGAAAAATAAAAGAATTAAAAATGCAAAAGATGATATTGAAAAAACAATTGGTGGCATTCTTGTAGCGAATAACTTTGTAAACATTCTTATGGCATCTCTTGCAACCATTATATTTGTAAGACAGTTTGGAGAAAGAACTGGTGGAGTAATTGCAACATTATTTATTACATTTCTTGTTTTAATTTTTGGTGAAGTAACGCCTAAAACTATTGCTACAAGAAAACCTGTTGAGTTCATGTCAAAAACTTCTTTATTGATAACTTATTTATCAAGAATATTTGCCCCATTTACAAATCTTATAACAAATTCAATAAATAAATACGGGACTGGTCGGACTGGTGACATGGATGGTGATAATGAAATTACAGAAGCAGACATTCAAGCATTGACGGCCTTAGGAGAACAAGAAGGTCAAATTCTTCCAGCAGAGCGAGAGATTATCGACTCTCTACTGGAGTTTTCAGATAGACCTATCAAAGAAATTATGACTCCTAGGGTTGATGTATTATTTTTATCTGTTCCTCTTACGATAAGTGACGTTACAAAAATTGTCGATGAAAAAAGAATTTCAAGATTACCTATATCAAAATCAGAGTCACTAGATGACACCTATGGCGTCGTTTACGTTAAAGATTTATTAAATTTAAAACAAGACTCAGAGAGTGTTGAGATAGAGAATTTAATAAAAGATGTAATTTATTTACCTGAGTATACAACTTCTCTTTCGGCTTTAAACATACTTAGAGAGAATAAAGCAAGTTTTGCGTGTGTAATTGATGAAAATGGTGGCATCGAAGGAGTAATAACAATAAAGGATGTTTTATCAGAATTTGTAGGAGATTTACCTGATGAACATGATCAGAGATTTAGTGGAATAAAAAGACTTGGACCCGGTCAATGGACAATTGAAGGCAAAACAGATATAGATGATTTTGAAGAATTTTTTGGATTAGAGCCAAACGAAAAAGATGTTGCTACTGTTGGAGGTTTGTTTTTAAGTCATTCGGAACAATTACCGTCTAATGGAGAAAAAATAACTATTGATGGACTTGAGATAACTGTTGCAGAAATAGACAACAGAAGAATTGAGTCAGTCATAGTTAAAAAAATAGCTAAAAAATAAGTTAATAAAAATATAGTAGAATTAATTTATGGGTATTGTTTGGCGTGTAGTCTCTTTTATCTCTGTATGGCTACTTTACGGTTTAATTGCATCATTGTTTGTCAAAAATGTGAATAGAAGGGATTATAGATTATTAATTCTTTCAGGATTACTTGGTGGTTTAATTGGTGGTGCATTAGGTAACGCTATGGATGTTCCCCAAAATATTTGGTGGTTGAGAGAATTTATGAAACTAGGTGTAACTATTCTATCTATGTACACTATTCAAAATATATTCAAGTGGAATTTAGCTAGATAATTTATATTTTTGGAACTCTTGGAGCTTTTAAAAGTCCACCATTCTCATCAATTAAACCACATCTTTTAGATATAAGTTTTGTATTAAATGCAAATAGGTTCTTGCGCCATGTCGCTATATATCCGTAACCTTTTACCTCCTCAAGTTTCTCAAGTCCAGATTCTAGATCTTTGACATCTAATACAAATACAACTGGAAGATCTTCATACGTTGCATCCCAACTTGTATCCAAACTAATTTTTTCTGATTTCGAAAGTAACTCTTTAAATTTATCAGTCATTTTTACTTACTAATAATTCAAACTTTTTCATAAATTCATTCTCATTTTCACCATCTAATGTGAGTTCAAATTTTGTTCCCTGTTTAACAGCAAGCTTTAATATTCCAATCATACTTTTACCATCAGCCTCTTTTTCTCCATATTTGAGAGTAACTTTACCATTAAATTCTTGAGCTAGCTTTACAAATTCTGCAGCAGGACGAGCATGTAAACCTACACCAGCATTGACAATTAGTTCACTACTTGTAGACACTTAAGTTAACCTTTCTAAATATTTATTAATGTTTCTATCATCTAACCCCCAGAAATTTTGTAGAAAATTAGGAAGTCCATTTTTGAAATTATAATGAAAATCGTTGAATCCATCAATATAGGAATAATCAATTTTTTGAAGCAGATCAATAATTCGTTTAAAAGATTCAACAGGTTGATCATTTTGAATTAGAATATCCAATGGTTTTGCAAATCTTTCATTTTCTGCAAATTTTATATTTGGATTTCGTGCAATTCTTAATAGTTCATCATTTATTGTATCTGATGAAAATCTATCATTAATATTTAAAGAAAATTCTTCAATGTCATCATATTTTTTCGCAAATAAAGAAAATGCATTCATCAATTCTGAAGATGCTTTAATTGCAAATTCTTTACCTTCATCACTTTTGTAAATTTCGTGTATGTATTTATATCCTTTTGATATTCCAAAATATGCTAATTGAAGATGTAGACCATTTAATAACCATAACTTTTTAATAAATTCTTCTTCATAATGTCCATACTTAACAATATCGGATATCACTAATGGTTTGGTTTTAGACTCATCAAGAATAATTGAACCATAATTTTCAACAATTACGTCTAATGAATCTTTCTTTTGGGGTGGAATAATTTTGTCAACAACTGCATCTATTACAGTTAAGTATGGATTTGAAGCTTCACTATTTTTTTGAACTGTTGATGAAGCTCTATACATATTCTCGAATGCAATAAAAGTTACTTCGTTTTTAAATTGTACTTTATTAATTACATCAAAAACATCTTGAACAAATTTTGGTCCAACTGATGACGATATTAAGGTTACTTCATTCAAAATATCGGATATTGCAGAAAAATTGTTTAAACTCACCGCACTTACATTCTGAACATTTATTGAGTTATCTTTTGTATTTCCAAGTTTAAAAACCTGATATTCTTTAGAAGTATTAAGTTTGTCAATTAATCTCTCATCAACGTCAACAAATATAACTTCATAATTATTGTCTTGTAAAACTGGACCTATAAATCCTCTACCAATATTTCCAGCACCAAAATGTATTGCTTTTTTCATACTGACTAAATTTTAAATTTTTCGTATATTAATTCAATATCTTCTATGTTCCATAGTTGTTTTGCATCATCTGGATCTTCAATTAATTCAGCTAAAATTGCAAGAACATCTAAATGTTCATCATTTTTTGCGGCTATTCCAACAATTATATATGCAGTTTCACCATTCCACTCAACACCTTGTGGACATTGTATATAAGATATGCCAGTTTTTTTTATAAATTGTTTTCCACTTTCCATACCATGAGGTATAGCAACACCATTACCTATGTAAGTCGCAAATCCCTCTTTTTCAAGTTTTTCTAACATAGAATCAATATATTCTTTGGTTACATACTCACCTTCAACTAGTAATTTACCTGCAAGAATAGTTGCTTCCTCTTTACTATTTAGATTTGTTGATGTAGATATAGATGATTTTTTTAATATATCCACAACTTAAGAACTCTTAATTTCATTTCCTTCTGATAAATCTGTAATTAGCTTTGAAATTGCTGGATCGTTCATAAACATATTGAATGAGATCACTACTGAATTTACTGCAACTTCTCTTGCTCTCCCTGCTAATCCTGCATGAGCTACTACAACGTCAGCATCTTGAGGTATCAAATTCACTGGAGAATGGTCAATTGAAACATCTAAACCAGCCTTTTTTGCCTTTTTTATTAAACTATTTTTCACCATTACGCTTGAACCCATACCTGCTTCACAGGCAAGGATTATTTTTTTTACTTCGCTTGCATTTATCGAACTTTTGCTCATTTTACTCCTTAAAAATTTGGGGAGGTAAAACCTCCCCAAATCTAATTCTTAATTAGTAAGAAATCTAGACACCAGGAACATTGTCCACAGTGATTGTGTCTTCTACACCAGCGTCTGTTTCTTTAACTGGTCTTGCTCTAAGTACTATAACACCTACTACTGCAGATACTATTGCACCGATTGCAATTCCTCCTAGTACACCAACTGCTCCACCTCTAGGTATTAATGGCAGATAAGCCAAAATACTTCCTGGAGACGCTGCTGCTACTAGTCCAGCATCAGTTATTTGGAACCAAAGAGCTTGTGACATTCCACCAGCCCACATGGCAAGTATCATAATTGGATGTCCCAATATATATGGGAAATACACTTCATGAATACCTCCAAAGAAATGAATTATTATTGTTCCTGGAGCGGATTGTTTCCACATTCCTGATCCAGCAACCCAATATGCTATCAACATACCAAGGCCTGGGCCTGGGCTTGATTCAAGCATAAACCATACTGATTGTCCTGTTTCGGCTGCTTCAGCAACTCCTAACGGACCAAACAAACCGTGGTTGATTGCATTATTAAGGAACAATACTTTAGCAACTTCGATTGGCAAGTCTACCAATGGAAGTAACCCAGCATCAACGATACCCTCGGAAATACCACCAAGAACATCTAAGACACCTTGCATTATTGGTCCAATTATTTGTTTTGCAACAATTGCAAGAACTGTTGCAAGGATACCTAATGAAAAGTTATCAATTAACATTTCAAAACCCTCCGGTGAGGCGGGTTGAAGAACTGCATCAACTTTCTTAGCTGTCCAAGCACTAAGTGGTCCAAAGACCATAGCACCAAAGAATTGTGGGTCAGATGCACCAACTGCAATTGCAGTTGTAACTACAGCACCAATCACACCACCTCTATGACCATGAACCATTTTTCCACCTGTATACCCAATTAATATTGGAAGTAGATAAACGATCATTGGTCCTACCATTTCAGATAGGTTCTCATTTGGAGCCCATCCTGTATCGATAAATAGAGCTGTTATTAAACCCCAAGCAATGAAAGCGCCAATGTTAGGAATAACCATTCCTGCAGCAGCACCACCAAAGCGTTGTATGGATTCTCTCATATTTTTCCAATCCCCCTTTAGATTGATCAATCTGTCACATTTTGTAACAAACATGTAATACTTGTAATATCACATAAGTTAATTATAAAAAATAAAACACTGCGTTTCATTCGTCTTTAAAAAATTTTTACTTATTACTTGTAACTTCGTAATAACCTGACAGTCATATAATCCTAATTTTTGCTTATAATGCAATAAAATAGGAGGTATTTTATGGATGTAGAATCAACAATGTTACCGTTAGGAACAAAAATGCCAAATTTTAATTTACTTGGTATTGATGGGGATATGTATACCAATGAAATGTTTGATGATAAAAGAGGTTCTCTCATCATGTTTATATGCAATCATTGTCCTTTTGTTAAACATGTCAATGATGAAATAGTAAATTTAACTAATGAAATAATACAAGATGGAATCGGTGTCATAGGAATAAATTCAAATGACAGCTCTCAAGAAAAATATGCTGAAGATAGCATTGATAAAATGCGAGAATACGCAGATATCTTAGGATATAGTTTTCCGTATGTAGTTGATGAAGATCAATCCGTCGCAAAGAAATTTACAGCGCAATGTACCCCAGACTTTTTTCTCTTTGATGAAAATAAAAATCTTATATATAGAGGACAATTGGATGGATCTAGGCCTGGTAATGACGTGCCGACTAATGGTGAAAGTCTGAGAAGTGCTATTCAAGCGTTAGTAAATAATGATGAGCCAATCTCTGAACAACTACCAAGCATGGGATGTAATATAAAATGGAAAATAGGAGAAGAGCCTGATTACTTTTTAAATGTAAAAGGTTAATTTAAATCTTGTATTTGGACAAAAAGTCTTCTTGAACGTCCGCAATCTAATTCTACGAAAAAAAGACGTTGCCATCTTCCTAAAATAATTTCTGAGTCAACTATGGGTAAAGATACTGAAGTAGACCCAATGATAGAACCTCTAACATGGGATCGTCCATTTACATTTTCGTCTTCTTGCATGTTTTCAGTTCTTAAATCCCAATCATCATGCTCATAATATGAATCTGTTGGAACAAGTTCTTCAAGTTTTCTCTTGAAGTCGTTTATGTACCCTGTTTCAGATTCGTTAATAATTATTGCAGTGGTGGTATGTGGAGTTGATATAATTACTGAACCATGTGCAACATTTGAAGATGAAACCAAGTTTTGAATTTTTTCGGTAAAATCACAGAATTGATTTGTATCCTCAGTATCAAAATGCAATGCATAGGTAGCTGATTTATTTGAAGATGATTGATGCAATTCTACTAAATCAGTTTTGACAATATCTGCACCGATTCTTTGATTAGGTTTTTTCATAATAAGCTCAAAATTTATAATAACAATTTGATATTTTATTCAATATTTATTCAACTATTTTGTGATAACCAATACTTATAAAGTTGATTATCAATTATGTCAATGTTCTTGATCTCGATTGGATCACCTTTTTTAACATCGGAATTCAAAATATTATTTTCGGATAATCCTAATGGTGCAAGATTTTTTGAATTTTCAACTCTCATTGCTTTGCCATAAATATTTTCTCCACCAATTGAACCAAGATTTGTACCTGCTTTGAGATCTTTTTTTGAATGTGCAACCACTTCAACATTCCATTTTTTTGCACTTAATTGTGTTTCTTTATCAACCATTAATTTCATAATCGTTCTTGGAATCTCCAAACTAGTTAAGTGATATGGTCTGTAAAGAGTCCAGTATGGGCCTTTTCCCATTTTTAAGTATTCCATTTCGTAATTTACATAGTCATCTTCTGAATAGACTATTGCAAAGACTCCAGGCGCTACTCCAAAGGCAAAATCAACAATATTTGTTTTTTCAAGAATACCCCCAGATGATTTAGGTATAAATATTGAATTTAACTCATCATATGTAGAGTTAGGTCCGTGCATACCATCAGTATCAATGTTGAAATCAAGATAATTTGCTAATGCCGCCATTTCAATCATCGTTTTACTGCCATCAACAAAGCTTGTTAGCATATAAGGATTCATGTTCTTTTTTAAAGCTTCTTTTTCAAGATCTTTAGGGGTTTTAAACACATCAAAAGGATTATTTTTTCCTTTACCAATTGCAATTACATCAAGAGAAATTTCCTTTGCAAAATTGAATAATTCAACTGCTGCAACTGGTTCATCTCCATCTCCAACGGTGACAATAGTATTATTTTTCTCTGCCTCTTTATTTAAAGCTAGACCTATCGTTGCTTCTGTCTCAACATTCAATAGAATCAAATTAATGTTTCTATTTAAAACCTTGAATGCAACGTCAGCCCCTGAAGAGGGTGTTCCTGTTGCCTCTATGACTACATCTAAATCCTTATCATCAAGTGAATCAAGATGGGATGAAATTGTAATGTCTTTATCTGTATCGTATTTGCTTCGTGCCATATCTAGTTTGTCCTGGTTTTTATCAACGATTAAAACAAGATCTGTATCTTCCATTTTGTTGATTTGAGTAACAATACCCTGACCCATTTGTCCGGCTCCAACTAAAGCAACTTTTGTTTTCTTACCTCTTTCTTTAACGACGTTTGAATACCTATTTAATAAACTCATTTATTACCATACTCTTCTAGTTTTAATTTTATAGTTTCTAGGTCTTCTTTATATGTTATTTTAAGATTGAGTTCGGAACCTAAAATAACTTTTGATTCAATATTCAATTTTTTTGAAACTTGTTCCGTTGTGTCATGAGAGATCATTTGTTCTTCATCTTGATCAATATAGGCATTTTGTAAAATTTTATATTCAAATATTTGGGGAGTTTGAATTTCTACAAGATTATCAGTTAAAAGCTCCTGTGATAATTTACTATAAAGGCTTGTCTCTACGTATGGAGAACAAGAACCATGTGTTTTTGCTTCTGTAATAAGTTCCTTTAATAAGCCTTCAGGGAGAAAAGATCTTGCACAATCATGAATTGCAACTAAATCGTTACTGTCTATGTTCATTAATTTTAAAGTATTAAGACCAAAAATCTCACTTTCATGTCTTGTTTTGCCACCTAAAATCAATTCAAATTTTTTATCAATTAAATATGAATTTAAAATTTCTCTAATTTTTTCAATATTGGTTTCATTACAAACAATAACTAATGAGTGAATATCGTCACAATTTAAAAAAGTTTCGAGTGGATATCTGATAAGCTCTTTATCTTTGAATGTAGCAAATAGTTTATCTGATTCAAATCTCTCACTCAAACCAGCTGCAAGCAGTATTCCAAAAACTTTCAATATATTTTTATGATATGAGTTTTCTTAAACTTTGAGAATCTGAAGAAGAAAGAATTTCTTGTTTCTTTATATGTGATAAATTCTCCTTTGCATGAATTAGTGAATTGATTATATTTGGTCCTTGAGATGGAGCAATGCTGAAAACTCTAAGTCCCAGTAAGTATAAAATAATTGATGCCTCTTGATCCGAAGCCATGTCTCCACATACAGAGACTTCTATATCATTCATTAACCCAGTATCAATTACATTAGTAATTAATCTTAGAACAGATACGTCAAGGGGATCTTGATATTTGTTTAATGACGAAAGACCCCTGTCAGCTGCATAAGTATATTGAATCAAGTCATTAGTTCCAATTGAAAAGAAATCAACATGTTGAATGTACTGATCAGCATTTAATGCAACAGAAGGTGTTTCAACCATTATCCCTAAAGGAGGAGGGGTAACATTTAATTTATTTGATTCATCTATAACTATTTTCTTTGCATCTAAAAAATCATCAAGAATAGAAACCATTGGAAACATTATTTTTACTTTTTCTTTCAAGTCTGAACTAAGAATTGAAATTATTTGTTCTCTGAAAAGATCTTCTTCGTCTAGAGAATATCTTATTCCTCTTATCCCAAGAAATGGATTTTCTTCTTTGGGTAAATTCAAATATGGAACTTGTTTGTCACCACCTATATCTAAGGTTCTAAAAACAATAGTGTTAGAAAATTTTGTATTTAATTCATTATTTATTTCTATTTGTTCTTTTAACGTAGGTTTTGAGGATCTGTCAATATAGACAAATTCAGATCTAAATAGACCAACTGATTTAATACGATCATCATCAAAAGCATCTATTTCTTCACTGCTCCCTATATTCGCTCTTAATTCAATATCTAAGTATTTAATTGATTCATGATTATAAGATTCTTTTAATTTATCTATTTTATTCATTCCTTCTTGAACTTTTTTTAGAACGTCAGCTGTTGGATCAAAGAATATATCTCCAGTGTCCCCATCTAATACAACACTTTTATCGAAGTTCGTATCGATTTTTTTGATATCAAAATTTATCACACAAGGTATTCCTAAATTTTTAGCAACGATTACCGCATGGGATGTAGGTCCAGCATTAGATACAACAAAACCTTTTACTTTTGTTAGATCTATGGATGAAGTATCATTTGGTGTTAATTCTTTTGCAAAAATTATTACGTCCTCAGTAAAATTTTTATCAATAACAATATCCTGCATTGTAAAAATAATTTCTTTACCAATAGAAATTATGTCTTCGGCTCTTTGTTTAAAATAATCATCTTCAATACTGAGCATTTGATCTGAAGTGTCTTTAAAAGCTTGAAAAATCTCTTGGAGATTTTGGCCGTCATCAACCATTTCAATTATCTCTGGATCATTAACAATAAGACGATATGCATCTAAAACTTCAGATTCATCTTGTCTGTTTTCTTTTTCTAATTCACTAATAAGTTGTTTGTATCTCTTATCTAATTTTTTTTGGCTTTCTTTAAAACTCAGCTTTTTAGGTATTGAAAAATCAATTTCATTGTTAATAACGTAAAATTTACCAAGACCAATACCGGGAGAAACTCCTGATCCTTTGTAAGTGTCCATAGAGTAAAGTTAGTGAAATATTTTTATATTGCAATACTTCTTAGTTGTTAAAGATTGTATCTTTGTATTAATGGAAATATTAGAAATTATTATTGATAGAGAACTGTTTTCATCTAAAGATATTGAAGAGCTTGGAATAGTTGAAAATCAATACTTAAAGCTTGTTAACTATAAAAATAGTAGTGACTTAAAAGTTGATAATGAAGTTCTTAGAAATTTTGACTGTGTCGTAACTGCAAATGAATTAGGCAGTGCAATTAAAAAAATTTCAGATGGAAAAATTGTTGAACATCTGAATAGAGAAAACTATAAAAAACTTACCTATCCGTTGTTTCTAAAAAGTGAGACTTTTTTACAGTTCTTGAAGGAAAATAATTCAGAATGGAATCTAATTAAATTCTTAGAAAATCATACTTTCATGATTAATCAGATTTAATCCTTGAATCATAAATCACTTGGGATATTCCAACAAAAATAATAAGAACAAAGCCTATTAACTGGCTTAGAGATATTATTTCATCTAATAAAATAATTCCTAAAATAACTCCAGAAGTTGGCTCTAAATAAGTAATGGTACTTACGGATAAAGGTTTAATAATTTTTACTACATACCAATATGTTGTTAAACCTATAGCTGTTAAAAAAATTCCAAGAAAAAGACTTATGCCTATATTCTCTATCATCCATCCAAAGCCTTGAGTAGTAAAATAAAGCATCACGAATCCTGCAGAAATCAATTGTGCAAATGCAATATTTAAACCGCCAAATTCAGATGTATAATATTCACCAATTGTTATTAAAAAAGATAAACTTATTGCACTTAAAATCCCAAAAATTAATCCACTTATCGAATTGATAGATCTAACCTCTAGCAAAATTATCAAGCCACTAAATCCAATTAAAATAATTAAAATTTGAATTATTGTTAATTTCTTTCCACGAATTCTTTCAATAATTAGAACAAAAATAGGATAAGAAAAAACTAAACCTATTCCAACGGCTACGCTATTTCTATCTATAGATTCAAACATTGTTGCCCAGTGGATCGCTAACAAAGGTCCTAAAATTAATCCTGGCTTAATTAAAGCTTTAAAATTTACTTTTTTGTTGATAAAGAATAATGAAAGAAAAATAGAACCGATAAATGTTCTTATTCCCACGAGACTTAATGGACTTATATCAGTGGTTTTGATAATTATGGGTATGGTTCCCCATGAAATAGCTAAAACTGTTATTGCAGCGTAAGCTCCAAAAGTTTTATTCACTAATCTTGTTGTCTTGAATAATTAGAAAACTGTGTATATTCCTTGCTAAAGTAAAGATCTACTTTTCCTGTTGATCCAGATCTATGCTTTACAATATTAACTTCGGCAACACCTGGGGTTTCTGTAGCTGGATTGTAATAATCATCTCTATAAAGCATCATCACAATATCAGCATCTTGTTCAATAGCTCCTGATTCTCGAAGATCACCTAATCGTGGTCTTTTATCTTCTCTTGCTTCCGCTGCACGATTTAACTGTGATAGAGCAATGATTGGAACTTTTAACTCACGGGCTAGATTCTTTAAGTTTCTACTTATTTCCGCAATTTCTTGCTGTCTATTGTCTCCAGACATGCCCTGCATTAATTGAAGATAATCTACAACAATAAGATCAAGACCTTTTGAGGATTTAAGCCTTCTAGATTTTGCTCTAATATCTGTGACTGTGATTACAGAAGCATCATCGAAATATAGAGGCATATTGTTTACTTTTGATGCTGCTTCAACAACACGAGACCACTTTTCAGGACCAAGTTGACCTTTTCTTGCATCTCCTGAAGTAACCTTTGCTTCAGAAAATAATACTCTTTGAACTAATTCTTCTTTTGTCATTTCAAGTGAAAAGAAAGCTGTGACTTTGTCTTCTTTTGAAACATTTGTCGCAATATTTAATGCAAGCGATGATTTACCCATACTAGGTCTTGCAGCGATTACAACAAGATTTCCTTCTTGAAGCCCAGCAAGTACTGAGTCAAGATCTGCAAAATTTGTTGCTAAACCTGAAAGACCAGTACCCCTATTTTCAATTTCTTCAATTCTCTCAATTGCATCATTTAATACATCTGATACCCCAATAAGTCCCTCTCCAATAGCATCATCTGAGGCAGTAAATATTGACTGCTCAGCTTCATCCATAACATTCGATATATCTTTATCAAGGGCATAAGCTAAAAGCTCGATCCTTCCACTAGCTTTGAGTAGTTTTCTTCTGTTTGAATGTTCGAGAACAATTTCAATATATCTCTCAAAGTTTGCTGAACTAGGTACATTTTCTATCAATCTTGCGATAGATGAGGTTTTTAAACTTGTAGTATTTTTATTATCTTTAAAGACAGTCTCTGAAACAGTAACGCTATCAATTGGTTTTCCTGAATCAAACAAGTCTTTCATAGCCTCAAAAATTGTTTGATTTGTAGGACTATAAAAATCTAATGATTTAACTGATTCCATCAATCTATTTGCAGCATCTCGAGATAAAAGTGCACTTCCCAATAATGCTTCTTCAGCCTCAATACTATTTGGAGGTGCTTTTTGAAGGCCGTCTAAATCTCTATTTGATACTGCTTCCGGTCCAGCCATATTTATGTCTCCGGAACAATTTCTAGAGTTACTTCAAATGAAACATCTCCACTTAAATTGATAGCAATGTTGTGTAAACCTATTTCTTTAATTGAGTTTTCAGCTATTTGATCTTCTTCAATTTTATACCCCGAAAATTTTTCGATTGCTTCGATTATTGAATCATTTGAAATTGCAGCATAAAGTGTGCCTTCGTCAGTTGAATTTGCGGCAATTACAATTTTTGCATCGGCGAGTCCTTCTTTGATAGAATTTGCTAACTCAATGTTTTCTTCAATAGAGGCTTGTCTCTTTTCTTGCATTCTTTCCGCAAGTAAAATATTTTTTGGAGTAGCTTTTATACCTAAGTTCTTAGGAAGTAGATAATTTCTTGCATAACCTTTAGCAACCTCGACAACGTCTCCTTTTTTACCAAGTTTCTTAATATCTTGATTTAAAATTACTTTCATCTTCTGTTGTAGGATTGCTTATAAGAACTTGTCGTTACATAAGGCAAAAGAGCTAACTCTCTTCCAATTTTTACAAGTCTGGCAATTTTTGCTTGTTCTTGTTTAGTTATCCCTGTAATTAAGCTGGATCTGATTTTTCCTCTATCAGATAAAAATTTTTCTAAAAGTTTTACATCTTTATATGTTGCATTTTCTATCTGCTCTTTTGTAATTCTCCTTTGTTTTGGAGCTTCATATTTTGATAACTTTGGCTTGCTTGATCTGTTGTTTGATTTACCCATGATATACCTTAAAACGGAGCTTCATTCTCTTCGAAATCATCTCTTGCTTTAGGTGCTTCCGATACGCTCCCTCCACCTGATGTTCTCTCAACATTTGCTCTTGCCCATCTCAAACTAGGCGCAATTTCATCGATGGCTATATCGACTACTGATCTGTTCTGTCCGTCTTGTGTCTCCCAAGATCTATAATTTAATCTTCCAACAACGATTACTCTCATTCCTTTTTGTAATGTTGAAGATGCATTTTCTGCCATATCGTTCCAAACTGTTCCCTGGAAGAACATTGGCTCACCTTCGTCCCAAGATCCGTCATTATTTCTTTTTCTTTTGTTTTGTGCAATTCTTATCTCAGCTAATGTTGCACCAGAGTCTGTGACTCTTACTTCTGGATCAGCTGTTAAATTTCCAATTATTGTTACTGTGTTATCTACCATTTCTCTACCTCTAGCTTTCCATCTTTAACACTTTGTGTCTAATAACATCATCAGATATTTTTAGCACTCTATCTAACTCTCCAGGAATATTTCCAGGACCTTCAAATGAAGTAATTGTATAAATACCTTCATTGAAAGTATCAATTTGATAAGCAAGTTTTCTTTTTTGCCAAACTCCTTGATCTGATACGTTACCACCATTAGTGGTAATTAAATCAGTTATAGTTTTGTGTAGTTCTTCAACAACGCTGTCTTCAGCGGTCGGTCTCACAATTGAGACTAAATCATATTTACTCATATATCTCCTATGGACACTTGTACGTGGCTTCTTACGAAGCAGGTACTTATTAATTTAATACTAGATATGGGTTATGACAGAATTTTTTTAACTTCTTTTTTCCACTCTTCAAGGTTTTCTAGTAAAGAATCACCCGAATCATAGGAGTGATCATCAGTAGGAAACTCTTTATTTTCAATGTCTTTTTTGAAATTTTTCATCGTATCAACAACCCTGTCATATTGGTTGTCATACCTTTTCACAAATTTTGCATCTATATACTCTTTAGATTTCATACCAAGAAGATCATGATAAACAAGTACTTGTCCGTCTACATGTACCCCAGCTCCAATTCCAATTGTAGGAATAGAAACTTGTTCGGTTATAGTTTGAGCAACTATCTTTGGAACTCCCTCTAAAACAAAAGAAAAGCATCCCAAAGAATCTAGGAGGATTGCGTCTTCTAATAATTCTTTTGCAAGTTCTAAAGTTTTTCCTTGAATTTTATAACCACCCATTACATTTTTAGATTGTGGAGTTAATCCAAGATGACCCATTACAGGAATTTCAGCATTAATTAATGCTTTAATCATATTTTCTCTTTTTTTCCCACCCTCAATTTTTACGGCATCTGCCTTTCCCTCTTGGATGAATCTTGCTGCGTTCTTAATTGTCTCTTCTTCAGAAACGTGATAACTCATATAAGGCATATCTGCTACAACAAGGGAGTTTGGATTTGCTCTGGTAACAGCTTTAACATGATGGAGCATTTCATCAACGGTAACTGAGAGAGTGTCATCATAGCCTAAAACTACCTGGGCAAGTGAGTCTCCTACGAGAATAATATCTATTTCTGCATCAGATATTGCTTTTGAAGAAGGATAATCATAAGCAGTCATCATGGATATGACACGACTATTCTTTAACCCAATTATTTTTGGTACTGTTATTTTCATAGTTCTCTCCGCCTTTTGGTCGAAGGATTAATTTAATAATATACAATTATTGTTTATATACAAGGCAGTTTTCAATTAACAAAAAATTCACAATTTTATCAACATACTTAGTGCCATATTTTTAGTATGAGTAAAAGAAAGGAAAGTTAGTATGAGTGTCACAAATTTTGCTATATACACTGTGGCAGTAGGAAGAATCGCTGAAGCAGAGGCTTGGATGGCCGAAATGGGTTCTTTATTTAACGAAATCACAGGTAAAAAAGTAAAAATACTTAAAGAGGGCTGGGGAGATGCATACAAAATGATTTTCATCACAGAGTATGAAAACATTGGTGAAACTGAAGTTGTTGGAGAAAAAGTATTTTCTGATAAAAGAGTTGCTGATGGTCTGGAAAAAGGAATGAAAGAAACTCAGTTATTTACAAATGTAGAAAATAAATTTTATACAACAATTATGGAAAGTTAAAAAAAAGAAAGGAAAAAATGTATTTTAGAATAACAATTCCCGCTTTACAGGACGGAAAAAAAGACGAAGCTATTACTTTTGTAAAAGACAAAGTAATGCCTGAATTTGATGGTACGCCCGGATTAATTTCAATGACGGCCGCAATAACTGGTGAGACATCTGGAATAAATATGTCGGCTTATGAAAGCAAAGAAGCTAGTGATGCAGTTGCCGAAAAAGTTCAAGCAACTTTAGCTGAAGCTGCTTCTTTCATGGCGGCACCACCAGTAATTTATGAAGGTGAAGCTGTTTTTGGAAAAGTTTATCAAAACATTAACAAAGAAGAGAAAAAGCCAGGTTACATGAGACTCGTAATTGGTGTTGCCAAAGATACAGATGCTGTCTTAAATTTCTTAAAAGAAAAAGTGGAACCTATTTATGAAGATTCAGACGGACTTCAAATAACCGGTGCATTATTTGATGGTAATAGTGCGATCAGTTGGAATATATGGGATACACAAGAAGCTATGGACAGTGCTGTAGAAAAGTTACAAGGGGCACTTGATAGTGAGTCAGAAAGTGATTTATTTGATGGTAGTACAGTTGCCTACATGGGCCCTGTATACGCTGGTAAATTATTTGTTGATTTCAAAGAAGGTGAAACACCAAATTAATATTGTTTAATAAGTGTTTAATTAAAAAGAGCCCAGCATGGGCTCTTTTTTTGTAAAATTAAGTAAGTAAATATTTAATGTATAGGAGGAAATTTTGTTAACAGCAAAAGAATCTCAACTTGGAACTCTAATGGCAAGAATTGCTGCATTAGGAACTATTGTTATCTTTGCAGTCCAGGCATTGCTTATTGGGCCTGATCAAGTTGGTTACAGCGAACAATATGGTGCAATTGTTGATATAGTTTCATTTATTCAAAGTTTTGGAATTTTATTTACAATATCATTAACTCAAAAATTATTTGGAGATAATAACCCGTATTTTAGAATTGTAAGTGCAATTTTATTTGTAGCGGCAGTAATTCAATTAACTGGATCACTATCTTCAACAGGTAATGCCAACAGTGTTTTTGAAAGTGTTTTATCTACAGATCAAGTTAATTCTGTAGCTAATGTCGGACAGCTTGTTACATTTATACTTTTTGGAATATGGGCATTGTGTCTAATAAGTGCAGATGAAAATAATCTTGTTCCCTCATGGGGCAGAATTTCTGGTCAAGGTGCTGCATATTTAGTTATTGCGGTACAGATTGGTAGTTTATTTGGTTTAATACCTTTAAGTGCTTTTGTACCAGTCTTTATTCTTGGTGGAGTAATATTGTTTCCAGTATTTGTATACGGAATAAGTGTCGCTTTTAGTTCATCTGGTAATTAAAAAGTAATAAAAGACCAGCTTAATGGTTTTAAGTATAGGAATTAAATTGTAAATATTTAAATTCCTATACTTGTATGTTATGAAAAATTTAAAATTTGTTTTTCTACTAATATTGTTTTCATGCATAACTTTAGAAACATCAAATATGTCTCAAAATACTGAAAAAGCTTACTTTGCTGGTGGATGTTTTTGGTGCATGGAACCACCGTTTGAAGTTCTTGATGGTGTACTTGAAGCAACCTCTGGATATATGGGTGGAGAGTTAGTTAATCCAACATATGAACAGGTAAGTATGGGTAATACTGGTCATGCAGAAGTAGTTGAGATCGAGTATGACCCAAACATTATTACATATAGTGAGCTCCTAGAAGTTTTTTGGCGAAACATTGACCCAACGGCATTAAATTATCAATTTGCGGATGTTGGATCACAATATAGAACCGAAATATTTACAGTTGGACCAAATCAAATGGAAGAAGCACTTAATTCTAAAGAAGAATTGGAAAAGTCAAACAAATTTGATAAGCCTATTGTTACTGCAATTACAGAGGCACCTGTGTTTTATATTGCGGAGGAATATCATCAAGACTTTTATAAGAAACAAAGTGCTCGTTATAAAATATATGCAGAAGCAAGTGGGAGAAAAGGCTTCTTAGAAGATACATGGGGAGACGAGTAACTTATCAATGAACAAAAAGATATGTGTCATTGGAAGTTCAAATATAGATCAATTTTCTTACATCTCTGAATTCCCTTCAAGTGGAGAAACCTTGATAGGTGATTCATTTGAAACTGGATTTGGTGGAAAAGGGGCAAATCAAGCAGTGATGGCTGGACTATTAGGTGGTGATGTCTACATGATTTCTTGCTTAGGAAATGATATTTTTGGGGATTCAACAATCAATAATTTCATTGAGAACAATGTAAATGTTGATCATGTTCAAAGAGTAAAAGTATCAAGTGGTGTTGCTCCAATATGGGTAAATGCTAAGGGTGAAAATAAAATCATCGTTATTCCTGGAGCAAACAATGAAATTGACGCAAATAAAGCAAAAGCCTCTCTTCAAGAAATAGAAAATGTATCTTATCTTATCGGACAAGCTGAAATCCCAATGGATGTGAATCATGAAGTATTTAATTATGCAAAACAAAATAATATAACTACAGTTTTTAATCCCGCTCCTGGAAAAATTTTAGAGAGTACCTTTCTTAAAAAAATTGACTGGCTTATTCCAAATGAAAATGAATTTCAAATAATTAGTGGATTGAATGTGACATATGAAAATATATTAGAATTCTCAAAATCAATTCCATGTAATCTACTTGTCACATACGGAGAACAAGGTGTTTTATATGTTGAAGATGATGAAATTATAAAATTTAAAGCACCAAATGTCGACGCCGTTGATACCACTGGTGCGGGAGATGCTTTTGTCGGTTCTTTTGTATATGCGCTATCGAAAGATTTAAAAGTTTATGACGCTATAAATTTAGCAATTGATAAAGCTAGTTTGTCTGTTACAAAAAGAGGAACTCAATCCTCATATTCTTCATCTGAATAGCTTTTATTAAACATCCAAAATATCGTATAAATTAATGCAATTACAAATATATATATATTGAAATTTTCCAACTCATTTATTTCTAATCCAAAAACTCCATCAATAATTGCGATAACTACTCTTAAAGTTATTCCACAAGCAATCAACCTACCAAAACTAAATTTTTTTAAAAATGCAATTAGATTTCCAGTATCCATAATTAGATTATATCTTCAAACTTGATTCAAGAATGATCTTTGTTGCTTTGTTTACTGAATCTAGATAGTCTTCTTTTGAAAGTGCTTCTTGTCTGTTTTGATCACCGTATACAACAAGTAAAGCCCCAGTTCTGATTCTTCTATAACTACCGACTACAAACAAAGTTGATACTTCCATTTCTGAACATAAAACACCACCTTTAACCCAAGCATCCCATTTTTGATTTAATTCATAGGAAACAGGCATAGAGTCAGGGTCATGTTGTCCATAAAATGAATCTTTTGATTGAACTACCCCAATATGATATGTTGATTTACTCTCCATTGCGGCAGCTTCTAGTGCTGAAACCATATCAGCTGATGGAACAGCAGGAAATTCTATAGGCATATATTGAGGTGATGTTCCTTCTTGACGAACAGCTCCATTTGCTATTACTAAATCACCAACTCTTGTGTGTTCTTGCATTGCGCCTGAGGTTCCTAATCGAACTAAAGTTTTTGCTCCAATATTTGCTAATTCTTCTATTGCTATTGCAGCAGAGGGACATCCTATTCCAGTTGAGGTCACGCTCACTGGTCGTCCTTTGTAAGTTCCAGTAACAGTTTTGTATTCTCGATTAAAAGCTATTTCTTTTGCATCATCAAAGTGTTTTGCAATAAAATCTACTCTTCCCGGGTCACCTGGAAGGATAACAAAATCAGCTATATCACCCTCTTTTAATTGAATATGGTATTGCCTTTCGCCATCAAGCATTGATTTTTTTTCTGTCATGGTTTGATGATATCAACGTATTTCAAACTGGTCACTAAAAATTTTTTATAAATATATAGAAAATATTGCTAAAACTGATAATTTAGTGATATGAACATTCCAGAAATAACCTTTCCAAATGAAGATAAGGATTTTATAAAAAACCCCTATCCATATTTAAAAGAGTTAAGAAATAGTTCTCCCATTCATTATGACAAACTGTCCGGGTTGAATTTAATTACACATTTTGAGGATGTTAAAGAAATACAAAAAAGCAAGAATTTTTCTTCTTCAGAACCTGAGGACTACGTGAAAGACTCAGATGAAAAATTGATTAACCCAAAAGATTACGATTATTTTTGGAAAACAGAGGAATTTAATTTATTGAATCTTGAGGGAAATATCCATGATGAGCTAAGAGGGTTAGTTGCTAAAGCATTTTTGAATAGACAAGTACAAGAGTTGAGACCTTTTATGGAAACAAAATCAAATGAACTTCTCAATAAAATTAATCGTGAAAAATTTGATCTACTTGCGGACTATGCTCAACCTTATTCAATAGCAGTGATTGGAGAGCTACTTGGGGTACCAGAAGAGGATTATGAAAAATTTCTATACTGGTCACATGCAATTGTAAAAATGTATGACTTGAAAGTTTCTGATGAAAATGCGACTGAAGCTGAAGCTGCAGCAAAAGATTTCTATATTTATATGAGTGATTTAATTGATGAGAAAAATAACAATCCACAAAATGATATGATATCTAGATTGTCACAAGTATCTGAAAACAACCAGCAGCTAACAAAGGATCAAATAATTTGTACGGTGATACTACTTTTAAATGCTGGTCATGAGGCAACGGTGAATACAATTGGAAATTCAATAGTTGCATTATTGTTAAATAACATCTCAACAAAAAATTTAGATAAAAATTATGACATTAAAAATATCATCGAAGAATTAATTCGTTGGGATAGTCCTCTTCAGTTTTTTCAAAGATGGGTTTTAGAAGAAACTGTTGTTTCAGGTATAAATCTTTCAAAGAATTCAAAAATTGCCATTCTCCTTGGATCAGCAAATAGAGATGAAACAGCATTTAAAAATCCAGAACAAATAGATTTTGAAAGAAGTAATTTAAGTCATACTAGTTTTGGAGGTGGTGTTCATTTTTGTCTAGGTGCTCATCTCGCAAGATTAGAGCTAGAAGTCTCATTTCAAAATTTATTTAAACACGAGGTTACGTTGGTTGATGAACCTGAAAGAACTGGAGCTTTTGGCATACGAGGTTTTAAAGAAATTAATGTCTCTTTTAGTTAAAAAGAAATAATTGTTGGTGCATAGAGCATAAATCGTATCTAAAATTTAAACATGGCTGAATCAAAAAAATATGGCATGAATACAAGAGCTATACACACAGAAAAAAAATTCGAGCTACCAACTGGCGATGTCATGCCTCCAATTCATATGTCTACAACTTACACGCATGTTGAACCGGGGGAATCAGAATATTCTTATGGAAGAATCAACAATCCAACGAGAGAAATATTTGAAAGGACAATGGCCTCTTTAGAAGGTATTGAAGATTTTGAAAAATTACATGCATTTGCTATGGCCTCGGGAATGGCTGCTGTGACTTTGATTGCTGAGTTAATTAAGCCTGGTGAAAATATTGTTATTACCAAAGAAGTTTATGGTGGAACAACTAGATTTTTTTCTGAGATTGCACCTAAGCGTGGAATAGAAGTTTATTTTTGTGATTTTTATGATACTGATAAATTAAATAGTCTTATAAATGATAAAACTAAGTTAGTTTGGATAGAGTCCCCCTCTAATCCAAATATAAATCTTTATGATTTTTCAAAGATTGCAGATATAGTTCATAACAAAAAATCTTTACTTGTTGCAGATAGCACATTTTCAACACCATTTATTACGAGGCCTTTTGAACATGGAGTTGACATAATAATGCACTCAACTACAAAATATATTGGTGGGCATAGCGACACTCTTGGTGGAGTTGTAATAACCAACAAACCTGAAGTTCATGAGTATCTTCATTTTGTACAAAAAGCTAGTGGCGGAATAATGGCACCTTTCGATGCGTATCTTGCTCAAAGAGGTCTCTATACTCTGGGTCCTCGTATGCAAATGCATTCAAAAAATGCACATCAGCTAGCTGAATACTTGTCTAAATCGGACCATATTAAAAAAGTAAATTATCCAGGATTAACTGATTTTAAAAATCACGAAATAGCTATTAAACAAATGGATTATTTTGGTGGTATGTTGAGTTTCTATACTGAGGATCACATAGACAATCAAAAACTTTTTGAATCTCTAGACCTTTATAAATTAGCAGTTAGTTTGGGTGGAGTTGAAACTCTAATTGAGCTTCCCGCATTAATGACTCATGATGGTGCGTCCGAAACAGACGCTGCAGCTCCAAAAGAACTTCTAAGAATTTCAGTTGGACTTGAAAATATTGAAGACCTGATCAGTGATATGGATAAATCACTCAATGCTGCTATAAAATCGCTTGATGAAACAAAGAAATAAACAAAAAAACTTTTTGCCTTTCAAAATAGCTTCCTTTTCAATATTTACATTTTTTTTAATTTATATTTTATTCGGATTAGATGGATGGGGATCAAGAGCTACAAATGAAAATGCAATTGGTGAAATTTCAAGATGGTGTGAGCGAGTTAGTGATGGTCTACTAAGAGAGCCTTCAAACACACTAGGAAATCTTGGTTTTATTTTTGTCGGTTTATATATGTTTTATAAGTTATCACAAGATGCAACTTCTGATAACGGAATTTCAATGTTTGGGTCTCCAAGCATTGCAATGATATATGCTGCAGCCTCAACTTTTCTAGGTCCTGGTTCGATGGCAATGCATGGTACCAATACTGAATTTGGTGCATGGCTCGATAATTTATCAATGATAATGTACATAATTATTCTATGGATTTACAACTTAAAAAAACTAATAGGTTTTTCAACAAGAATTTATTTAACAATATATTTCTTACTAACAACCATATATGCCATCGACTCATGGTTTTTAGGTGGAGGGTTTGGTGTTGGAATAAGTTTGTTCGAATTGAGTATTGGGCTTTGGATAGCTACTGAAATAGTTGTAAAGTTTCCAAACATTTATGGAAGAATTAGTTCAGGCATTTCAGTACTAGTTATTCAGCAACTTTTTGGAAGTCCTGTAATAGAGTCTTTTCAAAACTTCCAGAATAATTGGGAAATGCTACTTTATTTTGCTCCCGCATTAATTCCAAATTTAAAAAAACCATCTGAAATAAATTACTCTCCTTGGTTTTTCTTAGGATTTCTCTCCTTCTTTGGTGCCTTACTTATATGGGAAACAGGAGTTCCAGATCATCCTTGGTGCAATCCCGACTCTTGGTTACAAGCCCATATGATATGGCATTTACTATGTTCGGCCGCAACCTTTTCATTTTTTAAGCTTTATAGAACTGAGAAATACTTAAATTAAAAATCTAATTGTTCAATCCAATTACTTATATCTTTGACGGTTTGATTATATATTTCCATAGCATGCTCGTCTGATTCATATGAGTCTTTGCTTGGGTCCTCAAAAGAGTTATGTATTTTATTTTTTGCATTGTGAAACGTTGGACAAATTTCATTTGCAGAATCACAGACTGTAAGTACATAATCGAACTCTTGATCAACAAAATCATCCACTGATTTTGGATAGTTGCTAGATATATCAATGTTTGCATCTTTCATGGCTCTTATTGCATAAGGGTTGACGTTTATCTCTGGTTTTGTTCCAGCTGAATGTATTTCGTAATCTGGATATTTTGATTTAAGTAATCCTTCAGCAATCTGAGACCTACAAGAGTTTCCCGTACAGAGGACAATAATTTTCATGATTCTATTTTAAATCGGAGGTATTCTTTAAGTATGACTTCTGAAGAAACGAAAGAAAAAAAAATTACAAGAACAATGGAAAAAGTAATTATGTCATTTATGTACTTACTTTTTGGGTTCATGTTTTTAGGAGTAGCATTTAGTAGAGAACTATCAGGTCTTTTTGTAGTTGTACCCCTGGGTGCCTTCAGCATAGGTCTAACAAAATGGGGTCTAAAATGGCAGAATGATCGTTATCTAAGGTCTGCAAAAAATGTTGATGACATTCAAGATCTATCTAAAAAAATAGATGAAATTCATATAAGACTAAATAGACTTGAGTCAGAATGATTTCTATTGAACTTTTGACAAAACATATGGCTTGGGCAAACCAAGAGATCTATAAAGAGATAAAAAAACTTGGCCCAGAAGTGCTGGATTACTACGTCATTGATAAAGAATGGACTGTTAGAATAATTATGGTTCATATTGTTACTGCATCATATTTATATAGTCAAAGGCTGCAAGAAAAACCATTTTCTAAAATTGAATTCGATATGGAGAGTCCAGATTTAATTGATGATCTAATCGATGCACTTGAAAATATCGATAAAGATCTAATTGAACAGTCTTTCAGAGAAGATGAAGAGGTTACGTTTGAGACGTCAAAGGGAGAAAGTTCTGGAAAAGTCTCGGTTATATTATCTATGATGATATTTCACGCTACAGAACATAGAGCTCAAATAGTTGCAGCTTTGGATAAAAATAATGAAAGAAGTATAAATCTTGATGAATATAGTATTTTTGGATATCTTCGAGACAATAATTAAATAGTTTCTTTATTTACCCAATCATCATATTCAGGCAAAGTATAAGTGGGTTTTATCGTAGTAATCTTTGGAAGTTCATAGGTGTGCTTTTCTTGTAATGTTTCAATCAACTGATCATGTAGTGACTCTTTTGAGTAAAGATTAATTTCATATTCAGATTCTTGTTGGATTTCCCCTTCCCATTTGTAAATGGATTGAATCTTATTAAAGGTCCCACATGCAATAAGTTGTTTGTTGACAAGATAATTTGTTAACTCTCTTGCATCTTCTTCAGATCCAATTGTTGTTTGAATTATTATCATAAGATATCTTTCATCCCAATTTTATCTAAAGTATAGTTCCATAATGTTTCTCTCTCTTGAAGGTTATAGGCAAGTTTGTTTGCTTTATATGTTGAAGGTTTTCCATATTGATGAATTATTTTTGGAGCATAAACTCTTTCTTTTTTTAATTTAGCTGTTGAGCTTGCTTCAATCACTGGGGCTACTCCTGTAGATACATTTGTCTTAAATTTATCGATTATCTTATAGCTCAAGCTTGGATTACTCCTTCTATATAGTCTTGATCTAGTAACCCCTGGGTGAGCAACTACAACATCTGTTTCAAAATTTGTTATTTTTTTATCGAGTTCAAATGAAAACATTGTTCTATATAGGTTTGAATAGTTGTACCAAGTCCAGGGACTATATATGGACTCATCTTCTAGCCTCTCGTACCTCATCTCCTTTATAAAATACATTGCGATACTTGAAATTTGAACAATTCTTGAGCTCACGACATTCTTCATTAGATCCAACATCATTAAAGTTAAGTAAGTTGAGCCAAAATAGTTAGTCGCCAGTGTGGATTCAAGCCCTTCTTTAGTTTTTGAAAAAGGAACATACATTATTCCAGCGTTGCTATAAAAAATATCAATATTTTTAAAATTACTGATTAAATTATTGTAAAAATTATCAATACTTTCATAGTCGGTCATATCCAGTTTTATAAATTTTGAATTTTTACCAATCTCTTTTTCAGCAGCTATTCCTTTTTCTTGATTCCTACAACCCAAAACTACAAAGTATCCTTTACTTTCGTATATTTTTGCAGCTGCATATCCAATTCCTGAATTTGCACCGGTGATTACAACAACCTTATCCATGTAATTTGATTGTAATTCCTGAAGTGCTTTAATTTATACTATGTATTATCTAATTGTCTTTGTTGCAGTAATTCTTGTACTTAGGCTGTTTAATCTACTACCTAAATTATCGAATAAGTTTTGGAGATACGTTGACTATACAATTGCTGGTATTGCATTTATATTATTTCTAGTAAGAATCCCTCCATTCTTTTCTGGGATAGTCTTAAGTGCAGTTACTTACTACGCGTATAGAAAAGGTTTTTTTGATAAATATCGTTAGTGAGTAATTTATTCATAGTACCTGTCGTTTTTAATTAACCAGTTTATCCCCAACACAACTCCAACAATACCAATTAATACAGACAGGTTGGGAAACCAGCCAATTAATAGAACTGAGCCAATAATGACTAAAAAAATTACTAACAAATTAATCTTTTCCAGGTTTTAAAAATATTTTATTTCTTCCCTGAACTTGGTGATATATATCCATTAATGCATTTTTATCTATTTCGAGAGAATCTGTAAGCTTGTATTCGCTCATCAGTTCAAATCTTCTATTTTTGTAGTCAATTTTTGTAGGAACAATAGTTGCATCAAGTTCTTTCCCTATGTAATAAAAGCCACTTTTGATTGTTTTGTTCGTGTGCATGAGCCCTTCAACAGTTAGATATAAAATAAATTTATCTTTTGTTTTTAATTCATCAATCACCTGTTGAGTTACTCCTGTGGATTTTGTTCTCCAGACAGGTATTCCACCAAAATTCATCATTACTTTTTTTTGTATCAAGCCAAATGGATGTGGAATTCCTAATTTATCTGGATTCTTTTTAAAAGGAATTGGTACAACAATTCTTGTAAACATAGATATAGATCCTAAAAAATAAAATTTTAAATCCGACGCCATGCAAACAAAAAATGCATAAATACTATCAAAAGAAGAAGAGTGGGGTGCTGAGGCAATAATTATTTTTTTGTTATCTGGAAGGTTGCCAACGATATCCCAATTAATTAACTTTAAAATTACTCTTCCAAGAGGTCCTAAGATATATCTTTTTTTTATAGGGTGATTTTTAGTTATTCTTATATCTTTCATAAATTTAAAACGAAAGCCTTAATATTTAAGGATAATATAACCTTCCTGTGTTTTCTTCCACAGTAGGAATTACAATTTTTCTTTCATCCTCTGAAAGATAGATCCATGAATCAAAATCAGCAAAAAATTCGTCTCTTGTCATGCCAAATGTATTAGCAAAAACAAGTTCTGGGTCACCTAATTTTTTTAATTCTGGGTAATAAACATTTTCAAAAACATAAGGATCATTTACTTTATGAGTTAGATAAGCTGCTGCCCAAGCTCCCCATCCATAAACAGCTTGGCTACATGGATCACTATATTTTATGTCTCTTATTGACATTCCTGGACACTGTTCCATTGATCTTTGCCCGTCAAAATATTGATTATTGAAATCTTGAAATATGTCTCCTTGAGTATTTTTAAGATTACCTAACTTAATTTGCTCATGTAAAATCGTTATTTCTTTAAATACTGCTGTTCCTTCTTGAAGCCACGTGCCCCCAACAAGATAGTCAATTGAATCAAAATCAAAATTACATGTTGATCGAACATTTTTATCAGAACAATTATAAAAATCCATATGAGCCATTTGAAATACATGCCAATATTCATGGAATACCCCTCTAAATTCTATGTTGTATCCCTCACCATTTTCAACTTCGAACCCTATTGGCTTTGACCAAACAAGCAAATGGTACCTTTGTTCAAATTGACCATTATGGCCTTTATTACCACTGGCTTGATATCCTCTTTGTTCGGTTTCTAGACCACTTCGAAGGTACTCTGAAAAATATCTTTCATCAATAAAGTTCATACAATCGTCAAAATCTTGAAAATTAAATCGAAGATCATTTGAATCAAAATTACCGGCCTCTTCTCGATTAGTACAAAAAAGATTAGATAGTTTGTCTTTTTCACTTTCATCAGTTCCTACAAAATAGATTTCAACAGGATATTTTCCGAGTTTTTCTTGAATTATAGAAAAGGCATACTCTACTCGGCCATGAACCTCTGTTGGTATATCTCCCGCAAAGTAAAGTTTTGCTGGATAGTC
>CACNFT010000004.1 GCA_902619825.1 uncultured Candidatus Actinomarina sp.
TATAAAAAGACATATTGTTGCGGTTTTACTTGGAATTGTAATATTTAATATTGGAAAAAAAATAAATATTTCAATTCAAGAAAAATTAATAAATCTTTTAATTGTATTTGTAACAACATCACTTTTTTTTGTTTTAACTTATGGAATAGTTAGAGGAGGAAGTCGAAGATGGGTTGACTTAGGAATAATCAATTTTCAACCAAGTGAACTAGCTAAACCATTAATTATTTTGTGGATAGCTTATCAATTATCAAACCTTGATTCAAAATATAGTGATTTATTTTATTTAAAAAGAGCAATGTTCCTACCTTTAATGTGTTGTCTTTTTATTTACCTTCAACCTGATTACGGAACAACACTAACTATATTTGGAATAGTTTTAGCACAAATTTTGTTCTCAAAAATTAATTTAAAGTTTCCTGTAGGTATTTTGTCTCTATCTGTAGTTCCATTATATTTTCTTGCAATTTCTGGGAACTATCGATGGAATAGAATATTAACCTGGATAAATAAAGATTGTGATAATGGCATAGATTTATTAGGTGATTGCTTTCAATTAAATCAAAGCAGAATAGCTATAAGTTCTGGAGGGATGTTTGGTTTAGGACCTGGAACATCTCGCGCTAGGTGGGGAATGCTTCCTAATTCTCATACAGATTTTATTGCATCCATTATTGGTGAGGAATACGGATTTGTAGGATTAGTAATTTTTATAATTATTCTTGGTCTTTTAATTATCTCATTGTTTGGATTGGCAATATCAACAGAGAGTGAATTTAAAAAACTTGTATTTTCAGGATTAGGAGCATGGGTCTTAATACAAGTTGTAATTAATCTTGGAGGTGCGGTTGGTTTACTACCAATTACAGGTATTGTCTTGCCATTTATTTCTTATGGGAGTAGTGCCATGGTGGCTTTGTTCGGCGGTTTAGCAATTGGTTATTCAAAATTATGAAACAAAATACAATAGTCTTTTTTTGTGTTGGCACTGGGGGACATGTATTACCTGTTATTAATTTGATTGATGATTTACATCAAAGAGGCATAGAAAAAAGAAAAATAGAGGTAGTAACAGATAAAAGAGGATCTCAATATTTTAAAGATAGAGATATAGACGTTCATTCAATAGACATATATAGATCAAAGACAGGCATGGTTGGTTATCTGATAAATATCCTAAAAATAATAGAGTCTATTCGGCTGATTGAAAAGAAAATAGATTTAAAGAATTGCGAAATCTTATTTACTACTGGATCATATATTGCACCTTTGGCTGGGTATTTGAGCTGGAGACATAAAATAAAATTCTTTATTCAAGAACAAAATATTTATGCTGGACTTGGTAATAAAATTGCTTCCTATTTTAAAAGCGAAAAATTTACTTCCTATCCAAACACAATAAATATAAACCAAACAAATTTAGATAACACTGGACCAATTGTTGATAAAAAAATTCAAAATAAAAAAGCAATTAACAATAAAGAAATAATAATCGGAATACAAGGTGGAAGCCAAGGGTCCGAAGAAATAAACTCTTTAATATACAAATATTTAAGCAACAACACTTTAAAAAATATAAAAATAATCCACATCGTTGGACCAAACAATTTTGATAATTCCAAAAAATTCGCAAATTATAAGCAAATAGAATTTATTAAGGATATGACCGACTTTTATTCATCAATTGATCTTCAAGTCTCTAGAGCGGGTGGAGGAGTATTAGAAGCTGTATTAATAAACATTCCTTTACTACTTATTCCATACAAGCATGGCACAACATCTTCCCACCAGTCAATGAACGCAGAATATTTAGTTAAGTCAAAATTTGCTAAATTGTGTTCAAATTATGAAAGTTTAGAATATGAATTCAAGAAATTAGAACAACTTGATAAAAGTTTATTTGAAGAATTCTCTAAAAATAATGTCATAAAAATAGGCAATGATTTTATTGTTAATAAAATCATTGATGAAATTGATAAATGAGTTATAAAAATATTTATATTTTAGGTGTTGGGGGTTCCGGTATGAGCTCTATAGCTAAATATCTAAAACAAAAAGGTGATAATGTCATTGGCTACGATCAAAGAAAATCATACGTAACAAATCTGTTAAATCAGGATGGTATAAAAGTCGTACATACGTTAGATGAAATTTCATATAAGCCTGAGAGTCTTTATATTTACTCAAGTGCTATCCCAATTGATTCTGATAAATTTAAAGATTTTTACGATAAAGAGAACGTTTTGTCGAGACCAGAGTATTTAAAAATTTTATCAGAAAATCATAAGATAATAGGAATAACAGGAACGCACGGAAAGACTTCCACAACTGCTTTGCTTTCACACATATTTCATTTTAATAATGTAAACGTTTCTTACTTATATGGTGGGATTACAACCTTTAATGGAATTGGTGGACACTATGGTGATCCTGATCAGCCACTTATTTTAGAAACCGACGAGGCTTTTAACACTTTTGAAAAAATTAAAATATCTGATTTATTAGTTTTAAATGTTGATAGTGATCACTTAGACTATTTTAAAAATCTTGATAATTATAAAGATGCTTTCTACAAAGTCATGAAAAATGTAACGGATAACTTGGTTATTAATAATGATGATCTAAATATTAAATCTATGAAGGATTTAAAAAACCCAGTAAGTTATGGCAAAGACACATCAGATGACTTTAAAGTACAAAGTCCTGGAAACTTTAAATATGAAAATAACAAATATGAAATCAAGTCTGACATTATTGGTGACCACTTTAAATCTAATATGCTAGGTGCAGTTATATTAGCTTTATTAAATGGTATTGAAATTGAAGATTCTTTAAATGCAATTGAATCATTTGCAGGTGTAAAAAGAAGAATAGAACTTATCGGAATATCTAAAGGTGTATTAATTTACGATGATTATGGTCATCATCCTACAGAAATGGAAGCAACTATAACTGCATTAAATCAGCAAACTGAGAGTAAACTTTACGTTGTATTTCAACCTCACAGGTATACAAGAACAATGGAGTATTTTGATTCTTTTAAAGATTCCCTAAAATTAGCAGATTTTGCAATTGTAACTGATATATATCCGGCTGGAGAGTCTCCAATACCAGGAATATCAAGTAAAAACTTTGAAGAAGAAAGTATAAAGTATTTGAAGTCCATAAGGTATGTACCTGAGTATTTGTCCAAAAAAGTACAAAATGGAGATATAGTATTAACACTAGGAGCAGGTGATATTACCTTACTTGGTCCAAAAATATTAAAATATTTAAATGAATATTAATAGTGTAAATTTATCAGAAGTAACCACTTATAGGTTTGGTGGAATTTGTAAAAACTTTATCAGTATTGAATCTGAAGATGACCTATCTGATCTAGAGATTATTTTAAAAGGAAAACAAAATGTTATTTTAGGAAAAGGATCAAATGTTGCATTTTCTGACAAAGAATTTTATGGAAATGTGCTTACTCCTAAATTTGAAGAATTGACGTTATTAGATAATTTTGAAATAAAAGTTGGCTCGTCAGTTTTCTTACCAAAGCTCTCAAGATTCTTTAAAGACAATTCACTATCTAACGCAGAGTTTTTAATTGGCATTCCAGGAACAGTAGGAGGGGCAATAAAAATGAATGCTGGTGCCTATGGTTGGGAATTTTCTGAGTTATTAAAGGACTTAAGATGTTTTAACTTGGAAACGTTTGAAATTGAAATTTTAAAAAAGGAAGAGTTAGAGTTTTCATATAGAAAATCTAAAAATCTTGACAATAAAATAATTTTAAGTGCAACACTTTCAGTTGAAAAAGGCGATAAAAAAATAATTGATAAAAATCTATCGGATTTTAACGAGAAGAGAAAAAAATCACAACCAGCTGCTATTTATAATGCGGGTAGTGTCTTTAAAAATACTAGTGATTATTATGCAGGTGAACTAATTGATAATGCTGGTCTCAAAGGCTATAAAATTGATGGGGTTCGTGTTAGTGAAAAGCATGCTAATTTCTTTATAGCTGAAAAGGGTGCAAAAGCTATATCATTATTTAAACTTGTTCAATATGTAAAAGATAAAGTATCAACAAAATTTGGAATTACTTTAGAAGAGGAGATTATTTTTATCGGTGACTTTACAAAATGAATGAGTTACTAAATTTAGAACAAAGATCATTTAAGACTTTCTCAATATTTTCGTTTTTTTCTCTATTCGCTTTGATTACATTTCTATTAATGTTTTCCTCAAAATATACAGTTACCGATATTAATTATGAAAAAAATATTGACTTAAATTACAGTTCTTTTGACTTTGTTAAAGGTAAATCAATTTGGTTAATTAATGAATCTGATTTTGGTCAATTTTATGAAGACAATTTAAGTGTTGAAAACTTAGTAATAAGTAAGCAACTTCCAAATCTTTTATTTATAGATATTGTTATCCACGAAAAAATTATTGTTATAAGCGATCTAAGGGACACGAACCCAAAAGAGGTCATCTTATATAAAAATTTATATACAGAACTCACAGAATCAAATAACCGATTGCCACGTTTAACAATTACAAATGGACCTGTACCAGATGGATTTTATAGTGAAATAATTTCCCTTATCTTAACAGTAAATAAGTACGAAATATCGATTCAAGATTTAAAAATACTATATGATGGAATTGAACTTACTGGCTCGTATAAAAATATCACACTTAATATTGGTCGGCCAGTTGACCTTTCAAAAAAAGGATCTGTTGTTGGATACATACTAGAAGAAGATAATTGCGATGGGGAAGTGACCATCATCGACTCAAACAGTGAAGATATTGAAACTATACTTAATTGTTAAAATCTAAATCTATACTTTACATCTAGATAAAATTAAAAAAAAGTTTTGGATATACTTAAATTATTGATAATCTACAACGTAAGGAAAAATTATGGCAACAAAAAAACAAGCAAAATCTAAAGCTAGGGCAACCAAACCCAAGGCAAAAAAAACTGCGGCTAAAACTAAGTCTAAAAAAACTGCAGTTAAAAAAAGTTCTAAGCAAAAAGGAGTTAACTTAAATATGAGACCTAGAAATTATGCAGCAGTTATAAAAGTTGTTGGAGTTGGTGGCGGTGGAACCAACGCTGTTAACAGAATGATAAAAATGGGTATTAAAGGTGTTGATTTTGTAGCTTGTAATACAGACGCCCAAAGCTTACTTGGTTCAAAAGCCGATTTAAAATTAGATCTCGGTCGAAAATCAACTAGAGGTCTAGGTGCTGGTGCAAATCCAGAAGTAGGAAGACAAGCAGCAGTAGATTCTGAAGAACTTATAAATGAAGCTTTAAAAGGTGCAGACATGGTTTTCATCGCTGCAGGGGAAGGTGGTGGAACTGGAACAGGTGCATCACCTATATTAGCAAACATAGCTCATGAGATGGGAGCTTTAACTGTAGGTGTTGTTACAAGACCATTTGGCTTTGAAGGTAGAAGAAGATCAGTTCAAGCTGAAGAAGGAATACAAGCACTGAGAGATGTAGTTGATACATTAATTGTTATTCCTAATGATCGACTTTTACAAATTAGTGATAAAGATATCAAAATAAGTGAAGCTTATCTCAAATCTGATGAGATACTTGCAAATGGCGTAAGAGGTATTACAGGTTTAATAACAAACCCTGGAATAATAAATGTTGACTTTGCTGACGTAAAAACAATATTAAAAGATGCTGGTAATGCCGTACTTGGAATTGGAAGGTCTACTGGAGAACAAAGAGCTCCTAATGCCGCACAAGCAGCTATTTCTTCACCATTATTAGAAGCAAATATGGACGGAGCCGAGGGTGTTCTAATAACAATTGCTGGATCTGAGGATCTAAAACTTCAAGAAGTAAATGAAGCAGCAAGAGTAATTACCGAAAGAGCAGATGATAATGCAGAAATTATATTCGGACATCTTGTTGACGATTCTTTAGGTGACGCTGTAGAAGTAACAGTTGTTGCAGCAGGATTTGGGCAAAGACCAAACAGAAGAGTGTCATCTGACTTTGATGAAAACGGAGGAGATAATCTCCCTGATTTCATCAGAGGATGATTAAGTCTAAATTAATATCTAAAGCAACTTTTTATAACAAATCAGGCAATAAAGAATTAGCCAGCTTTACTGAAGTTGCTTCAATGAACCAAACTCATAGCAACGTAGTTTTAGAAATTGAACGAAGCGGTGTTTATGATGCCGATGCATTAATTACAACAAAAAAGAATCTATTACTAGTTGTTTCAACAGCAGATTGTATGCCTGTTGTTATATCAGACAATAAAAGAATAGGAATTATTCATGCTGGATGGAAAGGTGTAGAAAATAAAATATTTTACAATGCAATCAAAGATTTTGATAAAAATAAGTTGAAAGTATCGATTGGACCTCATGCAAAAGCATGTTGCTATGAAATTCAAGATGATTTGAGCCAAAAGTTTCAAGATTACACTATTGAAAGAGAAGAAAAAAAATTTTTAAATTTAAGTGGGGACATAATTTTGTTCTGTAAAAAAAACAATATTGAGTTAGAAATAGCTAATGAGTGCACAATAGGAGATACAATGTTTCATTCATACAGGAGAGACAAAACTTCACTGAGACAGGAGAGCACTGTATGGATGTAGCTATGCTTAATGAAATAAGCGATGAAGTTAAAAAATATAATGCAAGACTTTTACCAGTAATTAAAGGCCGAGAAACTGAGGAAATTTCAAAAGTATATAATGAGGGATTTAGAGAATTTGGTGAAAATAGATTGGAAGAATTATTAGATCACAAAAGTAATTTTAAAGATTGCCATTTTCATTTTATTGCACCACTCCAATCTAGAAAAATTCCTGAAATTTTGGAAAATTCCAAAAGTGTACATACAATTTCAAGACTCAAAGAAGTAGAAAAAATTGATTTACTTTATAAAAACCATGAAATATTTGTTCAGATAAATATTGATAATGATCCAAAAAAAAGCGGGATTAACTTAAATGATGTTCAAAAGTTTTTTGAAAAATTCGAGAATTATAGTTTTTTTCCAAATGGAATAATGTGTATTCCGGATATCAATAGTGACCCTAGAGAATCCTTTAAAAATATGAATGATATAAATCAAAAACTTTTAGATAATTACAAACAATATAATGGAGAACTATCTATGGGAATGTCTAGTGACTATAAAATTGCATTAGATTATGGTGCTACAATAATACGCGTAGGTAGTAAAATTTTTAAATAATGCTAGAAAAATTCTTAATTTCGATAGGTCTTAAACAACCAGAATATGTTGAAGAAGTTATTACTGAAAACACTCGTACTGTGAGACCTTCATCTGAAAACAGGTTCTCGAACGAAGACTATACGGGAGATTTAAAGATTCATCAACCAAAAGATGAGGTTGAAATTAAAGTACTGAGGTCTTTTAGCGACAGTCATCTTATAGGATCGCCGATTAAAGAAGGGTTTATTGTTGCTGTAGATATCAGAGATATTACTGATCAAAACATTAGACAAAGAATTGTGGACTTTATAACTGGTATTGCATTTATAAGTGATGCAAAAATGCGAATAATTCATAAGGATGGCGTTTATTTGATAATTCCTTCAAACATGTCACTTCCGTCAAGTGAAAGAGAGAGATTACAATCTCTTGGCTTATACAAAATAAATGTGTAGCTTATTTTTACTCGGTTTCAGATTGTTAAGTTACTCCTTGTTTTTATGGATAATTCTAAGTTGGATTCAAGTTTCTAATGATCATCCGATCGGTCAGGTGAAAATGATATTAGACAGATTCTATGGAAGGCTTCTTGAGCCAATAAGATCTAGAATTGGTCCATTGAGGATTGGAATGGCAGGTATTGATTTATCACCAATCGTTTTGATATTAGGTATAAACTTTTTGCAACCAATTATCTTAAGATTCGTTTGTTAATTTTTCAATATTGGTATCTAAGTTGAAATCAAGAAGTGTGTTTTTACCTTTTTTTTGCGTAATATTAAATTCCTTGGTTAAAGTTTCCTTACAAATGTAATCTTGGAACATTTCAACTCCCTGAAGAGCTTTGTTGTCATCTGAGATTATTTCTAATTTAATTCTATCTGTAATGTCAAATCCTAGTTCTTTCCTTTGATTTTGAACAACAGAAACAATTTCTCTAGATATCCTTTCAAAATATAACTCATCATTGATTTCAGTATCTAAATTAATACTAAAATCATTGACAATTTCATGACTATCTGATGTATTTTCACGCACAATTCTTAAATCTAGTTCCGATAATGAGACATCATATTCTTCAAATATCAAAGTTTGTTTTTCTATTAAGGTTTTAATTTCTTTTTGTGAAAGTTTTTCCAAGTAAGCCGAAAATTTTCCAATATCTTTACCCATCTTTGGGCCTAATTTTGAGAAGTCTGGTTTACATTCATACTTGTACCATTCTTCAACCTTATTGATATACTCAATATTTTTTATGTTTAGTTCGTCAAGTATTATGTCTTTAACTGCTTCAATATCATTTTTAAGAGATTTGCTATTTGAAATAATTGATATTTTCTGTAAAGGTTGTTTATTTGGTAAATTCAAATTCAATCGAACATTTCTAGCAGTTCTGATAATGTTTTTAGCTATTTTAACTTGCCTCTCAAGTTCTTGGTTAATTACATCTATATTTGCTTCTGGATAATTTTCTAAATGAATACTCTTATTGTCCTCATTCGTTAAACCCTGATATATCTCTTCACATATAAATGGCAACACAGGCGCCATTGTTTTTGAAAACTCAAGTAGAACCTCATGAAGTGTCTTGAATGCATTTAATTTATCAATATCATTAGTATCTTTTTCTTTCCAAAATCTTTTACGGTTAGTTCGAACATACCAATTAGTTAATTCATCAATAAAGTCAATTAATGGAGGTATAACCTCGTAAAGGTAATAGTTTTCCATTTTCTCGTTTACTGTCTTTATTAAAGATTGAAGACTTGATACAATCCACTGATCCATGAGAGATCTTTCGTTTACAGGTGAAGCCTTTGCTAATTCTTCATACGTAATGTTGTCAGCGTTGGCATAATTTGAAAAGAAAGAAAAACTATTCCAAAGGGGTAGTATTACGTTTCTTGTAACAAGTTTTACCCCTTCTTCTGAAAATTTAAGAGGCTCACCCCTAACAACTGGAGAGTTGATTAAATAAGCTCTTAGGCTATCACCACCATACTTGTTAAGTAAGTCTTCAGGATCAGGATAGTTTTTAAGGCTTTTACTCATTTTTCTTCCATCCTCTGCAAGAATCATTCCAGTTGTAATGCAATTCTTGAAAGCGACAGAATCAAATAATGCAACTGCCAAAACAGTTAATGTGTAAAACCATCCTCTTGTTTGGTCTAAACCTTCTGCTATGAAATCTGCTGGGAAACTATCCATAAATTCATCAGCATTTTCAAATGGGTAATGTTGTTGGCCGTAAGGCATTGAGCCTGATTCAAACCAGCAATCAAGAACTTCGGGAGTTCTGGTATATGTTTTACCGTTGATGTTTATCTTGATTTCATCCAAAAAATGTTTATGAAGATCAGTTACTTCAATACCAGATAAATCTTTAAGCTCTTCAATTGAGCCGACACAAATTATATCTTCAGGGTCATTATCATTTATCCAAATAGGTATACAACTTCCCCAATATCTATTTCTGCTTATTGCCCAATCTCTTGCATCGGCCAACCAATTTGAAAAGCGTTTTTCACCAATAAAACCAGGAACCCAATGAGTTTGAGAATTTAGTTCAACCATTCTCTCACTAATTTTTTCAACATTCACAAACCAGGTTGGTATCGCCTTATATATAAGTGGTGTTCCAGTTCTCCAACAGAAAGGATAGGAATGTATTTCTCTTTTTGAAGAAAAAAGTAATCCACGTTCGTCTAATTGTTCAATTATTTTTACATCAGCATCTTTAACATACATATCTTCTAAACCTTTTACGGTTGTATCAAACTTTCCAGCTAACGTTACTGGATCAACAATTACAGAAATACCAGCATTTTTGAGTGAGTAAAAATCACTTTCTCCATAAGCAGGAGCTTGAGATACTAATCCTGACCCAGATGCAGTATTTGTGTCATCACTATGAATTAATTTAAATGCTTTCCCTAAATTCTCATCTTCAAATTCTGAATAAGCAGGTACATATTCTGCACCAATTAAATCTTTTCCAATTGAAGTTTCTATCTCTTTAATGTCAAATTCATCAAGTTCGTGTAGTCTCTCTGTTGCGATCCAGTAAAATTCATTTTCAATCTCAACTCTTGAATATTCAATATCTTTACCAACAGCAATAGCTAAGTTGCCAGGTATACACCATGGAGTAGTTGTCCAAACTAGAAAGTAATCATCTTTCGATACCTTATTGAAGTCTTTTCTTGCTTTTAGCTTAAAAAATATTGACGGATCCTCTACATCCCGATAGTCCATGTTTGCTTCAAAATTTGACAAAGGAGTTGATGCTGCCCATGAATAAGGTAATACTTTATAATCTTTGTAAATTAAATTTTTATCAAATAATTCTTTGAAAACCCACCAGACACTCTCCATAAAACCAACATCCATAGTTTTATAATCATTTTCAAAATCGACCCATCTTCCAATTTTACGAGTAATTTTTTCCCAGTTTTCTGTATTCGTTTGTACCTGACTTCTACAAGCCTCATTAAATTTATCAATACCATAATCATCAATATCTTGAGGGTCTTCTAATCCAAGTTCTTTTTGTACTTCCATTTCAATTGGTAATCCGTGGACATCCCAACCAAATCTTCTTTCTACAAAGTATCCTCTCATAGTCCAATATCTAGGAACAATATCCTTAATTACGCCTGCAAGTAAGTTTCCATAATGTGGACTTCCTGTTGGAAATGGGGGACCATCATAAAATCTAAATATTTTAGATTCTTTTCTTATATCTAGTGATTTTTGAAAAGCATCAATATCATTCCAATAATTCGAAATCTTATCTTCATTTTCAGCAAAATCTATATTATTTTCAATTCTTTTGAACATATCCTTAGAATTTTAATGTTTATTTGTGTAAAGACTTTTTATTTTTAAATTATTTAAAATCTCTTTGCTTTAATTTATTTTTTACTAATATACGTTCAATAATAAAAAATTATGGCAAGAAAATTATCACCAAATACTATTAATAAGCTCAAAAAAAAGTTATTGGCAGAGCGAGAACAGCTTGTTTCTATGTTGGAACAACACCAACAAGAAAGAGAAAATCTAAGAATTTCGGAAGCATCGGCTGAAAGAAGTCCTGATCCTGCTTCTGCTGATGGCGGTTCTATGGCATTTGAGCTTGAAAAAGAACTCACACTTGATGAAAATACTAAACATTTACTTAATCAAATTGATCACGCATTGGTCCTTATTAAGAAAAAAAAGTACGGAAACTGCGAAAATTGTGGTGAACCTATTCCATTAGCAAGACTTGAGGCTTTGCCTTATGCAACCTTGCGTAAAGAGTGTGCAGAATTACTTGACTCTTAAACAAAATAGAAAACCCTTAATTCTCTCTATATGCTTAGGCATTCTGGATAATGTTTTAAAATCACATATTCGTTCACAAAATTATGAAGATTTTGTAATCCTAGAAAATATATTAGAAATAGATCTAAATTTCAATACTGGAATCGCCTTTGGATTATTAAAGGGTAAAGCTGAATTTACATTTCTTTTATCCTCGTTGGTATTAATTTGGCTAATTTTCCAATTTAAAAATACATTTGCAAACAAAATAGAAGAATATGCTTTCATGTTTGTTCTTGGTGGTGCTTTAGGAAATTTGGGTGAAAGATTTGTTAATTTACTAAATGGAAACAATGGGAAAGTCACAGACTTTATAGAACTTTTGTTTATACCTTCTTTTAATCTTGCAGATTCATTTATCACAATCGGAATTTCATTATTAATTATTTCGGAGTTAAAAAATTTTAGAAATTGAAACTATTTTTCAAAATGAAAATTTTATTGTTTTCAATAAACCCAATGGGGTGTTGACCCATCCTGATAACTCATCAAAAAGTTTTACAGTTAGAGATCGACTTCTTGAGATTCAACCATCAGTAAAGCAATGGGGTATTTCTGATAGAGAAGGCATTGTACATAGGCTTGATAAACAAACATCAGGTTTAATTGTTTGTGCATTAAATAAAGATATATTTAAGTTACTTCAAACATTGTTTAAAGAACGAACTATTTATAAAGAGTATGTTTGTATCGTAGAAGGAAAATTAAGAACTCAATCAGGTAATATTGAAGTTCCTTTATCCCGATCAAGACAAAATAGGATCAAAAGAGAAGTTAGTAGTGAAGGAAGGATATCTTCTTCAAATTTTGAGGTTCTCTTAGAAGGAGACACTTATAGCAAATTGAAAATAGAGCTTTTAACCGGAAGAAATCATCAAATTAGATCACAAATGGAATTTTTAGGAAATCCGATAGTAAATGATGTTTTATATGGGGCAAAAAAAGTATTAGAACTTAATGAAAATCAAATTTGCCTTCATTCAAAAAAAATTAGATTTCAAATAAAAGATGAAAATTATGAATTTGAAGTTAATGAACCAAGTTTTTTTAATGCCTTCTTAAATGTTTAATTAAGTTATATCATTTAAAATATATTTATGGAAAATTCATTTGTACATCTTCACGCACATACGGAGTATTCGATGCTTGATGGTGCAGCAAAAATTGAACCTTTTTTAAATCGAATTCTCGAGTTAGAACAACCAGGAGCAGCAATTACTGATCATGGCAATTTATATGGTGCTTTAGAGTTTTACAACTCTGCAATTGAAAAAAAACTTAAACCAATAATTGGTTATGAAGCATATGTAATTTCTGATAGTCGATTTGAAAGACCAGATCGTAAAAATAATAAGAGATATCATTTAACTTTGTTGGCAGAAAACACTGTAGGGTATTGGAATCTTGTTGAAATGGCAAGTAGAGCGTTTACTGAAGGTTATTATTATAAGCCAAGAATCGACTATGAATTATTAAAAAAATATAGTGAGGGAATAATTGCTTTATCTGGTTGTCTTGGTGGAGAAATAGCTCAATTACTTGCACCCGATGGATCTGTTGAGGAAGGAAATCAAGGTCAAACAAGAAGCTTTGATGATGCATTGAAGAAAGCAGAATTCTATCAATCTATTTTTGGAGAAAATAATTTTTTCATAGAACTCCATAAACATGGCATCAAACAACAAGAAGATATACTTCCCGATTTGCTAAAGATTTCAGAAAAACTATCAGCTCCACTCGTGGCAGCAAATGACTCTCACTACGTACATTCTGGTGATGCTTCTGCTCATGATGCGTTACTTTGTGTTCAAACCAATGCAACTTTAGATGATGAAAATAGATTTAAATTTGATGGCAGCGGATTTTACATAAAATCATCTGAAGAAATGCGAGATTTATTTCCAAATGAAGAATTTCCTAATGCGTGTAACAACACATTAAAAATATTAGATAGAGTTGAATATGAATTTGAAAAAGACACATACTATTTACCAGATTTTCCGATAGACGACAGCAACAAAAATGTTGATGAGTATTTAAAGGATAAAGTTTATCAGGGAGCTGAAGGTCTTTATGGTGAGCTTACATCTGAACTTGAAGAAAGAATAAATTATGAGCTAGAAGTCATTGAGTCAATGGGATTTGCATCATACTTTTTGATTGTTGGAGATCTCATAAATTATGCAAAATCAAATGGAATTAGAACTGGTGCAGGTAGGGGATCAGCAGCTGGTTCAATAGTGTCGTACTGTTTAGGAATTACTGGAATTGAACCACTAAAGTACGGTTTGTTATTTGAACGTTTTTTAAACAAAGGAAGAAAAGAACTTCCTGATATCGACATGGATTTTGACGAAAGATATAGAAACGATGTTATAGATTATGTTTCAAAGAAATATGGACACGACAGAGTCGCGCATATTATTACATTTGCAACAATTAAAGCAAAACAAGCAATCAGAGATGCTGCACGTGTTTTAGGTTTACCTTTTTCATCTGGAGACAAAGTAGCCAAGCTTATGCCGCCAATGATACTTGGAGTTTCTGCAACACTTGGAGAATGTTTAGATTCAAATGAAACAACTCAAAATGGGTATAGCAAGGAATTTTACTCCGCTTCTTCAGAGCTCAGAAAACAATATAAAGAAAGTGATGAAGTTAAGAAAATTATTGATATCGCATTAGGCCTTGAGGGACTTCGAAGACAAGATGGAATTCATGCAGCTGCTGTTGTTATTTCTCCAGACAAAATCACAAACTTTTTACCTATACAACAAAAAGGAGAGGGAGCAGAACTTGTTACACAATACGAGATGCACACTGTTGAGCAACTTGGTTTGTTGAAAATGGACTTTTTAGGTCTTCGAAATTTGTCCATTATTGATAGAGCAATTGAACTAATTGGTGATAAAGATTTGGATATTGACAATATACCTTTGAATGATGAACCCACATTCGATTTGTTCTCACAAGGTAAAATGACAGGCGTATTTCAGTTAGAAAGCAGAGTTGCACAGTCCATTGCTAGAAGCCTTAAACCAAAAAGATTTGAGGATTTGGTTGCTTTGGTTGCACTCATAAGACCTGGTCCATTAGGTGCAGGAATGCACACTGAGTTTGCAGACAGAGCAACAGGAAGAAAAGAAATAGAATATTTGCATTCGGATTTGAAAGAAATTTTAGAAGAGACTTATGGAGTGATACTTTACCAGGAACAGGTAATGCAAATAGCCCAAAGAATATCTGGATTTGAACTTGATGAAGCTGATGATCTAAGAAAAGCGATGGGAAAAAAAATTCCAAAAGTTATGGAACAACAAAGAAATAAATTTACTGAAGGTGCACTAAAAAATGGTTACTCTGAACAGTTTTCCGTCGAACTTTTTGATCAGATAGCATATTTTGCTGGATATGGTTTTAACAAAAGTCACTCAGTTCCATATGCTTTACTGGCATATCAAACTGCATTTTTGAAAGCAAATTATCCTGCAGAGTATCTTTCAGCTTGTTTAACTGCAGTAAAAAGGGATAAAGATAGAACTGCAATCTTTTTATCCGAAGCAAGGGAAATGAATGTAAAAGTAAATACTCCCGATATAAATTTAAGCCTCGAAGACTTTTCTGTGAACAACGGTGAAATTTTATTTGGTTTATCTGCAATTAGAAACGTTGGAGACATTACAGCTCAAAAAATAATAATTGAACGCGACGGGTCCAAATTTGAAAGTATCCAAGATTTTTTATCTAGGATCGAATCAAGATCCCTTAATAAACGAGGTGTTGAAGCTTTAGTTCAAGGTGGTGCATTTGATAAGTTTGGTTTTCCAAGAAAAGGTATCTTTGAAAAAATTCCAGATTTAATTGAAGATGCAAAAGAATTAAAACAAAATAAAAACAATTCACAAGGTTCTTTGTTTGATTTAAACGACAATGTTGACAATGAAACAATTATTGAAAACATCGAATGGGAAAAGAAGGAATATCTTGATAGAGAAAGAGAAATGCTTGGCTTCTTTGTAAGCGAAGACCCGTTAGATGGTTATGGTGAAGTTTTACGATCTGAATCTACACATTCAATAACTGATTTACTAGAGTTTGGTGAGGATGAGGAGGTAAATGTTACTATATCTGGTCTATTTTCCAATGTTCAAAAAAGGGTTTCAAGAAGAGGAAATCCATGGATTCAATTTGATGTTCAAGACATAACCGGAACAGTAGGAGTTTTGTTATTTAATAAGCTAGTTGATAAGTTTAACAATGAAATTGATGGAGAAAATTACCTAAAAGTCTCTGGAAGTTATGTTGGTGGATCAGAGAATATTATTAGAGCACGAGATCTAGTACTTATCGAACCATCGAAAATGTTAAATGACATGGATACCACTCCAATGCGAATTTCAGTTGAAGAGGAGATACTTGATAAACAAAATCTCTTGTTATTAAAGGAGTTGCTCCAAAAATATCCTGGTAATTCAAAAGTAGAACTGGAAGTTAACTCACGTGAGGGAGTTAAGTTACTCGAATTAAAATCGATCAAAATAAAAAAAACTCAACAACTTAAAAATGAAATTAATACATTACTTACTAAGTAGTTAAAATTTAATCATGTCCTTTAATGTTGAAGAATTTATAAATAGGTTCAAAGACAGAGCAAATGCTGTTAAAGATAGACCAATGCCTCCAATCGGTGGGGATGAGAGAATGCAGTTTATGAAACAGGCTGAGTTGGATTATCAAGATTATATGATTATTTCAGACTCAGAATTTGAAATAACTGATGAATATTTAATATTTAAATATAAATTAGATAATTAAGTTAAATCTTTACCCATTGGAAATATTTTATTTATAACCTCAGCACAAGCCTTGGCAATTTCCATATGTTCTTTTTGTGTACCGTTAGCTTCTCTAAGTTGAATGTAGTGAATCCAACTTCTTAAAGTGCCATTCATATAAATCCGACTAACTGTATTCCCTTCGGGTAAAACCGATCTTGCTTGTTCTTTTGCTATGCCGTTTTCAATTGCCCAATTGTAAACTTCTTTAGCATTTTCGATTAAGCTATTTTGCAATTTTTCCCATTCATTAATTATCTTCTCATCTTCTGTTTCCACAGAGTTCTGTCTGTTTTTTGGATCTTGTAATCTTGCCTCTCTAATAACAAACTCTAAATCTTCAACAGGATTTGCATATCTTTGACTAAATTCTTGAAAGCTGAATGATCTATGACGAAGAATTTGTCTAGCTATATCCCTTGTTGTTTCAATCTCAAGACAAGCACTTACCATTTCTAGTGGTGACCAATGTGCATTTTTAATTAAATAATTAATTAATTTTTCACTTGTTTCAGTATTCAACTGGTTTGATGGATTTGAAACTCTCGCACAAAAAGCAACAAGCTCCTGTGCATTATCTATTCCTTCATCACTAATAGAATCAGTTGGCTTTGAATAACTTATTAACTTTACTTTCATTTCAAATAATATATTAAAATAATTTAATTATGTTTTTATTAAGAGTAGTAGTTTTTCTAATTTTAGTATCGTTAGTTGTCATTCTCGCATATCCACTTTTAATTATTTTCAATCTTGCAAATGGTGGTGATGGGTTTGGTCTTTGTAGTGATCTAATTACCTGTGAAATTCCATTTCTAGAAGGACCAAGAATTCTTGTTATTTTAATTATTACTTTTTTCTTTTTAGTTGCTGTTTTGAGAGCAATAATGAAATATTTGAACAGTATTAATAAGGAACAAACTATTCTTTAATTACATAAAATATTGAAATTAATATAACAATCACCCCGAGCCAATTAATTAAATTTAAAACTTCTCCAACAAAAAAAACACCTATTAGTAATGCAAAAACTCCTTCTAATCCAAATAATAAAGATGCTGTAGATGCATTTATACTTTTCTGTCCAAATAGTTGAAGATAAAACGCACAAAAATTCACAACAAATCCTAAAAATAAGATTGGAAATATAAAATCGCTAGCTGAGCCTAAGTTTCTAAAGTTTAAAAAGGGTAAGCAAAAAATCGCTCCTGATAATGATTGTATGAACATCAATTTTGAAATGCTCATATTTTTAATATATCTTTCAACCATAACTATATGTAAGGCATATCCAGTTGCACAAATTAATGTAAATAAATTACCAAATAATTGATCTAAATCGTTTAAAGCAATTAATAAAATTCCAAAAAAACCTGATACCGATCCAATTAAATTTTTTCTCTGAATAGTTTTGTTATTTATAAATTTTGAAAAAATAGGAGTTAAGACAATATAAAACCCTGTCACAACTCCAGAATTAATCGTTGAAGTTGTTTCAAGACCAATTGTTTGTGTTATGTAGCCAATCCATAAGAATACACCCATAAGCAAGCCAGGAAATATGTACGTTTTTTCAGGAATTCCACCAATGATTAAAAATAACATTGCTGCAATAACGTATCTCAAGAAAACTATATTTACAGGACTAATTGAAGTTATTAAATCTTTTACAACAGCAAAGGTTGATCCAAATAATAAAGCGGATGTAACTAAAGCTACAATTGCAATATTTTTATTATTTAAAATCATCCGAATAAGTGAACATTAATATCTTGTATAAAATAATGATATGAAAAAACAAGATAAGGTAAAAAAAATTCATAAAATTTTAGATGAACTTTATCCAAAACCTCAAAAACCATTGAATCACAAAGATGCTTATACGTTATTAATTGCAGTTTTGTTATCAGCAAGATGTACTGATAAAAAAGTAAATGAAGTTACTCCTGAACTGTTTAAGATCGCAGATAATCCAAAAGACATGTCCAAAATAGATGTCAGGACGATTAGAAAAATCGTCAAACCTTGTGGACTTTCACCACAGAAGTCAAAAGCAATATCAAATCTATCAAAAATCTTAGTAAAAAAATATAATGGAAAAGTACCAGACAACTTTGATGATTTAGAAGCTCTTCCAGGGATCGGTCATAAAAGTGCATCTGTTGTGATGGGCCAGGCTTTTGGAGTCCAAACATTTCCAGTTGATACTCATATTCATAGACTTGCTTGGAGATGGGGGCTTTCTACAAGGAGAAGTGTTGAGCAAACTGAAAAGGATTTAAAAAGATTATTTCCAGAAAATTCATGGAACAAACTTCATTTACAAATTATTTTTTTTGGAAGAGAATATTGCCCTGCAATTTCACATAAAAAAGAATTATGTCCAATATGTAGCAAGTATGGAAGAAAAGATATGAAATAAATGGAAGTCAATTTTTTTATTGCGTTTATATTTGGGTTTTTATCATTTGTTTCTCCTTGTGTTCTTCCCCTTGTGCCTGGTTATCTGGCTATATTTTCAGAATCAGAAGATGACATTAAAACTCGCTTATTTGGATCAGTACAATTTACATTAGGATTTTCTTTAGTTTTCATCTCGCTTGCAGCTATAGCAACAAATATAGGATCTTTTTTTAGCAGAAACTCTGAATCTTTGTCTAGGGTAAGTGGCTTGATAATCATATTTTTCGGCCTTATGTTAATGATTCCATCTTTAAACAATAAATATTTTTATAGTTCGAATTACATAGATATTAAAAACTTTAATAGAATGAAAAATTTTGTTCTTGGTCTAACCTTTGCTTTTGGATTTACGCCATGCATTGGCCCTGTGTTAGGAGCACTTCTAACACTTTCTTCAAGTAGTAACACAATTAACCAAGGGATATCGCTATTAATCTTTTACTCTTTTGGATTAGCGATTCCATTTATTTTGTTACCAATATTTTCAACAAAGGTAAATTTGAAATCAAAAATATTTACTTTTTTCAAAAGATACTCTTCTTATATATCAGGAACAACATTGGTTTCAATAGGTGCACTTATTTTTTCTGATAGAATGTACATACTTGCTTCTTTCTTTCAAGACATATTCATTCGTCTCAACTTAGAGCGTCTAAGTAATATTTAATTATGACTTCAAATATTCAAACTGAAAAGGTTTTAAAAATTACTGGTAGTGATAATGTAACATTCCTTGACTCAATAATTTCAAATAATATCGAAGTAGATAGCATCAAGCCCTCATTTTTACTCGGACCCGATGGAAAAATTAATCATTGGTTTTTAATAGAAGAAAAAAACAAAGAAGTATTTGTATATCAAGACAAGAGAGAATTGAATTTTATATTGGATAGTTTGAGAAAATATGCCATAAGAATTGACTGTAATTTTGAAATTGAAGACAGAATAATTACTTTACAAGTTGATCTTGATAAAGCAACATTTAAAACAATTGAAACGAAAGAAGAGTCAGTCTCTTGGAATGATTTTGAATTAAATAACGAACTACCCACTAAAGAAATAGTAAATATTGGACTACTGCCCAATGAAACAAAATGGTTAGATTTTTTTGTTGATTTTGAGAAAGGATGCTTTCTTGGACAAGAACAAGCATCAAGAATAAAATTTAGAGGAAAGTCTAGAAGAATGCTTGTTACAAATGAATCAGGTATTCAAGAAATAATAAAAATTTGAAAAATGGACCGTTGCGAATATTGTGGAAGAATTTTACACATTAATAGATCTGATAAATATTTTCTCTGCTCTAAAAAATGTAAACAAAAATTTAAAAATAAGATTGATATTTTAAATACAAATAAATTTGTTCTTAATTTAGTAAGCAAAGAATGGATTTCAGTGAATGATATTGTTTCATCAAATACAAATAAATTTGAAATTGTCTCATCAATCTCCAGATTAATTTATTTTGAAAAAAAATTGATTAAGAAAGAAAAAGGTGAAATTAACTTGATAACAAATATATCTATAAAGAAAAGATAGCACCTTTATCATATCGTTTTAGAGAAAATTGAACTATTGGTCCAACAACTATAACCATAAATATTGTTCCGTATCCATACGAACCGCCAAGTAAAACTCCAGTTAAGAATGCTGTGAAATCAATTCCGATTCTTGTTGCTCGAACACTTGGGCCTCTCTTTGCAATGCCTGTCATAATTCCATCTCTTGGACCAGGACCTAATCCTGAACCGATGTATATTCCAACACCCATAGCAAATAGAACGGTTCCAAAATATAGGTATATATGTCTTATCCAAATTTCCTGAGGCGTTGGTATGAAATACATTGTTAAGTCAAGTACATTTCCAATAGTTAAAATGTTTAGAATCGTGCCCAGAAATGGCTTTTGTTTCAGTGGAATCCAACCTAATAAAACAATGAATCCAGTAATTACCCCGGCAAAGCCAATTCTTACATTTATTAACTGACTAAAACCATCATGGAATACATCCCATGGGTTAAGTCCTAACTTAGCCTCTATCGTAAACGCAAGACCTATTCCGCATAGAAACAGGCCGAAGAAACATTGTGGAAGCCTCTTTAAAATTTTTTTACTCATTAATTATGAAAATCTCTTCAAGATTCGGTATATTTTCTGGACATAGTTCATAAATTGATTGAAACCTTAGAATTGGAATGATTCTATTTTTTTCATCGATAAAAATTTCGTTATTAATTAATTCATTCCTAATAAGATTTTCTGAAGTCTCTACATCAGTCCAATTGACAGAAGATATGCATATATTTTTTCCTATATTAATTAAAGTATTTTCAGGAATGTTATCTAGAGTATCTTCAGCATCTGCAATTCTAATTTGTTCAACAAATTCACTTCCAAAAGAATCACTTGAAAAATTTTGATAAATAATGAAAGAAATACCTAGGATTATAAAAACTATCACACTTATTAAAGGAATTTTCCTCACACTATATTATTGTCCATAAAATTTTTTAGTTTCAAAATTGTACCCGGAGGGGGAGTCGAACCCCCACATCCGAAGATACTGGATTTTGAGTCCAGCGCGTCTGCCAATTCCGCCATCCGGGCCTATCTAAAGATTATATTTGATATATATAAAATAAGAGAATTTATTTTTTAAGTTTAAAATGGTTAAGTGATAGTTCTAATCGATGGTTTCAGTGTTGCGTTTAGAGCTTTTTATGCACTACCAGAGACCTTAATGACTTCAACTGGAACGCCTACAAACGTTATACATGGTTTTTTATCCATGATTAATAAAGTCGTAAATGATTATGATCCTAAGCAAATAATAATTACGTGGGATCTACCAGGAAAAACATTTAGGAATGACATATATAAAGAATACAAAGCAAATAGATCTCCAGCTCCTGACAACTTTAACGTTCAAATTCCTTTATTACATGAACTCATTGAATCATTTAATATTCCACAAGTTTCAGTTGAAGGACATGAGGCTGATGATGTTTTAGGTTCTTTATCCAACCTTTTTAATCACAATAATGAAAATGTATTGATAGTGACTGGAGATAGAGATACTTTTCAATTAATAACAAAAAAAACAAATATTTTATATACAAAAAGAGGGATTACGGATACTGATAAAGTAGATGAATCATTTTTTAAAAATAAGTTTGGTATTAAGCCATCACAATACATAGAGTATCTAGCTTTAAAGGGTGACCCTTCTGATAACATACCAGGGCTTGCAGGGGTGGGAGAAAAAACAGCAATTTCACTTCTCCAACAGTATGAGAATATTGATAGAATATATAAAAACCTTGACGAATTAACCCCTAAGTTGAAAAACTCATTTGAAGAAAATAAAGAAATTTTATTTATAAGTAAGGAGTTAGCAACTATAAAAACTGATTTAGATCTGGAATTGCCAACAGTAAAAACTAGCGAAACTGCATATTTATCTGATCAGGTTTTACTAGGAGCTCAAGAAAAGGTCTTAAATCTAGAACTTAATAAATACACAATATCTCAAGATGAAAATAGCGAGGTAGAGATTGAAAATGATTCAAAAGAGGCTATATCCGAAAATAAAAATATAGAAGGTAAAGCATACTTACTAAATTTTGAAGAAGAGATATATTTCATACAAAAAGATAGTTTTGGAAAATATATTGGCAAAATTTCAGATCTAAAGGAATTAGTATTCTTAAACTCCCAAAGTATTTTGGAAATAATAGATGAAAAAATTAATTTTGAAGAGGCAGAGGCATATGACTGCATTTTATTTCTAAAAGATCCAAGCATAAGGCCTGATAATCTTTTAAGTATTTGTAAGCATATCAATAGAACATCAGGTCTAACTAAGAAGTCAGAAGTTTATGAATATCTTCAATTTTTCGAAAAAAATATTGAATTTATTGACAAAGAAATAAGTAAATTTAAAAAAGATAAAAAACTGAATCTAATTTATGAAGATCTAGATTATCCAATGTTAAAAATATTAGATTCAATGAACAAGAAGGGTGTAAGAATATCATTAAAAAAAATTGAGATACTTTCAGAAGAGATAAATCATGAATTAGAAAATTATAAAAACGCTATAAAGTCAATCACAAAAAAAGACTTTAATTTAAATTCTCCAAAACAACTATCTGAAATTCTTTACGAAGACATGAAATATCCTGTTCTTAAAAAAACTCCAAAAGGAGCACCATCGACCGATGCATCAGTCTTAGAAGAGCTCTCAAAATCTCATGAGCTTCCAAAACTAATTTTAAAATATAGAGAGTATGAAAAGTTACGCTCTACATACATCGAAGGCTTAAAAAATGAAGTTGTTAAGAACAGAGTACATACCAGTTACAATTTATTTGGAACAACAACAGGCCGTCTTTCTTCAGAAAAACCAAATTTACAAAATATTCCAAATAAAACAGACATGGGTCAAAGAATAAGAGAATTTTTTATCGCAGATTCTAAGCATGTTTTTGTTATTGCTGATTATTCACAAATAGAGTTGAGAGTTCTTGCTCATTTAAGTAACGATAAATCAATGATTGATATGTTACAAAATAGAGAATCTGATATTCACTCAGAGACTGCTTCAAAAATTTTTCAAACAAATATTGAATCTGTAACAAAAGATATGAGAAGAAAGGCTAAGGAAGTTAATTTTGGTTTAATTTATGGAATGGAATCGTTTGGTCTTTCTAAAAGCTTAAATATTTCAAAAAAAGAAGCCGAGGAGCTAATAGAAGCATATTTTTCACAATTTCCAAAGATAAAAGGTTTTCTTGACAAAATAGTTGATGACGCAACCACAAACACCTTTACCGAAACGCTTTATGGAAGAAAAAGATATATTAAAGAATTAGCATCATCTAACTTTCAGTTAAAAGCAATGGGTAAAAGAATTGCTATGAATGCACCTATACAAGGAACAGCTTCAGACATTATGAAAATCGCAATGATAAAGCTTAATAAAGAAATTCAAAAAATAAAATCAACCGATCTTCTTTTACAAATACATGATGAGATTATTATTCAGACACCCAAAGAATCTGCCAATAAAGTATCAAAGATAGTTAAAAAGGAGATGGAGGGTGCGTCTAAATTAAAAGTCCCACTTTTTGTTGATATAAAAGAAAATATAAACTTATCAAATTTAAATTAATTACTTGTAAATTACACAAATATGTTATCCTAAGAAACGCAATACTATGATTGGAATTAATAAAACATATGTCAGATAGCCAAAATGAGGCACCAAAGCCAATCAATGACGTAACCCTTCCTGAAGACATCAGCCCGGATGATTTTCCAGCATTATTAGAACAAACACTTGTATCTTTTAAAAATGGTGATGTTATTGAGGGGACAGTGGTCAGGATTGACAGAAATGAAGTCATGGTTGATGTGGGTTACAAGTCCGAAGGAGTAATTCCATCCAGAGAATTATCAGTAAGAAAATCAATAAATCCTAACGAAGTATTTAATGTTGGTGATAAAGTACAAGCTCTTGTTCTTGAAAAAGAAGATGATGAAGGAAGACTAATTTTATCTGTAAAAAGAGCAATATATGAAAAAGCCTGGGGAGACATCCAGAAAATTTCAGAACAAAATAAGTCAGTAAAAGGAACAGTTATTGAATCCGTCAAAGGAGGTCTAATTGTAGATATTGGTGTAAGAGGATTTCTACCTGCATCACTGATAGATGTAAGAAGAGTGAAGGAGCTTAGCTCATATGTCGGTGAAGAGGTTGAAGCGAAAATCTTAGAATTGGATAAACAAAGAAATAACATAGTCCTTTCAAGAAAAGCACATTTAGAAGAAGAACTTTCTGAAGAGAGACAAGGATTTTTAGTTGACTTACAAGTTGGCGATGTAAAAGATGGCAAAATATCATCTATTGTAAATTTCGGCGCATTTGTAGATATTGGTGGAATGGATGGACTTGTCCATGTTTCAGAATTGTCATGGAGACATGTTGAAAACCCAAATGAAATAGTAAAAGTTGGTGATGCTGTAACAGTTAAAGTTTTAGAAATTGATAATGATAAGGAAAGGATATCCTTATCTATTAAACAAGTTACCGAAGACCCTTGGTTAGATTTTGAACTAAATTTTAATGAAGGAGATATTGTAGATGGAGAGGTCACGAAAGTTGTACCATTTGGTGCATTTGTAACAATAGGCAAAGGTGTTGAGGGACTTGTCCATGTCTCAGAGATCTCTGTAGATAAAATTGAATCTCCAGAACTTGCATTAGCCATTGGACAAGGTGTAAAAATTAAAATTATGGAACTTGATATACCAAAGAGAAGAGTAAATCTATCAATTAAACAAGCCGACCCTAATTGGGAAGTTAAAGAAGAAGAAAAAAATAAGCCAAAAACTCACTCATCACAATCAGATGATAAACCTGCAGAAAGACAAACCGTTGAAGGTGTTGATGAGTCCCTTGAAAACATATTGCAGGAACTTAAAGATAGAGGAATTGGAAGTAATTAACAATTAAAGTTAAATTCTAATTTTCCTTAATCTTATATATATATGTTTAAAAATGGAATAGTTATTACTGGACCTATTGGCTCTGGTAAATCAGAGGCATTGAAAATAATCAAAAAGTTAGGTTATCTTACTGTTGACCTTGATGTTGTATCAAATGAAATTCTAGAAAGTGAGGAAGGAATTAAATTTTTAAATTCAACTTTTCCTGATTGTATAAACGAGAATATTATAGACAGAACAAGGCTGGCAAACATTGTTTTTAAAAACAAAGATCAATTAAAAATACTTGAGAGCTTTTTACATCCAAAAGTTCAAGAAAAATTACTATCTATTTTAGAAAAAAATAAGGAATTTACTTTTATAGAAGTATCAGCACCAAAAAGTCTTATAGACTTATTTAAGTGTATCGTGATTTGGAGTCCAAAAGACGTACGCATAAAGAGATTGCTTGATAGAGGAATGGACGAAGAAGATATTACAAATCGAATAAATAACCAACCTAATGATGAGTGGTGGTACTCCATTGGCACACTGATTGAAAATAATAAAATCGAAGACTTAGAAAATAAATTAAATCAAGAAATTCAAATGTTATTATGAAAAAATTTAAAGTCATTTCAGAATTTACACCCAAAGGAGATCAACCTGCTGCAATCAAAAAACTCAAAAATGGTATAGACAATAATATTGACTTTCAAACATTAATGGGGATTACAGGTTCTGGAAAATCTGCAACTATTGCCTGGCTTATAGAGGCAATTCAGAAACCCACTCTTGTTTTGGCACCAAACAAAGCTTTGGCTGCACAACTTGCAAATGAGTTTAAACAATTTTTTCCTGAAAACAGAGTTGAGTACTTTGTTTCATACTATGACTATTACCAACCAGAAGCATATGTACCTCGAACTGATACATTTATTGAAAAAGATGCAAACATAAATGAGGAAATAGACAGGTTAAGACATGCTGCTACAAGTGCTCTACTTTTGAGAAATGATGTTATAGTAGTTTCCTCTGTTTCTTGTATTTATGGACTTGGTTCTCCTAAAGAATATAAAAATAAAATAATCCCAATAATCCAAGGTAGTGAATTTGATTTAGATGATTTGATAAGTCAGCTTATAAAACAACAATATATTAGAAATGACCTTGTAGTTACAAGAGGAACATTTAGATTAAAGGGTGATACTTTGGATATATTTCCCGTATATGAGGAAACAATATTCAGAGTTGAATTTTACGGTGATGAAATTGAGAAAATATCACGTATTGATCCAGTAACCGGTGAAATACTTGAAAAACTAAGTGAGTTAGCAATATTCCCAGCATCCCATTATGTGACATCTGATGATGAAAGAAAAAGTGCATTAAAAGAAATTGAAAGTGATTTATCTAAGCAAATTGGAAAGTTTGAGAGCGAAAATAAATTATTAGAAGCACAGCGTATTAAACAAAGAACAATGTTTGATTTAGAAATGTTAACTGAATTAGGTGTCTGCTCTGGAATTGAAAATTATTCAAGATATTTCGACGGAAGAAAACCAGGTGAAGCACCATATACTTTGATCGATTTTTTCCCGAAAGATTTTTTAATGGTTGTTGATGAAAGTCATATTGCAATACCTCAGATTAGAGGCCAATATGAAGGTGATAAATCAAGAAAATCGACACTTGTAGATTATGGATTTAGATTGCCAGCTGCATTGGACAATCGACCATTAAAATTTGATGAGTGGAAAAATAAAGTAAGCTCAACTGTTTTAGTTTCAGCTACTCCTGGAAAATGGGAAAACGAAAATTCTCAAATTTTTATTGAGCAAATTATTAGGCCTACAGGATTATTAGATCCAAATATTTTTGTTAGACCAACCAAAAATCAAATTGAAGATTTATTAAGTGAGATAAAATCAGTAATTGATAATGGTAATAGAGTATTAGTCACGACTCTTACTAAAAAAATGAGTGAGGCACTAAGTGACTATTTTTTAAAAATGGGAATTAAAACAAGATATCTTCATTCAGACATAGATACTTTAGAAAGAATAGAAATCCTAAGGGATTTAAGAAAAGGTGAATTTGATGTTTTAGTTGGTATTAATTTACTTAGAGAGGGATTAGATTTACCAGAAGTTCAATTAGTAGCCATTATGGATGCTGATAAAGAAGGTTTTTTAAGATCTGAGACCAGCCTTATACAAACAGTAGGAAGGGCTGCAAGAAATAAAGATGGATATGTCATTATGTACGCTGATAAAGTTACAGACTCCATAACTAAATCTGTTAATGAGACAAAAAGACGAAGAGAAATTCAAAAACAACACAATGAGAAATACAATATCAATCCCACTACGGTAAAAAAAGAAATCACTGATATTCTAGAAATTGTTGAGAGAAATAGACCTTCAAAAGAAGATATTTCATTTAGATCAAATATAAATCTAAAAAATGCATCGAAAGAAGATTTATACAAAATTTCAAAAGACATAGAAAAAGAAATGAAAGTAGCTGCAGATTTATTAGAATTTGAGGTCGCTGCTAGATTAAGGGACGAATTAAAAGAAATAAAAAAAGAAATTATGGAGCTTCCTAATTAATGAAAAATGAGTTTTTAAAAGTTAAAGGTGCAAAAGAGCATAATCTTAAAGATATAAGCGTTGATATACCTAAAAATCAATTGGTAGTAATAACGGGTCTATCGGGCTCGGGAAAATCTTCTTTAGCTTTTGACACCATATATGCAGAAGGCCAAAGAAGATATGTTGAGAGTTTATCTGCATATGCACGTCAATTTCTTGGCCAAATGGAAAAACCAAATGTCGAACAGATTGAAGGATTATCTCCAGCAATAGCAATTGATCAAAAAACTTCTTCAAGAAGTCCTAGATCAACAGTTGGAACTGTGACTGAAATCCATGACTATTTAAGGCTTTTGTGGGCAAGAATAGGGATTAGTTATTGTCCAAATTGTGGATCAAAAATCGAGAAACAATCAACTGATTTTATTGTAAATCAAATATTAGAGATTGGAGAAGACATAAATGTAGAGATACTTGCACCAGTTGTAAAATCACGAAAAGGTGAATTTGAAACATTGTTTAAAGATCTTCTAAAACAAGGATTCAGTAGAGCTTATGTTGATGGAGAACTTATAAGATTAGATGAAGCCAAACGTCTAGATAGATATTTTAATCACAACATCTCAGTTGTTGTTGATAGAGTAAAAATAAAAAAAACAGGTGGTAGGAGATTACCACAATCTGTGGAAGCAGCAATAAATTTAACAAATGGTTTGATAGATGTAAAAATCGATGAAGAAATTAAAAACTTTAGTCAAAATCTTGGCTGTAAAGAATGTGGAACTTCTTATGGAAAACTTGAACCCAGAGATTTTTCATTTAATTCACCATTTGGTGCTTGTGAGTCATGCAATGGGATTGGTATCAATTATGAAATAGATGAAAACTTGCTTATTAAGGATTCTGAGCAAGCAATTGATGACAATGTTTTTCCTGAAATGTCAAAGAGAAAATATTTTCGTGCTCAAATATATGGTGTTTGTGAATATTTCAATATACCCAGAAATATCCCATACAAAGATTTATCTGACAATGATAAATATATACTGCTGTTTGGTTCAGATGGTATAAAAACTCCAATAAGATACACAAACAGGTTTGGAAATTCCCGAACATGGGAAAGGGCTTTTCCAGGAGTAATTCCATTGTTTAAAAAAATATATGAAGAAACAGACTCAGACCACAGAAGAGAATATTATATGCAATTTATGAGAGAGTTGCCATGTAGCGATTGTGAAGGTGAAAGATTAAATTCACGGTCAAGAAATGTAAAAGTAAAATCACTAACACTTGGAGAGTTTAATAAATTATCAATTCAAAAAGCCAGCGAAATAATTCAAAATCTCAAACTTACAGGAAACGAAAAAGAAATTGCTGAGACAATACTAAGGGAAATAAATGAAAGATTACTTTTCCTCAATGAAGTTGGACTGAGTTATTTACAGTTAAATAGAGGTGCCGCGACTTTATCTGGTGGTGAGGCTCAAAGAATAAGATTAGCCACTCAAATAGGATCAGGTTTGACGGGTGTGCTCTATGTTTTAGATGAGCCCTCCATCGGCCTTCACCAGTCTGATAATAAAAAATTAATAGAAACTTTACTTAGGTTAAAAAATTTAGGAAACACAGTACTTGTTGTTGAGCATGATGAAGAAACAATGAGAAGTTCAGACTTTATTATTGATATTGGTTGGGGAGCAGGTGAAGAAGGTGGAAACATAGTTGCTACAGGTGACTGTGAATCAATATCCAAAAATAAGAAATCTATTACTGGTCAATACTTATCAGGAAAACAGATTGTTCCATATCCCAAAAATAGAAGAAAAGGTAACAATGAAAAAATTGTTGTACGAGGTGCAAAAGAAAATAACCTAAAGAATTTAACTGCTGAATTTCCATTGGGAAAATTCATTTCAGTTACAGGTGTATCAGGGAGTGGAAAATCGACTCTTGTTTCAGAAATTTTATCAAAAGCAATTCAAAATGAATTTAATCGTAAAAACTGGAATCCTCCAGGTATCCATAAAAGCATTAGTGGCTTAAATTATATTGACAAGTTAATTGAAATTGACCAATCACCAATTGGTCGTACACCAAGATCAAATCCTGCAACTTATTCAGGAGTTTTTGACATGATTCGATCTTTATATTCTCAAACTGAAGAAGCAAAGATTAGGGGATACAAACCTGGGAGGTTCTCATTTAATGTACCTGGTGGAAGGTGCGAGCTCTGTAAGGGAGATGGGACAATTAAAGTTGAGATGTATTTTCTTCCTGATGTCTATGTTATGTGTGAAGATTGTAATGGTTCAAGATATAACAATGAAACTTTAAATATTCGTTGGAAAGGCAATACTATTGCAGATGTTTTAAATTCAACTGTTGAAAATTCACTGAAAATCTTTGAAAATCAACCCCAAATTTCAAGAATTATTAAAACATTAGATGATGTTGGATTGTCATATATTACATTAGGACAATCAGCTACAACTTTGTCTGGTGGTGAAGCACAAAGAGTAAAGCTTGCAAAAGAATTAAGTAAGAGATCAACCGGAAGAACAATGTATATCTTAGATGAGCCTACAACAGGATTACATTTTGCTGATGTTCAAAAGCTTTTAGAGGTTTTACATATGCTTGTTGACAAAGGCAATACAGTATTAGTCATCGAACACAATCTAGATGTTATTAAAAACTCTGATTGGGTAATTGACTTAGGTCCTGAGGGAGGAGAAAATGGTGGAAAAATTGTCTCGGAAGGTACACCTGAAAGTATCGCAACTGACAAGACCTCTTTGACAGGACATCATTTAAAGTCAGTCTTATAATGCAGAAAATAGATATCAAAGAAATTCCGACAAGTCCTGGTATATATATTTTCAAAGACGAGTATGAAGAGCCCTTATATGTTGGAAAAGCCAAAAATCTAAGAAAAAGAGTGCCATCATACTTTAGAGAAAAATCTTCTTGGAAAATAAAAAGACTTGTTGCTGAATCAAAAGACTTAAGTTTTGTTGTGTCTAAAAATGAGGCAGATGCATTACTTGCCGAGTATTCTTTTATTCAAGAATATAAACCAAAGTACAACGTACAGTTCAAAGATGACAAATCCTATCCATACGTAACGTTATCCAATGAAGAATGGCCTAGGGCATATATATCAAGAAGAATAAGTCAAAGAAATAAAAACTTTGGACCTTTTCCTTTTATCGGCTCAGCTAGGCGCTCACTAGATCATTTAATAAATATATTTCCTGTAAGAACTTGTTCTAAAAATGTATTTGAAAGACATCAAAAACTAGAAAAAGCTTGCTTACTCTTTGACATCAAAAAATGTGCTGGACCATGTATTGGTGCTATAAGTGAAACAGATTATAAAGAATTAACATCTAAATTAGAAAATTTTTACTCTGGTAGGTCAGATCAGTATATTGATGAAAAAGTAAATGAAATGATGACTTTCTCTAAAAATCAAGAATATGAAAAAGCACAACAAGCCAAAAATATTATATCGCATCTTGAAAACGCAAGGACTACACAAACACTTATGGTTGCTGATAAAAAGTCTGTCGATGTAGTGGGAATTGACATAAGCAATTTTGACGTTGTGATTTCATGTCTATTGATTAGAAATGGGAGAATAATTGGAGAGGTTAAAAAGACACTTGAACCAATTGATACAGAGCAGTACGAAGAATACCTGCCGCAAATTATTCTCTCAATTTTCTCAGAAAACCAACCATCAGATGAAATATTGGTGAGTCATAATTTTCCTTTTGTGGAAACAGTTCAAAAAAGTTTATCAGAAAAATGGGATAAAAGTATAGTGTTAAAAACACCTGTCAAAGGATGGAAAAAAGATCTTCTTGAAACTGCAATCTTAGACGCAAAAGAAATTAGAAGAGTCGTAAATTTTAGAAGAAGAACAGATCTTGAGTTCAGATCCCAATCATTAGAGCAGTTAAGAAATAATCTAGATCTCAAACAGATTCCTTTTCGTATTGAAGCTTTCGATATCTCAAATTTAGGTGCTGAATACAGAGCTGGATCAATGGTTGTAATGGATGATGGAATTTGTAAACCCTCTATGTATCGCAAATTCCATATAAAATCATTTACGGGTCAGGATGATTTTAAATCCATGGAAGAAGTTTTGTTCAGAAGATTAAAGAGACTCATAAAACCTGATGAAAAAGATAAAAGTTTTAAACGTAAACCCGACTTAATTCTAATTGATGGAGGTAAAGGCCAATTATCATCTGCAAAAAGTGTGATCGATCATTTTGAGTTAGATATTGAAGTAATCGGTTTAGCTAAAAAGTTTGAGGAGATATTCAAACCTAATCGCAAAGACCCATTTATTCTTGATAAAAGTTCTGAATCAATGTTTTTATTACAAAATATAAGAGATGAAGCTCATAGATTTGCGATTACCGAAAATAGAAGATTAAGAATAAAAAATTTTGATGATCAAACATTATTGAGTATTAATGGCGTTGGTATTAAATCATCAGATATCTTATTAAAAAGGTTTAAGGACGTCTCTAGGCTCTCAAAAGCCACATATGAGGAGCTGAGAGAAGTAGTTTCCGACAGTATAGCTAGGAAAGTATATTCATATTTCAATGGTGATTTTTAGATTAATTTATACCAAACAATAATAAATTTCTCCATGTAAACAGATGGCAATTAGAATATCATTAGATTAAATATGGTATCAAAACGCCCTGAAGTATTATTACTAGTTGGAATGTCGGGAGCTGGTCGCTCCGCAAGTGCTAATGTTTTTGAAGATCTTGGTTATTATGTAATTGAAAATTTACCAACCAATTTAATTCAATCAGTTGTTGAGTCCAATGATGTTGCTGAAACAAACAAACAATTAGTTTTAACAGTAGATGCTAAGGAGAGCTCATCACAAAGTGAGCTAACAAAAAGTCTTGATAAACTAAGTCAGTCAGGTGTGTTAACTAGGGTAATTTTTTTAGATGCTGACAATGACACACTTATTGAGAGATATGAAGAAAATAGACGTCCACATCCAATGGCAAAGGACTCATTAGAACAATCTGTAAAAAATGAAAGAGAATTGTTGAAGCCGATTAGAGAATTGGCTGACTTAGTTATTGATACATCTGATATGAATGTCCATGATTTAAGAAAGAGAATTATTGAAGGATTTCAAGGCACCGCCAGTAGTCAAGATCTAAAAATTTCTGTTACATCATTTGGATTTAAAAACGGTTCTCCAAGGGACGCTGATTTGGTATTAGACGTTAGATTTCTTCCTAATCCACACTGGAGAGACGAGTTAAGAGATTCAACCGGACAAGCCCCTATGGTAAGAAATTATGTTCTCTCTTTTGAAGATGCTCAAACTTTTCTTGATAAAACCAAAGATATGATTGATTTTCTTCTACCTCGTTTTACATCTGAAGGAAAGTCATATGTTGGTATTGCAATAGGCTGTACTGGTGGAAAGCATAGAAGTGTTGTTATGACTGAAGAAATTGGCAAATGGTTAAAAAGTGATGGTAAGGACGCAGTGATTATTCATAGAGATATGAAAGAATCATAATTGTTTAATTTAGATTACATTATTATCTTCAAACAATGAACAAACTAAATAATCATAGTGATTTAGGAGACGTTTTAATTAGGTCAGATTTAAATGTACCAATGATAAATAATGAAATTACTGATAAATTTAGAATTTCTAAATCAATCAACATTATTAATAGTATTTATGAATCCTCAAGAACAATTACTTTTTCTAGTCATCTTGGTAGGCCGAATAATAATGACCCAAATTTCTCACTTATTAAAATAGCTGATGCAATGTCAGAGTTACTAGATAACGAAAAAGTAATGTTTATTGATGCAATTCACGGCGCAAAAGTTGAGGAGGCAATAAAAAATCAAAAATCAAAAATATTTCTTCTCGAGAACCTGCGATTTGATGAAGGCGAAATAAAAAACAGTTTAGATTTCGCTGCGAATGTAACAAAGCCTTTTCAAACATATATTTTTGACGCATTTGGGGCAGCTCATAGAGAGCATGCATCAGTTGTAAGCTTTGGGAATTTTCTTAACTCTTATCAAGGACCACTGGTAAGTGAAGAATTAGAGGAATTAAACAAAATATTAAATACAAATAAATCTGGATATTCGGTTTTACTAGGAGGTGCAAAAATATCAGATAAGTTATCTTTGATTGAGAATTTACTTCCAAAAGTAGAAAAATTAATGATCGGCGGAGGAATGTGTTTCACATTTCTAAAAGCACTAGGTTATGAAATTGGCAATTCGATTTTTGAAGAATCGTTTGTTGCAAAAGCTAAATTTTTAATGGATTCAAAGTACGGAAACAAAATAGTATTACCTACTGATTTTGGAGTTACTGAATCCATTGAAAGTAATATTCGATCAAATATAAAAGTTGAAGATTTCCAAGATAACCATATTGGAGTAGATATCGGAAATGAAACGTTATCTGAATTTTCAAGAATATTAAATGTTTCAAAATATATTTTTTGGAATGGTCCGATGGGTATTTTTGAAATTGATGAATACAGTACTGGTACGAGAGAAATTACAAAAGTTATATCAATGTCTCAAGCATATTCCTCTGTTGGAGGAGGAGACTCTGTGAGTGCTATCAACAAGTTTTCTGACAGAAAAAAGTTTAATCATATTTCTACTGGTGGTGGAGCCTCCCTAGAGTTTTTAGAAGGTAAAAAATTACCGGGAGTTAACATTTATAAACCACTTATAATTTGATAATGAAAAAAATAATTATTGGAAACTGGAAGCTGAATTTAGATCATTTAGAGGCTATACAGCTTTTCCAAAAATTAAATTATTCACTAAACAACGATGTAGACAAGAAAATTGATATTGTTGTTGCCCCTTCATTTACTTCACTTAGGTCTATTCAAACAATAATTGAAGCAGATAAGTTAAATTTATTTTTATCTTCTCAAAATGTTTCGGAGTTTGTTGAGGGCGCATATACTGGTGAAGTTTCATCCGAACAGTTAATAAAATTAAAAGTTTCTTATTGTATTGTTGGTCATTCTGAAAGAAGACAGCATTTTAAAGAAACAGACGAGTCAATTAATCTAAAGGTCCATAATTTAGTAAACAAGGAGATCACTCCAATAATTTGTTTTGGCGAAAGTATTGAACAAAGAAACAGTGGTAAGTATTTGGATTACATAATTAAACAAGTTGATAGTGCTACAAAAGGACTTAGAAAAGATAAGGTTGATGAGATAGTTTTTGCTTATGAACCAATATGGGCAATTGGAACAGGGGAGATGGCATCATTACAAGATATTATTGAAGTAGTTTCTGAAGTTAAAAAATTTATCGAGTCCAAGCCTTTTTATAATGAAGAAAAAATAAAATTCGTATACGGTGGTAGTGTCTCACCAAATAATTCAGAGGAAATTTTAAACTCTAATATTATTAATGGTGCCTTGGTAGGTGGAGCATCACTTGATGTAGAACAATTTGTAAAAATAATTGAATCAATTGAATTATGAATTTAATTTTTGTTAGACATGGGCAAAGTGTTTGGAATTTAGAGAACAAATTTACTGGATGGGTTGATGTAGGCTTATCAGAAAATGGGGTAAAAGAAGCCTCAAATGCTGGTGATTTATTAATTAATGAAAAATTTATCCCAGATATTTGCTTTACGTCGTTTCTCAAAAGATCTATAGATACTGCTGATATTTTGTTAAATAAATATGAAAATAAATTAAATAACAATTTTCAATTGATTAGAGATTGGAGGCTAAATGAGCGTCATTATGGATCTTTACAAGGCTTAGATAAATCAGAAACTGCAAAGAAATTTGGAGAAGATAAGGTCCTTCAATGGAGAAGAAGTTTTAATATACAGCCACCACTAGCAAGTGAGAATTCAGAATTTGATCCAAATAATGACGATTTATATAAGGGTATTGATATTCAATTACCACTAGGAGAATCATTAGAGGATGTTGTATCAAGAGTTGAAAAGACATTGGAAACAATCATTGACAAAGCAAAAAATAACAATGTTTTAGTCGTTGCACACGGTAATAGTATTAGAGCTATTTTGAAGATAGTTGAAGATATTTCAGATAAAGATATTGTTAATGTAAATATTCCAACTGGAATACCATTGGTATTTAATGTTCAAGATGATAAAGTATCTAAAATTGGTTATCTTGGTGAACAAGAACAAATTAAAAAATTACAAAAAGAAGTTGAACAACAATCTAGAATAACAAAGGGTTAATTTATGGATACAGTAACAGCAGTACTAATAGCAGTTCATATTGTCGTATCGATAGCACTCATTGCTTTGGTCTTATTAAATAGTGGAAAAGGCGGTGGGTTATCTGATATGCTTGGTGGACCTGGTGCGTCTGGAAATATTGGCCAAACTCTTGCAGAGCGAAATTTAAGCAGAATAACAGCATTTGTAGCATTCTTGTTTGCTGTTACAACGTTATCTTTATTTTGGTTTTTAGATTGACACAAGCGCGGGTGGCGGAACTGGTAGACGCGCAGGATTAAGGATCCTGTGGGGTAAAACCCGTGGAGGTTCGAGTCCTCTTCCGCGCACATATTTATGAATAAGTCTCAAGTTATTGGAATAATAAACGACCCTGAAGTTACTTTAGGACATCTTGAAAAAAGAAACATAATTTTATTAAATGCTTGGGAGGTTAATTGGAGCGATCTCACACCAGAGTATAGTTATATCCTCTTAGGTGGTCATATGGGAGCTTACGATACTTCTGATTATCCCTATTTGGAAGAAGAAAAGAAGTGGATTTCAAAAGTTGTAAATGATAACTATAAAGTTTTAGGTATTTGTTTGGGAGCTCAACTAATTGCAGACGCACTTGATGGAAAAGCATATCTTTCAGACAATATTGAATTTGGATTTAAAAAATTAGAGTTCTTGGATACAAACTTTATTTTTGAAGATTACAAAAATATTGAAGTCTTTACATGGCATAGAGATACATTCAAACTACCTTCAAATGCAAAATTAATTGCTAAAACATCATTCCCTCAAATATATTCAATAAAGAAAACTTTCGGAATTCAATTTCATCCTGAGATAAACGAAAATTTATTTGAAAAATGGTACATAGGTGAAAAAACTGAAAAAGAACTTGAAAATTTTGATATTGATAAGGAATTTAAGAGAATCAAAACAAACGAGTCCGAAATTTCAATTTCTGTGAATTCTTTGTTTGATAAATGGATAGCTAGTTAAATGACTTTTTTAATATAAGTTGTACATAGTTATTTAATTCTTCAAATCGATCGTCTATTGAATTATGTGAAAGAAGTTTATTTCTCATCTCTATTGACATTGGTACTTTTGTACATAAATTCCAAAGACTAATAATTCTACTCTCAGTGTCTATTTCAAAATCAGGTAATTGCATATCTAAACCTTGTTCAATCAACATACTTATTACTTTTTTTATGTCTGATTGTAGTTGTAATAATTCTTCTTCAGATGGGGGTAGACCAACATCTATGATTTCATCAACAAAACAAGTTGGATATTCTTTTTGATGGTCTATATCAGATACTTTATAAATATTTATACATTGAACTACTACAAGCTGTTCAGCATTTGAAATGTCTTGATGTTCAACAATTTCAACTTCAGACACTATCTGTCCGATGGATTCTAAATTACCACCAACACAAAAAGTTGTCTGATTTTTTATTGAATCAGCTATCAATAGCAAATATCTAGGTTCAAAAACTCTTAATGCTGATATTTCGGTAGGAAAATAATTAATACCAGCTCCAAAAAATGGGAATTCAACTATCATAATTTCTGGTATTTAGGATAAGGGATATTTAAATATAATGAGAATTGAAGATGAGATTAAATTAACTTTTGATGATGTACTGATTAGGCCAAAAAGAAGTACATTAGTTTCAAGATCAGAAGTTATTTTAGAGAGAGATTTTAAATTTAAACATACTGATGAGACTTGGACTGGTGTACCAATTTTTTCTGCAAATATGGATACAACTGGTACATTCGAAACAGCAGTAACTTTACAGAAACATAAAATGTTAACAGCTATCCACAAATTCTATTCTTTGGAAGAGTGGGAAAATAATATCGAAAAATTAGACCCAGAATTTATTTCTGTAACAGTCGGTCAATCAGATGATGATTTAAATTTAGGAAAAAAAATATTTGAGTTAAACAATGACATAAAATATTTATGTATTGATGTTGCAAACGGATATAGAGAAGATTTTATTGATTCAGTGAAAAATTATAGAGAAACATTTCCTAACAAAATCATTATTGCAGGTAATGTTGCAACTCGAGAGATGACAGAGGCTTTAATTCTTGCTGGTGCAGATATTGTAAAAATTGGAATAGGTCCAGGTTCTGTATGTACCACTAGAAGTGTTGCCGGTGTAGGTTACCCTCAACTATCTTCAATTTCAGAATGTTCTGATGCTGCTCATGGTTTAGGAGGTCATGTAATGGCTGATGGAGGTTGTAAATATCCAGGGGATATTTCAAAAGCTTTTGGTGCAGGAGCTGACTATGTAATGTTAGGCGGTATGTTTGCCGGACATAAAGAATCCGGGGGAGAGCTGGTCACAGATGATGATGGGACTCAATATAAAGATTTTTACGGAATGTCCTCGACAAAAGCTCAACAAACTTATTATGGTGATCTAGCTGAACACAGAGCTGCTGAGGGTAAGAAAGTAAGGCTTAAATATAAAGGAGACTTAGATAACACTGTTCAAAAAATATTAGGCGGAATGCGTTCAGCCTGTTCTTACGTTGGTGCGAAAAAACTCAAAGACCTACCAAAAAGCACTACATTTATAAGGGTTACACAAACTACGAATGAAATTTACACAGGAAGCGAAAACAATTGAATATAAGAGTTTATTCAAAAGATAATTGTGTATGGTGCGATAGAGCAAAAAATCTTCTTGCTTCTGTTGATTTATCCTATGAGGAAATTGATTTATCTGATGATAATGAAAGACAAGCATTTTATAAAAAAGTAGGGGAAGGTATAAGTACAGTCCCTCAAATATATATTAATGATCAAAGGATTGGTGGTTTTCCACAACTTGTAACATGGTTCGAGGATAATGGCTTCTAACGGATCTTCGAAGACTGTTTTTTTAGCATTTTCAGTTAATTTTTTCATAGCTGGTGTAAAGACTGTAATTGCTGTTATAACGTCATCATCTGCAATGTTTTCTGAAGCTGTACACTCATATGTTGATTCAGGCAATCAATTCATATTATGGTTTGGGATAAAACAGTCTAAAAAGCCAAACAAATTAATTTATCCTCTTGGAAGAGGGAAAGAAGAATATTTTTGGACATTAGTAGTCGCAGTCTTAATTTTTACTATCGGTGGACTAGTTTCTTTAGAGCATGGTATTGAAGCTTTATCTCATCCAAAAGAATTAAAGAACTTATTTATATCCATTGTTGTATTGTCAATGTCAATAGTTTTAGAGCTCTATGTTCTTTATAAAGCAGTAAGAGAACTTAGGAGCAAATCTAAAACAGATACAACTTCTGTCTTTAAATTACTTAAAGAATCAACAGATGGACCTTTGATAGCAATCGTTGTTGAGGACTTTGCAGCTACGCTTGGATTGGGAATAGCATTAATTGGCTCGATTCTTGCAAATGTAACATCTAACCCTGTATATGATGCTGCAAGCTCTATCTTAATAGGAATACTTTTAATGGTTTCTGGATTGTTTCTAGGATATGAAATGAAGCATTTAATTACTGGAGAAACAGTTAATACTAAAACTAAAGATAAGATTTACAATACTATCGAACAAAATGACATGATAAAGAATATAGAGTCTTTAAAAATTATTTCTATAGGCGCAAATAAATATTTGATACTTTGTACTTTAGATTATTTGGATACAGCACAAGATAGCGATGTTGTAAATGTGAATTCAGAACTCAAAAATAAAATTTTTGAAGATTTTGAAGAAATTACAGAAATTTACTTTAATCCTGCTTGATTTAAAATTACCATATGGAATTAAATAAAAATCATTTAAGCCAGGAACAATTTGAAGTTACCCAAAACTGCGGTACAGAGCCACCTTTCTCGGGCGAACTTCTTTATGAAAAGAGAGAAGGTATTTATAGTTGTGTAGTTTGTGACTTTTCACTTTTTGAATCAGATACAAAATTTGAATCTGGAACCGGGTGGCCTAGTTTTTATGACGCACTTGATGATACGATTACAACTAAAGAAGATCTTTCTTATGGTATGAAAAGAGTTGAAATAAGTTGTCGTAATTGTAATGCTCACCTTGGTCATGTTTTTCCGGATGGACCCCGGCCTACCGGACTCAGATATTGTGTAAACTCCTTAAGCTTAAGCTTTAATGAAAATGAATAAAGCTTATATAGATCAAGAATGTGTAATGTGTCAAACTTATGGAAATTTTCTTCAAAAAAGATCCTCACAAATATCAATAAAAAATCAATTAGAACTTTCCAAAGAAGATATTGAAAGAGACGAAATAGTTTATGAGAGAGAAAATCTTAGATATTATGGTGCAGAGGCTTTCATACAATCTACATATGATCTAGGTGGCTTTTACAAAGTAATTTTTGCTTTAAAGATATTCCCAAAAATTTTTAGAGATATCATTTACAAATTTATATCTAAAAATCGACACAGAATATTTAAATCAAATTGATATTCCAAAAATTTTTAAAGAATCCTATATTTAAATCATTTTTTATATTTTCAATTTTTAGAGCAATCTATGGTTTATTTATTGTCATATTTGCATACTATTTTTCAAGAGAGCTTTCTTTAAATGCATATGAAACAGGTATGATCTTTATATTCTCAATATTTTTATCACGAATAGGTTACAAGGCGTTTAAGAATAAACTTAATCTCTAAAATTTCCGTAATTTAAGTATATGTTGTAATCATTTGACTTTATGAATGAAATAACTTCTTGCAATTCGTCTCTTTTTTTCCCAGAAACTCTAATTGACCCATCTTGAATGCTACTTTGAATTTTTTTAAAGTTGCCTTTTAAATCTTTAACTATTTCTTTTGCTATATCTTTGTTAATACCAGATTTTAAAGTATAAATTCTTTTTGATTCAGATGGTGTTTTTTCATCTTGAAAGTCAGACAAAAATTTAATTGAAATATTCCTTTTAGCAAATTTTTCTTTCAGAACTTGATCTGCTGCATTTAATCTTTCATCTGTACTGCTTTTTATTGTTATGATATTTTCAGATAACAAGGCAGAAGTATTCGTATCTCTAAAATCATATCTGTTTACTAATTCTCTATTCATTTGATCAACTGCGTTTGTTACTTCTTGTTTATCAAATGTTGAGGTTATATCAAATGTTGGCATAAGGTAATTTTACGTTAATTTTTATAATTTTGTCTGAGAAACTCATAGCTTACTATTGAAACAGCATTTGCGAGATTAATACTTCTAGAGTTTTCATTCATTGGAATTGATAGTGTCTCATATTGTAATGCAAGAATATCATCAGGCAGACCAACTGACTCTGGTCCAAAAATCATATAATCGTATTCATTTAAATTAGCATCCCAAATGTTTTGACTACCTTTTACTGATAAAAAACATATTTTTTTATCTTTATTTTCACTATAAAAGTTATTCCAATTCTCAAAAACACTGACCGAGGCTAGATCGTGATAATCCAACCCAGCTCGTCTGATTTTGTTTTCTTGAAAACTAAAACCAAATGGCTTTATGAGATTCAAGGCTAAACCTGTATTTGCTGAAAGTCTTATACATGCACCTACATTTCCAGCAATTTCAGGTTTATATAAAACAATTTCCACATAAATATTATATTCCTATTCAACGTTCATAAGAACGGTAAAATATTTAATGTGATCAAAATAATTAAATTATTTTTGCCAGGTTTTAAGAGTTTTAAAACTATCAAAAAAGAAATAGAAAATACTTCTATGTCTAGAGAGCGATTCATAGATTTTCTAAAAGTTGTAGGTCTTTTGATGGTTATTTTTAATACAACTTATCTTATAAGGTTTAATGATTCCTTTGGAGAATACCAAATATATAATCTTTCATTTGATGATTCATTAAAGACCTCATATACATGGTTCACAGTTGGAATGGCATTGTTTTTCTTTTCTGTAGGTTTTACAAATAAAATTGCATGGTATTCGAATGTTGGACGTGATGGTAGTCAATGGAAATTTTTAACTGACAGAGTAAACGCGCTTTTAGGACCTGTAATAGTATGGATTTTTGTTATCACCATATCGCTCAATATATATACAAGAACAACAAATGTACCCCTGTATTTTACAAGCCAAGATGATGGTGTTGTTCCATTAACTGAGTTTATAATGTGGCCATTATGGTTAGTGTCTATATATCTAGTAGTCGTAATTTTTAGCCCCTTTACATTATTTCTTCATAAAACAAATCCGTATTTTACATTAGCTGCTTTTGTCCTCTCAACAGTAGCCATTGATACTTTTGAGTTTCCACTTGCTTTTAGTTACCTTAGACTAATAAATTACCTTTTGTTTTGGTTGGCAATTCATCAACTAGGATACTTTTTCGCAGATGGAAAAATATTCTCATTTAAAATTTCATTTTTTATTTCATTATCTTTGTTAAGTTTTGGATATTTGTTTTATAAAAGTAACTCTTCTGATGAATTTCTGTCGTTATCAAGTTATAGATTAATCCTTACTTCTAATGAAGATCCCCCAACACTTTATTACTTAATAGCCTCATTGGGTTTATCTTCTTTATTTTTAACTTTAAGAAAACCAATTGAGGAAGCATTAAAGAACAAAGTTATATGGAATATATTTTCATATATTCATGCAAATATTTTTACTTTATTTCTTTGGCATATTTTTATTTTATTCTTTATGTATATATTCAACATTGAAACATTTTTGTACGTATTTGTACTTTTATTATTTGCAATTTTGTTTGGAGACTACGAACGTTCAGTCTTTAAACTATCATCAAATATCATTAGTAGAGTAAACCCGCTGCAACCATGGCCAACACCAATCAAAGCTAAGTTGTCGTTCAGTAATTTTTCTTTGGCATGGATATCATCACTATTGGTTTTAATTGGAATATTTCAAATAACTCTTGGTGGTATAGGGTTGTCTGGTTTCTTCACATTAAGAGAGCTATATTTTATTTCGAGTAATACATTTGAGGCTTTAATTAAATTAGGAACAGGATTGTTGCTATTAAAACCTTACAATACGAAGAGTTGATTTAAAGTTTAGAATATTACTTATCTCAGCTGCACTTCAAGCTCTTATTCTCATTACAAGAAACCTAATGTTTGATGAGATTTCAGAGTTTGATCTGTATTTTTCTAGTGGACTAATAATATTCTTTATGTATATTGCGTTTATAAATCGTAACTATAAAACGGTTAATTCGGTCTAAATATCGTGGATAATTTTAAAGGTGAAACACGACAGGCGCTTTTAAATAGAGCTTTCTTGTATATAGTTTTAATAGGGTTTTCATTTTTTATATTTCTTAGAGTAAGAGCGTTACTTTTCGATTTGTTTGTAGCAGTAGTTTTGTCAGTGCTTGCTGAACCAATAGTTTATAGATTATCAAAAAGGTTTAATAGAAGACTCTCAACGATTATTACTGTTGGAACAATTATTTTGGTAATCGGAGGAATAATATTTTCAATTATTCCAATAATGGTTCAAGAATTATATCTTTTGTCCTCAAACATGCCTGAATATTTTGACAATATCGTGAAATATTTTAACAGTGAGGGATTTTCAATATCCAATCAGTCATTAAATCTCGAGGAAGAATTTAATAATTTATTCAGAGAATATGGTAGTGCTGTGGGAAACACGGTTGTTTTTGCTGGAAGAGGAATATTAAATGCAATGTTTCATTTTTTTGTTATATTCTTTTTTTCATTTTATCTAATTGCAGAAGGGGATGGGTGGAGAACTCGCCTTAAAGATGCTCTTCCAGGAAATATATCTAAAACTATTGATCAAGTCTGGACAATTGGAGTATCAAAAGCTGGAGCATGGATAGCGGCTAGAGTAATTCTTGGAATACTTGCAAGCATTGCCTTCACAATATCTTTTTTAATTATTGGATTACCCTCACCATTTGCCTTGGGAATTTCTGCAGGATTATTATCACAACTTGTTCCTGCCGTTGGCACATTTTTAGGAGGTATTGTTCCTGTGCTAGCATCTATATCATTAGGACCAACTTATATACTTTATACATTGGTAGTCTTAGTTGCATATCAATTTATTGAGAATTATTTCATTAGTCCAAGAGTTACAAAAGTCACAATGGATATCCATCCAGCAGTAGCAGTATTTGCTACTATATTTGGTGCATATACTGCAGGAGTAATTGGTGCTGTATTAGCTTTACCAATAGCAGCGACAATTCAAGGAATAATAGAAATAATTTTGTTAAATAGAGATAATAGTGAATAGTTTTTTAAATTTATCAACAAACGCAATCAAAACAGCTGATTCATTAATTAGACATGCTAAAGAAGAAACATATGATGAAGTTGAAGACTCAATTAAATCTTTAAGAAAAAATTTTAAAGCTGGTAATTATTTTGCTATTGCTACTTTTTTTATTATTTTTGGTATTTCAAGCGTTCTTACACAGGTTTTCAATGGAAATTACTTTATTCAAGCTATGGTATATTTCTCAATGTCCTTTCTATGCATATTGGCATTTAGTTTCATAATTTGGAGACTCTTAAAATGAACGAGTTTAAAGATAATTACAATGATTTAAAAAACAATACCAACACTGAAAACTCTAAACTTATCAGTTTTCTAATTTACGGTATAATTCTTGGAAGACTTTTAGAAAAATATAAAAAATTTAGAAAAAAAATGAAATTTAGAAAATGAATAAGTCATTACAGAAATTTGTTGCTGTTGCAATATCTGCTGGAGTTGTACTCTCAACAATTGCTTATTTTTTACTCTTACTTTGATACTAAGTGAGTCTTGATAACACTGTTGTAGTTCTTAAAAATAATAAAAATAAACATTTAGCTGTTTTAAAAGATGATCAAGAGTTTGTAACACAAAACGGTGTAATAAAATTTAATGATATAAAAGAGTTACCATCCGTTATAAATTCTTCTAATAACCATGAATATCATGTGTATATTCCATCATTCGAAGAGTTTATTTTACTTATGAAACGTGGACCACAGATTATATATCCAAAAGATATTGGATCAATATTGATCGCTGGAAACATAAATAAGAATTCTAATATATTAGAAATTGGTACTGGTTCCGGAGCTTTAACACTTTATTTAAATTTAATTCTAGATAAAGAAAGCCAACTTTTTACCTTAGATGAAAGTAAAAGGAATCAAAGGAGAGCACAAAAAACAATTGAACGATTCTTAACTTCATCAAAAATCAATAATAATTTCTTAAATGTAAATTATATAAATACTAATTTATCAAATTTTTCATTTAAAGATATTGCAGATGAAGTAGACACTATAATCACTGATATTCCTGAACCCTGGGAGTTTTTTATGAAAAATAAAATCGAAAAGAATTTAAATTGGGTATCTTATTTGCCATCAATTACACAAGTAGAGAAAATTGTCTTCAAACTCAATGAACATAATTTTATAAACATCAAAATAATGGAAACTTTAAATCGTGAATGGATCGTGGATAAAAAAATTGTAAGACCAAAAAATGAAATGGTAGGTCATACAGGATTTGTGGTAAGTGCTAGGTTTTTGTCTAACTAGGCTCGATCATTATGCATTCACCAGGGCATTCTTCTGCCGACTCTATAACAGCTTCCTCTTGTCCTTTTGGTACAACAGCTAAGCCTTCAGCACCACCAACATTCCCATCTTCCTCTGAGAAAATTTTGTCACCTTCTTTAACATAAAATAGTCCATCATCTTTACCAACAAAAACGTCAGGACATATTTCTTCACAAAGGCCATCACCAGTGCATAGGTCTTGATCAATCCATACTTTCATATATTCAATGATACATTAATTTTGCTATATACAAATACAAGAGTAAAAAAATAATATACAGAATTAAATAAAATAAGAGTAGGAAAACCTATGAAGAATGTGTTCAAAAGATGTCTTAAATTATTAACTTTATTCTCTTTAAATAATGAAAATTTAACAACAAATTTTATTAAAGACAATGTAATTGAATACAGAGAATTAAGTGAATCTGCTTTTAAAAGATCATTTGAAAGAGATAAAGCTTTATTAAAGGACATGGGTTTTTTATTGGATTTTGAAAATGATAAATGGAAAATTAATGATGGATATAAATTATCAGGCACTCAAATATTTGATGATATAAAAAATAACGAAGCTATCAATATTGATGATTTTATAAATACTTATCGCTTGATAAAACAGTTTTTTAAATCAGATTATCAATTTAACAGTAGAAATATAAATATATCAAAAATAACTCAAGCTATAAATGAAAAAAGAAGAGTTTCGTTCAAATATAAAAGTTCTTTAAGAAAAGTATATCCTCTTGGTTTAAAACAATATGACAACCAATGGTATGTAGGAGCAAATGAACAGTCAAAGTTTAAGACATTTAAAATTGACAACATAGATGATCTTAAACTTGGAACTAAACCTGACCTACATGATATCGAGTTAAAAACAATTAATTTTTCATGGGAAGAAAGTATTCAACCAATTTTCATTAATTTATCAATATTAAAAGATCATTATATTGTTCAGAAAAATAGTTTTAAACATTCGTTAATTAAAAGCAATGACGATGGAAAAAAAATAAATATTGAAATTTCAACATATGATATTCAAAAATTAATCGTTTTTATTTTGATCACAGACGCAAAAATAATACAAATGACTAGTAACGACAAAAAAAGGTTTTTGGAGTATTTAGATGAAAAATAAATTACAACTACAAGATTTCACATTTTTCATCAATATTTTAAAAGATAGTAACAAATGGAATATTGATGATTTGACTAAAAAGCTTGGCAAAGATATTGAAACAATTGTTTATATGCTTAATATTATGTCCGAGGTTTATTCAGTTAATGGTGAAAATTTTATTGATTTTGAGATTGATTCGTCTGAAAACGTTATTTTTTTTGAATATTCATCTACATTTAAAGAATTGAATACAATAACCGATTTTGAATTGTTTAAAATCTATAATTTATTGAAAAGCAACCAAAATCTTAATATTCAAAACATAAATAAAAAAGATTACAATAATTTTTTAAAAATCCTTGATATGTATTTTGATGAAAAGTCAAATATAGAATTTGAAGATAACCTTTCAATACATTTACTAACAGATATAAATATAGAATATCTAAAAATCGGTTACGATTATTCTATAACATACTCTATTAAACCTATTTCCATTTCAAACAATCAAGATGGAAATGTTTTAGAAGCAATTGATTTAATTGATAACAAAGTTAAAACTTTTTTAATTAATAGAATAATTGAGGTTAATGAATTAAATCTCATAAGTTCAAGTAATAAAGAAAAAATCAATTCGATAGAAGTAAAATTCAAATACAAAAACGAAAATTTTTCAAATAAGTTAGATAAAGATAATACCTTTTTTAAAGATGGATTGTGTATTTACACATTTAGAGATTTTAATGTAGCATTAGAGTTTTTCTTTGAGCATTTTCAAGAACTACAAATTGTTTCACCAAATAAATTAAAAATTGAATTCAACAAAAGAATTAATAATTTAGTAGATATGATAAATTTATGAGTCTTACTGAACTTTTGATTATATTATTTATCTCCTTGGGGATAGTTGATAAAAAACGTATAAAAAAACTTATGGACACATTTCAGAATTTCAACGAAGGTCCAACTCGAAAAGTAATTGGTGATTCTAGCTTAAATCAAAAATGGGAATGGATAGAGAACGAAGAAGAATGAAGAAACCTTTTTTTGATCACCTTAAAGAACTTAATACTAGAATCTTATTTTCTCTGTTATTAATTCTTATATTTGGAATTTATGTATATATTGAGTATCACTTCTTTGTTGAAATTCTCAATAAACCATTAATTGATGCTGGATACGATCAGTCAAATATATTTGCACTAACTATTTATGAAGGGTTTCAAGTAAAAATTACAAATGTTTTTTTAATTTCACTAATTTTATTGCTTCCACTTACTTTGTTAAATCTTGGTGTTTTTCTAAAACCCGCATTAGTAGATTTATCATGGCTATCCTTTATTTTTTACAATATATTTTTTACTATTTTTTACTATTTAGGAATATACTCGGCATTGAATCTTGGTTCATATGGCATTGAATTTCTACTTTCATTTAATGAAAATGAAGTCATTCTGAGATCGCAAAATTATTATCAATTCATTACAAGAGTTGCTCTTTTATTTGCAATTACTTTTCAACTTCCTCTTGTTACATTATTTCTTTTAAATAAAAGAATATTAAATATTCAATTACTTACAGAAAACAGAGCTGAACTATTTATATTCATATTAATAATTTCTGCAATTGTTACACCCACAGGTGATCCCGTTAGTTTGTTTGTTTTCACGATACCTTTATATGTACTCATGGAAATTACTATTTTTATACATAAAAAAAGTTCAAAGTGAAATTTGAGCTTGATAATTTTCAAAAACAAGCAATCAAATCATTATTAGATGGTCTGAATGTTTTAGTTACAGCTCCAACAGGTTCTGGTAAAACATTAATTGCAGAAAAAGGCATTGAAAAATACATTGAAGATGGAAAAAAAGTCATTTATACGACGCCAATCAAAGCATTATCTAATCAAAAATTTAATGATTTTCAAAATGAAGGAATTGACACGGGCTTATTAACAGGAGATAGAAATGAAAACCCCAACGCTAATTTAATAATTGCAACTACTGAGATTTTAAGAAATATGATATTTTCTGAGGACGAACGGATAAATGAAATTGGTTTAGTAATTTTAGATGAAGTTCATTATCTAGCAGACAAAGAAAGGGGTGCGACTTGGGAAGAAATTATCATTCATTTACCAAAAAAAATAAAAATTCTTGGTTTATCCGCAACAATAGGTAATGAGAATGAGTTTTTAAGTTGGATTGTTTCACAAAGAGGTCCAACCGATTTAATAAAATCAAACATAAGGCCTGTTCCTCTAGAAATTTCATTAGTTACTGCAACACAGAATGATGATCAAATAACAACAATCAAATCAACAAAAGATAAAAAAAATAAACGAATTTTTCAATTTGATAAAAAATATAGAAAATTTAAAAAACCAACACTTTCAAACCAATTAGAATTCATATCTTTAAAAAATTCAACACCCTCGATATTTTTCTTTTTTTCAAGGGATAAGGTTGAAAGCAAAGCTAGACATGCATCAAACTTAATTGGAAAAACAACTGACAACCATGACTTAAAATTGTTATTCGATTCTGTTTTTGGGGATCTAACAATTGAAGAATTTAATCTATTAAATTTAGATGAACTTTTTTGGATGTGGTCAAGAAGAATTGGTTTTCATCATGCTGGACTGGCACCAATTGTCAAAGAATTTGTAGAACATTTATTTATTAATAGATATATTGATATTTTATTTGCTACTGAGACACTTTCTTTAGGAATAAATATGCCGGCTAAATCAATTATGATTGACTCATCTTTTAAATATGACGGTATAAGAACTAGATTGATTTCAAAGTCAGAATTTTTACAATTAACTGGTCGAGCAGGAAGAAGAGGTATAGATAATAAGGGCTTTGCTTTCATTAATTACGACAGGAGGATTGAAAATAATTGGTTTAATGATTTATTTAATTTAAAGCCAAATAAATTAATTTCTTCATATTCAAATTCATATGGATCTGTATTAAATCTTAAAAATAAATATGGTGAACATGAAGGATTAGAGATGATAAAAAAAAGTTTTTATTCTTATCAAAACAAAATTAATGATAAATCATTAGAAAAAAATTTTAGAGCAAAAATTTCAGTTTTAAATGATCTTGGTTATTTTACAGAATCCAAAAAAAATAAACTCCTAACTGAAACTTATCGTGATAGTTTTCTAATTGGGATAGAGTTGTTGGATAAACTAGATGATATTGAATTTTGTCTAATGTTTTTATCTTCCGGTATATCAAATCAAAAGTATGAAATACCAATTCACAAAAAGCAAAGTAAATTGTTGAGTAAATTTTTGATTACTCAAGAAACGGTCAACATTCTTGAAAGTAAGCACAATGTTAAAAATAAGACTAAGTTAGATGTTTCATGGTTTAGTATTTTTAGTGAATACATAAAATCAAATAATATCGAATATACAATTAGCAAATTTAATATTACGTTAGGAGATTTTATAAAGGCATCAAGAGAAGCAGCAGAAATATCACAGAAAGTTTCATTAATTTATGGAAATGATAATTTTGATTTTATTTCAGATAAATTTAGAAATAATATTATTCAAAAATCGATGTTGTGAAAAAAATAGTAGTAATCCATAATAAAAATTCCAGAGGTAAAAAACTAACGCGTCTAGATTTGCAAAAGATTTTTGATAAAAATCAATTAAATTGTGATATTTATCAAACAAAGCAATCTAAAGAAGTAGAAGTAATTATTAAAAAATATATTGACGATGATGTTATTTTTTGTGCTGTTGGAGGTGATGGAACGCTTAGTAATTTGATCGATGTACTTTTAAAAAACAATATAGCTAATCCAGAAGTGGCATGCCTTCCTTCGGGTAGTGGTTCGGATTTTATGAGAACTTTTGCTTTTCCAAAAACTATCAATGAAGGCGTAGAAAGACTTAAAACGAACCAAGATTACAAAATAGATGTTGCATATATAAAATCAGAAAATAAATCCAGACATTTTGTAAATGTATTGAATTTTGGTTTTTTAGCTGACACAGTTAAAACTAGCGAGGCACTCCCAAGAGTTTTTAAAAGATTTAGATATCCAATTAGTTTTTGGATTAAATTGCTTCCTGCAAAGAGTGACATATTTGAAATAAGCAATGATTCGTATGAATTCAGAGATATCGCCTTTAATATCTCAATTTGTAATGGACAATACTTTGGTGGTGGTTGGAACATTTCTCCTAAATCAAGCTTGCAAGATGGATTGTTAAATACTCAAATATTTAAAGTTACAAAGACTAAAGCTATGAAATTATTCTTTTTAGCAAAGAAAGGCCTACATTTAACGGATCCCGATGTGATATTGAAAAGAATGAATAAGATTTCTCTAAAATCTAGAAGTCCCATTGAAGTTGATGGTGATTATTTTGATAATGGTCCTGCTGAGATTATTGTTAAAAAACAAGCTATACTTCTCAAAATTTAGTATTATTCATACAGAAATTTAAGGACAACGATGGCAGATAAAGAGATCGAAGAAATAGAAGAGCCTACTTTGGAGGATCTTGAGGAAGATTTAGATGAATCTGAAGCTCCTCAAGAAGAAGAAGAGAAAGAAGAAGTAGAAACAGAGTCTTTAGAAGCTAGGGTAGAAACAGAGAAAAAAAAGGCTGTTGATGACAATGATGAAGCAGAAGGATCATTCATGTCTGTTGATGCTGCGGAAAAAAGGAATGTTAAAAGCTCAGATCTTAAATTAGACGAAACTGTAGAAGACATTCAAGAAGATGAATTTACATGTTCTATTTGTTTCTTGGTACTAAAAAATACACAGTTAGCTAAACCACGGGCAAAGGTTTGTCACGACTGTGCATGAAAAAACATTTCAAGATTTTGGAATAGATTTTGAAATAGAGCAACAAGAAAACTCACCAGTTGCACTTCAAAATTTATTTAACAAAGAAATTCAAAATATTGACAGTGTTTTATTTGATTATTATCAAAAAATATCAGAAAACTTTGATTCGTACTATTTTGTTTTAAAAACTTTTCAAAAGGGTAATTCCAATATTGTTGGCTATGCAAGAATTGTAGAGGCTGATTTCTATTGGAATGTATACGAATTGTTTATTAAAGATAATTTTAGAGAACTTGGTTTAGGTACAAAACTTTTTGAATACATTGCTGATAATGCAAATATGAAAAATTTGGAAGTTAGATCATTTGCCTTACCAAGTGATAGACAAGCAAAAAATTTTTATGAAAGTAATGCAATTACAGCGAAAGTTCTAATAATGGAAAAGAAACGTGAAAATAATCGCTACAGACCTTGATGGAACTATTTATCTTCAATCAAAAATTATTCCTGGAGTAAAAGATTCTATTCACGAAGCTAAAAATAATAATTTTAGAATTATTTTCATAACAAACAACAGTTCAGAGACTCCCTATCAAATAAAAAATAAATTAGAAAATATGCTTTCTAATGAAATACATCTTAATGATATTGTCAGCCCATTAGTAATTTTAAAAGACTATCTAAAGAATTTTGATAAAAAAATTTATGTGCATGGTTCATACAATTTACAAAAATATGTAAAGACGATTACAACGGAACTCTTTCCAATTGATAAATCAGAAATTATCCTTATAGGAAGAACAGATTCATTTTCACGACATGACGTCGAAATTATTGCGGATGCTTTTAACAGAGGTGTTGATGTTATTGCTATGAATAAAGATCTTACTTTTCCAATTAACGATCATGAATTTAAAGATGGCAATGGTGCGATAGTACGGGAAATTGAAAACTTAGTTGGATCAAGTATTAACTCTTTTGGAAAGCCAGATTCCTTTTATTCAGAGTATTTGTTGAAACAATTCCCTCAGATTTTTGCTGTTATTGGAGATAGAGTTGACACAGATATATTACTTGCAAAAGATATTGATGCTAAATCTTATCTTGTTGACTCTTCAATAAAAAACTATTTGGATGAAGATATAGCAGATTTTAAGTTCGATACTTTTTCACAGAGTGTATCTTCTATAATTAAAAATTCTAAGAACTAAGTATCCAATTAAAAATCCTCCAATATGAGCTTCCCATGAAATATTATTATTTTGTAAAGCTATAAAAATTTGAGAAAAAAACCAAAAAATCATAAAGAATTTTGCTCTTATTGTTGTTGGAAATAAAAATCCAAAAGGAACCAGAACAAGTAATTGAGCATTTGGAAATAAATACACATAAGCACCCATTAATGCCGATACTATACCTGATGCTCCAACAATTGGATTAATATCATTAAAATTTAAAATAACGTGAGCAAACATACTGAACAATCCAGTCATAAAAAGAAATATAATAAATCTAGCTCTTCCTAAAACATCTTCTATGTTGTTTCCAAATATCCAAAAACTCCAAAGGTTTCCTAATATGTGTATAAAGTTTGCATGGAAAATATTGGAGAGGATTAGGCTAAAAAAAATATTTTTATTTTCGAAAACAATATTACTAGTTAGAGCAGAACAATCATTGTTATAGTACTGTTCTATTGACAACGGTTTATTGTTAAATATCTCACAGGGTATCGCAGCAAATTCATAAAAAAAATTAAAAAGCTCACTAGGATTTTTTGGTTGGACAAGTACGTAAACAATTATTGATCCAATAATAAAAATTCTTGAAATAATTGGATTACTTTTTGCTGGATTAATATCTGAAATTGGTATCACTTTGTACTCCTAAGAAGATACGTATAATATATCCTAGTGAAGAATTTATTAATAATTTCATCTAAAAAGTATCTATCAAAAAAAATATCTGATGACATTTTTAAAACTGTAGAGAAAAATAATTTAAAATACGATGTATTTGACGTCGAATCAGATTCAAAAGAATTAAATAAGATTGACCCCGACTTAATTATAAGCATTGGTGGTGATGGTACAGCTCTAAAAGCAATGCGTGTTGCATGGGAAAAAAATACCTCTTTAATCACGATTGGTCCTGGAAGATTAGGTTATTTAGTTTCATCTTCTGAAAATCTTGGAAATATTCTTAAGTCTTGGAAAAATGATGATTACGATGTTGTTAAAAGAAAAGCAATAATTCAAAATAATGACCTTAGCCTCCCTGCTTTCAATGAAGTCGTTATTATTAAAAATTCTCCAACCAGGATTCTTGATCTGGAATTATCAATGTATGAACAAAAAGTAAAATTACGTGCTGACGGGCTTATACTATCAACTTCACTTGGTTCTACTGCCTACAATTACTCTGCTGGTGGTCCAATTATTCAAAATAATCTAGATGTTATATCTATAACACCAATCTCTCCATTTTCAAAGTTTCCAAGATCTATAGTCATAGATAAAAATAGTTTGATTGAAGTATCAATAAATAAGAATCAAAATTATGCCATTCAGTTTGATGGAGTTGTTGAAGTTCAAGAAAAAAATGATCAAAATCAGAAGTATGTTTATGGCTTATCAGATAAATCTATAAACATACTTGGCACAGATAATGATCCAAAGTTAGATTTATTTTTAAATCAAATTTTAAGATAGTCCTTTTATTTAATTCTTTATATGCTAAAGTTTCAATGTGACCAAATACATTTTTGTCACCGGTGGTGTTGTCTCTGGTCTTGGTAAAGGGATTACATCTGCATCTCTTGGAAACCTTCTCAAAGCTCGTGGATTAAGCGTTATAAATCAAAAATTAGATCCTTATATTAATGTTGATCCGGATACAATGAATCCCTTTCAACATGGTGAAGTTTTTGTAACTGAAGATGGAGCAACAACTGATTTAGATCTTGGTCATTATGAAAGGTTTACAGGCGTTAATTTAAGAAAAGACTCCAACGTTACAACAGGAAGTATTTACAGAAAAGTAATTGAAAGCGAGAGAAAAGGAGATTACTTAGGTGCAACTGTTCAAGTTATTCCCCATATTACTGATGAAATAAAAAGAAGAATTAAGGGAATCTCAAATGATGTAGATGTTCAAATCACTGAAATTGGGGGAACCGTTGGAGATATTGAAATTCTTCCATTTCTTGAAGCTGCAAGACAAATAAGGAAAGAATTAGGAACTGAAAACGTAATGTTTATTCATGTCACATTGGTACCTTTTATCGGTCCAAGTACCGAGTTAAAAACAAAACCTACTCAACATTCCGTATCTTTATTAAGAGCAGCAGGTATCTCTCCTGATTTAATTGTTTTGAGATCAGACAGAGAACTTAATGATGAGATAAAGAGCAAAGTTTCATTATTTTGCGATGTTGCAGTAAATAATGTAATTAATGCACCTGATTTAGATGATATCTATGCCGTTCCTTTAAGGATGCGTGATGAAGGTCTTGATAAATCAGTGGATGAGAGATTGAATCTACAAACTAATGAACCTTCATTAGAGGAATGGAAAACAATGGTAAATCTTAAACTTGAAGCAAATGAAACAGTTAAGATTGCAATCCTTGGAAAATATTTTGGATTACCAGATAGCTACCTTTCTGTCGTAGAGTCACTTAATCATGCGTGTCTTCAAAATAAAGTAAAACTCGATCTTCACTGGATAGATGCAGACAATTTTGAAATAGAAAATCTACAAGATATGGACGGGGTTATTGTCCCAGGAGGATTTGGATACAGGGGGATAGAAGGAAAGATTTCAGCAATAGAGTATATTAGAAAAAATAACATACCATTTTTAGGTATATGTCTGGGATTACAATGTGCTGTAATCGAATTTGCAAGAAATGTTTGTGGAATTGATGATGCAAACTCTTCAGAATTTTCAAAAAACACAAAAAATTATGTGATTGATTTACTTCCAAATCAAGATTTAGAAAAAGATGATGTCGGTGCATCTATGAGACTAGGTACATACCCATGTAAATTAAATGATGATTCATTAGCTGCACAAATTTATAGTGATGAAGTAATTTATGAAAGACATAGGCATAGATATGAAGTGAATAATAAATATAGAGACATATTAGTAGAAAAAGGTCTAAAAATTGGGGGAGTTTCCCCAGACAATAATTTAGTTGAAATGATAGAAATTCCAGACCACCCATTTTTTATAGCTTCGCAATTTCATCCTGAATTTAAATCAAGGCCATGGGACCCAGCTCCTTTATTCAAAGAATTTGTACTTGCTTCAATTAAAAACATATCAATAAAATCAGAAAACATTGTCTCAGAAACAATCAAAGAAAAGTAACAAAGATTTAGTCCTAGAGTTTACAAATTTTTTAAAATTTAAAAAAGGGCTATCAGCAAACACTATAAGCGCATACGAATCAGATATAACTCAATTTTTTGAATTTACCGGTGAAAATATAATAAATAATGATCTTATTGAGCTATTCATAACTTCAGAACTTAATGACAAATCTGATAATTCGAAGATAAGAAAAATTTCATCTATACATCAATATATTGATTGGTTTAATTTAGATAATAAGGAATATCAGATTGTTATTGAGAAAGTTAGTTTAAAAAAAAGGCTCATATCTACCTGAAACCATATCAATATCAGATATTAATAGATTAATAAACGTCTATGATCACACAAACTATATGAACTCTAGAAATTTAACGTTGATTGATTTTATGTATTCGACTGCCTGTAGAGTTTCGGAACTATGTGACGTAAGAGTATCAGATTTAGATTTTGAAGAAGATTTTGTAAAGCTATTTGGAAAAGGTTCTAAACAGAGAATTGTTCCAATAGGTTCTAAATTAAAAATTAATTTATCAAAGTACTTAAAATTTCGTGATGAATTAAATACTCAAGAACCATACTTATTTTTATCAAAAAACATAAATCAGCTCGATAGAACAGCAATTTTTAGAATTATTAAAAAGTCCGCAACACTTTCGGATAATGCATTATCAGTTCATCCACACACATTGAGACATAGTGCAGCTACACATATGCTTGAGGCAGGATGTGACCTTAGGACATTACAAGAATTATTAGGACATACATCAGTTTCCACAACAAAGATTTATACTAAATTAACCAAGGAATTTTTGGTAGAAATATTTAAAGAGAGTCATCCAAGAGCATGAAATTGTATTTAAAAATTAAAAGAGCAATTAGGTTTTTGTTTTATAAACATCTCCCAGTTGAAGATCAGATTAAAGTCATGCAACAACTAAACGACGATAATCTTCTAAGATTATTTTGGCAACTCTCAATGCAAGACAGGCATCATTCTGTGGAAGTTCTTGAGCGTACAATAAATATGTCTTTTGATAATGAATCACTATCTATTAAAGAATTGGAGTCGTTAAATAATTTATTTACTCTTTCTCTTATTCATGATATTGGAAAATCAATATCACATTTTTCATGGATATTTAGGATATTTTCTGAACTGAAAATTGTAAACAATGATAAATCTCGTTTATATCTTGATCATGAAATAAACGGCTTAACTGAACTAGAAAAATATTCGGTTAATGATGACATTATTCAATACTATAAAAAAGAACTGTTACAGAATAAACACTTCATATTGGATAAAACTGATTATTAATGGATTTAAATGACTTAATTTCAAATCTTAAATCATTACTTATCGATTTTTCTGATAATAAGAATAATGATTTAAACACAAACCTACTAAATCTCTTCTCATCTTTAAATGTCGAAAATGTTAGAAAAGATATTGATAGTTTTTCAGAGATTATTTTGCTAGTTGCCTCATTATTTGAATTGAAAGCTAAAAGTTTACTTCCCCAAAATGAAGATGTTGATTGGATTGACGAAATTCAATTAATTAAGGACAAAGATTTAGCATTTGCAAGATTATTACAGTTCAAAGCTTTTTCAGAAGTTGGAATTGCTCTTGCCTCAAGAATACGCGAAAATGAAATGTCTATAAGTGCTTTTAAATATTATCAGACTTTAAATCTATTTAGTAAACCTGATATTGAAATAACTATTGATAAAAAAATATTTCAAGAAACAGCCGAAGAAGTTTTTATTAGATATAAATCAATTAAGGGCTTTGATCATATCGAGTACGATTTACCTGACATAGATGAAGCCATCAATTCTTTAATGTCTAATGTAGACAAAAGATTAAATACTTCTTTTGAAGAGCTTGCCTCTGAAGTTGATACTTCTGAACAAGCAGTTGCAATTTTTTTAGCTTTACTTGAAGCAATACGTTGGGGATTTGTAAAAGCAGAACAAGTTAATAATAATGAGCTTATTAAGATTGAAAAAAATTATGAAGAATAAGAAAATCATAACCGCGACCCTTTTGGTGAGTGATGGGCCTGTGCAAAACTCCTATTTTGAAGAACTTTTAGAGATAGATGGAAATAAACTATTTAAATTATTTGATGAAATTAACAACGATTTAACCACTCTTGGTTTTGGATTTTATTTACGATTTGATTCAATGAAATCTGATTTAGTGACTGTAAATGATATACCTAAATATTTAGATTCAATAAAGCCTCCATCAGTTTTAAAAGGTTTATCAACGCCAGCTTTAGAAACTCTTGCGATAATTGCATATGAACAACCAGTTACAAAGTTAAAAGTCTCTGAGATCAGGGGAGTAGAATCTGAATCATCTATAAAAACTCTTGAATCCCGAGGTCTTGTCTACAAGTCAGGGGAGCTGGATGTTCCTGGTAGTCCTATTTTATATTCAACGACAGATGATTTTTTAGAGAAAACAGGCTTTGAAAGTTTAAATGATTTACCTACTATCGGCGAATATTTCTCATCGCCGTCTGAAGAAGAATAATTGAGAATAAATAAATATTTAGCTCTGCACTTGAATACATCGAGAAGAAATGCTGATGAATTAATTAAAGCAAAAAAAATAACCGTCAATAATAAACTTGCAGTTATAGGGCAAGATATTATGACAACAGATGTAATCACATATCAAAACAAAATTTTGTCATCAAAGATTGTGTATAAATATTTCAAATTTTATAAACCGATAGGATATGTCTGCTCTACAAAAGCACAAGGAAAATCTAAGACTATATATGACATAGTTGATAATTCACTTAAATATAGTGGAAGACTTGATAAAGATTCAGAAGGGTTGATGCTATTAAGCAATGATGGAGATTGGCTGAACAATATTAATCATCCCTCAAAGGGCTATGAAAAAGAATACATAGTAACCGTTTCACAAACAATTGTTCTTAACTCTTTTAAAAGAGTTGTAACTGATAAAAACGAAAAACTTGTAATAAATAAATTAAGTAAATTGAATAAATTTGAATATAAAGTGACACTTAATACTGGAAAAAACAGAGAAATTAGAAGAGTATTTGCAAAAAACAATGTTGAAATTAGAAATTTAAAAAGAATTTCTATTGGCAATTTTTCAATAGAAGATATGAAAATTGGTCAATTATCACAAATAAACAGTAACTAGAAATATAGAATCAATATATGGAAAAGTTTCTTGTAACAATTGATGGCCCATCCGGAGTTGGAAAAACCTCAGTTGGCAAAAGTATTGCAACTAAATTAAATTCTTGTTTTTTCTCAAGTGGATCTATTTATAGATCTGTTGCAAAATTTTTACTAAATAACAAAAACGTTCAAATTGAAGATTTAAAAATAGAAATTGTTTCTGAAAAGTGCAATGTTAATGGTGTAATTTTTAATGAAGAAGATTTATATGACAATGAAGTTTCTGTTAAAAGTTCAGAAATTGCAAAAAAAGTAGGGTTAAGAATATTGGTAAAAGATTGTCTAATAAGTTACTTTGAAAACCTCGACAAACCACTTGTAATTGAGGGTCGGGACATGGGTAGTGTTGTATTTCCTGATGCTGAACACAAAGTATATTTAGATGCAGATTTGGAAACCAGAGGTAAAAGAAGAGAAGGTCAATCAAATATGGAGGAAACAGTGTCCGATGTTAAAAGAAGAGATTTTGAAGATAAAAATAGAGTATTTTCTCCTTTAACTATTCCGGAAGGTGCACTGGTTGTTGATAATTCGAATTTAACTATTGATGAAACAATTAAACTCATTATAGAGAACTTAAAGCTTCAGTAGCAGACCAACTTTTATCTTTGGATATCCCATTTAGAGCGTCTTTATCATTTTTTGGAAACATATTTTTTAAAAGTTTTGAAAGTCCGGTTATGTTACGTCTTAATTCTTTAGGAAGCGGAAAATACTCTTCCTCTGTTGTGTCAATATAAAACTCTAAATTATTTGGATTTAAATGTTCTGTTATTTCTTTTACAATATGATCGGGCGCTGATGCTCCTGCAGTTATTGCTACATCTGTGCCATCTAAATCCAAATTCCTTAAATCGGCCAACGTTTCAATTCTATAAGCTTCTTTACCTAAATTATTTATAGTAGTTACCAATGCATTTGTATTACTCGAAGTACTTGAGCCAACCACTAGCACTTTGTCTACTTTATTTGATATATTTATCAGTGCTTTTTGCCTGTTTGTAGTCGCATAACAGAGGTCACTTTTTCTCGGTAATTCAATATTTTCATATTCACTTCTAGCTTTGTTTAATATAGGTTCCCATTCAGACATGGCAAGTGTAGTTTGAGCAAGCAGTGCAACATTTTCGTTTTGCAAGCTATTATTGTCGAGATCCTCAACAGTCTCAACTAGAATCATATTATTTGGTGCCACACCTAAAGCACCTATAGCTTCATCATGATTTTTGTGACCTACATAGATTATCTTTTTTCCATTTTCACTAAATTTTTTTGCTTCATGATGAACTTTTGTTACCAGTGGACATACTGAATTGACACTTGTCATTGAAATATTTTTAAATTCCATCTCAACTTTTGGTGCAGTACCATGAGCTGAAAGCATCACAATTGAATCTGTTGGTAGTTCTTTAGGATCTTCAATAAAAATTACGTTTTTTTCTTTAAACTTTTGAACAATCCAGTCATTGTGTACAATTTCGTGATAACAATATACAGGCTCATCATAAATTTTTAGCATCCATGTTAAAGCTTTAATTGCCATTTCCACTCCAGCACAAAATCCTCTTGGTGTTACAACATATAGATTATCTACCATAAAATAAGAATAGCTATATTTAAAATATGAACGAAAATAAAAAAAACGAAGTAATGTTAATTGGGTTACCTAATTCAGGTAAATCTACACTTATTAATACTCTAACAAATAAGAAAAACTCAATTATAGGATCTGAACCAAATACTACTCGGGATAAAGTAAGTACAGTTATAGAAATTAACAACAAACAGATAACTTTATCTGACCTACCAGGTTTTGATGAAAATCCAGACAACTTTAATAAAGCATTTCAAGACAATTTTCAACATTTGATAGAAGATGCTCGGCGAGTGTTGTTTGTAATTGATGTAAATTCAAAAAATTTCACTGGACTTGATAAGATAAATAATTTACTTCAAATCAATAATGTTGAAGACAAAGTAACAACAGTTTTCAATAAGTGTGAAAATTTTAATGAATACGATCTTGATAAAAGGATGTTCAAATATATTTATGGTAGAGAAATTTATATATCTGGATTTCACAAAATTGGCACAGATGAATTATTAGATGACTTGATTAAATATTCAGGTGTAGAAAAAAGTGGTGACTTAAATAGTAAGAATGCAATTTCTATAATTGGAAAACCAAATTCAGGTAAGTCTACATTATTCAACGCATTTCTTGAGAAGGAAAGATCAATCGTATCAGACATACCTGGAACAACAAGAGATTCAATTATTGAAGAAGTTATTTTTGACGATAAAGTATTTAATATACTCGATACTGCAGGCGTGCCTAGAAAAAAACAAAAAGATCAAATAGATAGATATGCATCAGATTTATCTATAAAAACGTTAAATCATTCACTAATTTCATTTGTTGTTGTTGATTCTTCTCAAGGAATAAACTTTGAAGACATGAGATTAATTAATGAATCTATAGAAAATTTTTGTACTCCAATTTTAGTACTGAACAAATGGGACCTTCTTAATGAAGAAGATAAATTAAATATTAATTCAAATTTGAAAACTCAATTAAAAAAATTTAGTTGGCTTAATGTCATTAGAATCTCTGCGCTTACTACTAAGGGTCTTAATAAATTTTCAAAAACTTTGAATGAAGTAAATACTCAATTAAATAATAGAATTAATACATCTGATTTAAATTTATATTTTAGAGAATTGTGGGTTGCAAAACCTCCTCATCCTTTTAGAGGAAAAAGAGCAAAATTAAAGTATGTAACCCAATATGACATATCTCCTCCTTCATTTTCATTTAATTTGAGTTCTAGAATACCTAAAAATTATTATTCCTTTATTGAAAATAAATTAAGAGAAGAATTTGGATTTAAGAATGTTTCATTAAAGATTAAATATAAGACCTGATATGGAAAATTTCGGATTTAAATTTGGTGTTTTTTTATTTGGTTTTTACCTCGTGGTTAGAATTTATCAGGTTGTAGTTAACATTTTTGTTAACCTTTAGTGCTAAATTATCAAATGAATGTATAAATTATTATTTATATATCTTGATATCGTCATTAACACACCTAATATAAGTACATCCACTTTTTAAGTGGATTTTTTGTATACAAAAAGGAGAAAAATTGAGTATAAAAACTAACTCCAGAAGTTGGCGATTTTTAATGCTTTTTGTCGTATTTGCAATGGTTGTTGTTGCTTGTGGAGATACAAGTGATGACGCTGCTGATGACGTTGTTGAAGAATCATCTGATACAACTGCTGCACCAGCCACAACTACTGCACCTGCACAAGAAGAGTCATCTTCTGCACCAGATGGTGTATTTAAGTTAGCTATATTTCAAGATCCTGCAACACAGAATCTCTTCAAATGGTATGACACAGATACAGATGCTTACTCTCTATATCAGATGACTGGCCAATCTGTTTCATTGTTTGGAATTTCATATCCAAACTATACACTCATACCATCAATGGCAACTGAGCTAGTTGAAACATCAACCGACAATGGTGATGGTACATTCAGCTATACAGTTCCTATTGTTGAAGGATACGAGTGGAGTGACGGAAACCCAATAACAGCTCAAGACTGGGTATTTACATATAACACTGCAAAAGGACTTCCATTGTTAGGTCAATGGGCTGCAGTGTGGCCTTCAAATTGTGAGGTCGAATGTGTAACCAATGTTGAAGCAATTGATGACTATACAGTTAAAATTTCATTTAACTATGATCCGGGATTGACCGGATGGCAATATGGTGCAGCTGTTGCACCAGCTTTATCAAAAGCTTACTGGGAACAATTCGCAACTTCCAGAGAGGATCTACTAGCAGTTTCTGGTGCTGAAGCACCTGTTGCTAGCGCTTTTGTGTATGACAAGATTGAACAAGGTGCATTTTATACCTGGACATATGATTCAGATACAATGTATTTCGGTGGAGAGACAACAAACTATGCTAATGGTGGTGTAGCAATATCCCAAGATAACGGGGTTGCACCAGCTGTTTCAGGTGAGTTTGGTGATCTTTCTGGAGAATCTTTCACATATGCAAATGGACCATTTGTTGGACAAGTAGAATTCTCTATTTATAACGATCAAGATTCAGCTTATCTTGCGTTTGAAAATGGAGATGTTGACTTCGTTCTTAACCCAAGCGGTGTTAAGAGAGCAACTTATGAGAAGCTTTCCAGAATTCCTGGAACAGAAGTTATTTCTAACTTCTCAAATGGTATGAGATATATGGCGTTTAACACCAGAGTTTTCCCTGGTAGTAATAAAGCTTATAGACAAGCTGTAGGTTGTATTGTCGATAAAAATTATGTTATCAACAATGTTCTACAAGGAGTCGCAATCAATATGGATGGACAGATGCCAGCCGCACTTACATCATGGGTTGCACCAGTTACTGGTGTGCTCAATGATTGTGCCGGCCTCTCAGCACAAGAAAAATGGGAGAAATCCATTCAGATACTACAAGATGCTGGCTGGCAAGCAACTGACTGGGGTTCACACCCAGGTGGTGCTGAAAGAGCTATAGCTCCAACCGGACTTAAAGGTCCTAATGGAGAAGCTATGCCAGAAAACATGTTGTTATATGCTCCAGGACCAGGATTCGATCCAATTAGATCAACATTCTCACTATTCGTTGCAGACTATATGCAACAATTAGGTGTTGATATAGTTGCTCGACCAACTGGTTTCGGGGTTATTGTTGACAAAGTGTTTACTGCAGCAACTTGTAAAGATTGGCACGTTTACATGCTTGGTTGGGGATTATCTGCATTTCCAGATCACCCAACTAACTTCTTTGATGGAGCAAACGATACATGCGTAAATGAAGGATTTAACACAACTGGATATAACGGTCCAGATGGATATAAGAACCCTGAATTTGCTGAATTAGTATCACAATTCAAAGGAGCTAAGAGCGTTAGCGAAGCACAAGCATTAAGTAAGAAGATGGAAGCTATATTATTTGATGATATGCCTTATTTAGTATTGGTTACAACACCAATTCTTGAGGTATATAAAGAAAATATTGAATTTCCATTCACTAATATGCTTGATGGATTACAACAATTAAGCGGTAATCCTGGCAACGTTAAAGTTAGTGACTAAAATTATTATTAAATCGGAACGGGCTTTGCTCGTTCCGATTTATAATTACTAAAATATTTTTTAATGGGGGCGAATGTTACGTTATATAATCAACCGTTTCTTTCAAATGGTTGTAGTGTTTTTTCTATTTTTAATAATTTCATATTTACTTTTTGATGCTATTCCTGGTAATGCATTTCAAAATTTACTATTAAATCCATCTTTACCCCCTTATGCATATGAAGAAACAATTGCATTATATGGATTAGATCAACCGCTATCAGTACGTCTTCAAAAATACATCGTGAATTTTTTCAAAGGAGATCTTGGTTATTCATATATTCAATTTCCAAAGACAGCAATAGAGTTAATAGGTGAGAGACTTCCAAGAACATTAATGTTATTTTCAGTTGTAAATATATTGGCTTTTTATACTGGTTTTTTCGTTGGTAAAGTTTTAGCTTGGAGGAGAGGATCTAAAAGTGAGACTTGGATAACAATTACATCAGTTTTCTCCTACACAGTATTTTATCCATGGTTCGCATTATTAATGCTTTGGTTCTTTGGTTTAAAAATGGGATGGGTTCCAATCGGTAAGTTTTTAACTCCTAACAAATGGTATGATTCACCTTTTGATAGTGATGAAGTGTTTTTAGAGATGATAAAATATATGGTTATTTTTTCATTAATTTATTTTGTAATTTCAATACTCACAAAAGAAATAGAATCATTAACTCAAAGAAGAAATATAAGATTAGGTTCTTTTTTTGGGTTAATTGTTATTTCTAATTTTTACTGGAATACAGGTGTTTTATCCGATATGAGATTTTATGCAGGTGACATCGCATATCATACAATATTGCCTGTTCTAACAGTTACTGTAGTTGCTTTTGCCGGCACTGCTTTATTAACAAGAACTACAATGATGGAAGTTTTAAAAGATGATTATATTCTAACTGCTCGTGCTAAAGGTTTAAGTCAGAAAAGAATACGTGACAGACATGCTGCAAGAACTGCATTGCTTCCTGTTGTTACTTCATTTATTTTCACGATTGTTACTATCATTGACGGTTCTGTTTTAACGGAAACTATTTTTTCATGGCCAGGAATGGGTCAATTAATTTTAGACAGTGTACTTAGAGAAGACATACCTGTTGCTATGGCAACATTTTCATTTATTGGAGTCTTTGCTTTGATTGCTCATTTTCTGGCAGATGTATCTTATGCTTTCTTAGATCCAAGAATAAGAATTAAATCACAAGGGTAATTATGAATGAAATAAACGAAAAATCTGAATTAAGAAAAATAAGGATCCAATCAATTAAAAGAAACTTTAATTTGTTTAAACAAAGCAAAATTGGAATCTTAGGTCTTGTGATCGTGTTTATATTTGGATTCCTTGCATTACTCCAACCTTTTTTATTCATGACAAATATTTGGGATGAAGCAACTTATCATCCTGTAGTTGGTTATGACTCCCAGAAGATATTAGCAACTGTTGTATCATGTAAAGATATAGAATATCCTACACCAGAATATAAAACGCCTAGTGATTGTCCAGCAGCTGATGAAGTAAATATAGTTGCTGTTGCACCATATAATCCTGGTATAAAAGAAGGTGATGTAATTGAACAATTTATTCAACCTGCTCCTCCGTCAAGTAAACACATTCTTGGCACAGATTCTCTAGGTAGAGATGTATTCTCACAACTTATGGAAGGAAGTCAAGTCGCATTCGTACTTGGTTTATTGAGTGCAATAGTTGGAGTAGGTATTTCAACATTACTTGGAACTATTGCTGCGTATTTTGGCGGTACCGTTGATGCTTATCTAATGAGACAATCAGATCTTGTTCTGATGCTGCCTACATTACCATTATTATTTATTATTTCTGCATTCGCTGAATTAAAAGTATGGCACTTAGCATTAGTTTTGGGTATTTTTGGAGGACTTGGAGGCAGCGTTATAACCATTAAATCACAAGCGTTACAAGTTAAAGTTAAACCATTTGTTGATTCAGCACGAATAACAGGCGGTTCAAGAATGAAAATTTTAACTTCTCATATACTTCCAAATGTAGCACCGTTAGCACTACTTTATATGGTATTTAGTGTTACAGGTGCAATAGCGTCAGAATCTATTTTATCTTTTTTAGGGCTTCTAAATATTGATATGAGTTGGGGATTAATGATATCTGTTGCACAAGCTGATGGATACATTAATCAAGGAATGGAATATTGGTGGCTTGTAATACCAGCTGGTTTGGCCGTTACTCTTTTGGCTGGTGGGTTTTATCTTGTTGGTAGGGGGTTGGACGATGTTTTCAATCCAAGGCTTAGAAGAAGATAATATGAGTGTAGTTTTAGACGTAAAGAATCTCTCTATGCATTATGAGACATTAGCTGGAAACGTTTCTGCAGTTAAAGATATTTCATTCAGCATTAATAGTGGTGAATCATTCGGACTTGTCGGTGAATCTGGATGTGGAAAAACCTCAGTTGCCATGACTTTATTACAATTACAACCTGAAAATTCGGTTATAACTGAAGGGAGTATAAAGCTGGAAGGAAAAGAATTAGTTGGTTTATCTGAAGATGAGCTTAGAAAAGTTAGATGGGACAGTATTAGTATTGTTTTTCAAGGAGCAATGAATGCTTGGAACCCAGTTATCAAAATTGGTGAACAGATTAGAGAAGCTTTAAGAGAACATTATCCCGATAATTCTAAACAAACAAATATACAAAAAATTCAAGAATTATTCAAAATGGTGGGACTTGATGATACAGTTGCTGATAGATATCCGCATGAACTTTCTGGAGGAATGAAGCAACGAGCAGTAATAGCATTAGCACTTTCTTGTGATCCAAAAATAATTATTGCTGATGAACCTACTACTGCGTTGGATGTTGTTATTCAGGATCAAATTCTTAATGAAATTAAGAAAGTACAAGAATTACTTGGTTTAAGTTTAATTTATATATCTCATGATATTGCTGTTATCGCTGAAATGACCGATAAAATTGCGGTAATGTATGCAGGATCAATAGTAGAAATGGGACCAACTAAAAAGATTTTCGAAAATCCTGTTCATTCATACACTCGTGCTTTACTTGATTCAACACCATCAATAAGAGGTGAAAAGAAAAAGCTAAAATCACTAGACGGTGAGCCACCAAGTTTGATTAACAAAATCGATGGCTGCTCGTTCGCACCTAGGTGTCCTGATAAAGAAACTAGGTGCAATCCAAATGAACATATGAGATTAGTAGAGATTGCAACCGATCATTTTGTTGATATTTGTAGTCAAGGTAAAGAATAGTTATGAGTGATAATTTAATTGAAGTTAGAAATTTGGTAAAACATTTTGAAGTATCTAATAGTTTTTTTTCTGGTAAAAAAAATGTAGTAAAAGCTGTAGATGGAATCAGTTTCAATATCAAACCTGGCGAATCTTTGGGGCTAGTTGGACAAAGTGGTTGTGGAAAAACAACTACTGCTAGATCACTTTGTCTCCTAGATCCAAAAACCTCTGGAAGTGTCAATTTTTTTAATCCAGAAAAACAATTAATGGAATCAATAGATAACATTGATGATGATTCTTTAAAAATATTCAGACGTAATATTCAAATGATATTTCAAGACCCTTATGAGTCCTTAAATCCAAGATGGACAATCAAGGACATTATTAAAGAACCTTTAGATATTCATAATATAGGTAATTTAGCTGAGAGAGAACATACTATTGTAGAAATATTACGAACTGTCGGTTTAACTCCTCCCGAAAACTATTTAAATCGGTATCCACACGAAATATCTGGTGGTCAAAGACAAAGAGTGTCAATAGCTAGAACTCTAGTAATGAAGCCTAAATTTGTAATTTGTGATGAGCCAACATCAATGCTGGACGTTTCTATCCGAATATCGATTATGGACTTAATGCTTAATTTAGCTAAAGAACTTGATGTCTCTTATTTATACATAACTCATGACCTTGCTGTTGCAAGATATATGTGTAATAGAATAGCGGTTATGTTTAATGGAAAAATTGTAGAAATAGCAGAAACAGAGGAATTACTTCAAAATCCTATCCACCCATATACTAAAAGATTAATTTCATCAATTCCTATTCCAGATCCTCAATTTGTTAGGGAAAGATACGAAATTAATTTTGAAGGATTAGATAAGATCGTTAGAGATAACCCTAACGAGCAAATGGTTGATATAGGTAATAATCATTTTGTTGCTACTCATGAGACTAAGGAATATTTGATTGAATCTTAAAGATTTATTTCTTTTACCTAATCTAATCACAGTTGGAAGATTATTTGCTTCAATATATTTATTCACTCAACACTTAATTTCAAACTTTTCAATATCAACTTTAGTGTTGATAATTGCTCTTATAGGAATCTCTGATTCCATTGATGGAATTGTCGCAAGGCGATTAAATCAAGTTAGTAAGCTTGGAACTATTTTAGATCCTGTATGCGATAGGATTGTCTTTTTATTATTGCTTTTTTGGTTGGCTGAAATATTCCCAGATTGGTTTTTTTATGGAATATTAATTAGAGAAATATTAGTAATGATAGGGTCTCTGTACGTTTTAACAAAAACTAAAACAATTAAAGTTTCTAATATTGGAAAGATTGGTACAGTATTAATATTTTTCTCTATATGTTTTTTTGTTATAAATTCAGGAAATGAGCAATCAATCTTTTTACTTTTTGGTATATTTTCATTGATTTTTTACTATTTTGTAGCGCTAGAATATTTTTATAAAATATTTATAAAAAAATGAATAATGACACTGTACCATTTGAAGACTCGATCTTCATAAACCAAGAAGCTAAATACATATTATCTTTATTAAATGATGAAACCAAATCTTCATCTTGGTTATTAACAAACGGTATACATAAGATTGGAAGACTTGAAACTAAAGAAATTATTCTTGATGACGTAACTGTGTCTAGAAACCATGCTTTTATAAGTGTTGACGATCAAACAGTCATAATAACTGATGAAAAATCAACTAATGGTATATTTGTAAATGGTGAATTGACAGATGAATCCGTTTTAACGTCAGGTTCTAGAATTCAAATAGGAAAATTTAATTTAATAATTACAAAAGTTGATAAGAAATGAATATAGGAGATACTGTAAAGCTGATTAAAAAAGAGTATCCATCAATTACAATTTCACGTATCAGATTTTTAGAAAAAGAAGGTTTAATTAAACCAAAAAGATCAAAAGGTGGAACTAGGTTTTTTTCTGATAAAGATATAGTAAGAATTAAGAAAATCTTAGATCTACAAGAAAACCAATTTTACTCATTAAAAGCAATAAAAAACAATCCTAAGTTGCTAACTGGCAATACATCTAATTCAAAAATTGTAATAAGAGAATATTCTCAACATGATGCATTAAAAAAGGCAGGCATGAGAGAAGAGGATTTTAACGAACTAATAGAGTATAAATACGAAGAAAATAAAGAAACCTATAGTCAACTTGACGTAGAAAGGTTTTCCTCCCTTGCATACCTTTTCTCACTAGGTCTTGGAGTTAAGAATTTATCAGTTATTAAATCAATGTCAGACAGGGGAGTTGGTTTTTTTGAGACATACTTTAATAATTCTGACAATGATCCTGAAGAAATAAAAATTGCTATTCATAAATTTTCTGAAATCATTGGGAGTTACATATTAGAAGATTTATAGCTATCTATTTATTTTCAATTTTATTATTTACAAACATTGCCTATGCAACGGAAGTTGATGAAGAATTATTGACAACCGAATTTTATTTATCATATGATCTAGATAATGAACAGTTGATGTACTTCAAAAATATTAACGCAACCATTGCACCAGCTTCACTTACTAAATTAATGACTTCATTGATTCTTATTGAAAATTACAATTTAAGTGATTACATAGAAATTTCTTTACCTTCTGACTACATTTACGAAGGAAAAGTAGCATATCTTAAGTCTGGACAAAAAATGACTGTAGAAAGCTTATTAGAATTTATACTTATATATTCAGCAAATGATGCATGTTTTGCTGTTGTCCAATTATTTAATGAAAACACTGATGATTTTCTAGCATTAATGAATAAACGAGCTAAGCAACTTGGAATGAACAATACTAATTTTAAAAATCCTGATGGTTTAGATCAAGATGGTCACTATACAACTTTGAGTGATTTATTAATTCTTTCAAAAGAAGTCATAGACAATTATGAATTATTGTCGATAATAATGAGAAAAAGTTTCATATCAAATATTGAAGGTGAGGATAAAGTATATCTTAATACTAATAAGTTAATCGAACGTAACTTTTACGGTTTAAAGACAGGTTGGACTAATGAGGCAGGATTGACATTTATTGGTTTAAATCAATCAAATGATAGAAATATTTTAACTATAGTAAATAGGTCTTTTGTAAATGAAAAAAAAGACAATCACTTTGTTGATACACAGAAACTATACTCAGCTTCAATTGATACATTCATAAACAATGTTGTTATTGATAATAATGTTGATATATATAAAATACGAAATAACTTTGAGACATTAACATTTAAATCTACAGTTTCCTGGTTTGTGTTTGGTAACAAACTAGACATTTCTAATATTACACTAAATGAATTTAGTGAAACAAAATTTGATTATGTTGTAAATGATGATTTATATAATGTAAGAATTTCAGACTCTGTAAATTCAGTCAAATGGGATTTTAATTTATCGAGCTTTTTTTCATTTTTTGCAAATAATAATTAGTAAATTAAATATATTGTTAGAAAATTTTTTATGAATCTATCTATTCTTAAACTATGAAAAAAAATATTAACGTTGAAGTAAACAGCATAAGATTGGAGGAAAATACCGAAACACCAATAATGCTTTTACTTGATCCAAATAGTCAAAAAGTTTTACCAATTTGGATTGGTACTATTGAAGCAGTATCAATTGCATATGCACAAGAAGGAATAAAACATCCAAGACCACAAACTCATGATTTAATTATTGATATTATTGAATCTCTAAATGGAAATATTGATGAAGTTGTTATCTCAGATCTTCACGATAATACTTATTTCGCAGAAATTATAATCCTTGGGGACCAGGGTAGAGTTTCGTTATCTGCTAGACCAAGTGATGCAATAGCTCTTGCATTAAGAGCAGATACTACAATTTCTGTTAATGAAGATCTTTTTTTAAACAACTCAATTGACTTGATACATGATAAAGCCAATGAAATTGAGGAATTTAAGAGTTTTATTGAAAATATAAATCCAGAGGATTTTGCATAAAACCTTGATTATATATTTTTTGCTAGTAAATTAACCTTATGCAACAGGGTTACACAGGTCCAGAAGTTTGTAAAATTACTGGAATATCATATAGACAACTCGATCATTGGACAACAACATCACTGGTTGATGCTTCAATTAGAAATATAAAAGGTTCTGGATATCATAGAATTTATTCATTTCAGGATATTATAAAGATTAAGTTAGTAAACAAATTGAGAGAAGCTGGAGTTAGTCTTCAAAAGATAAGAATTGCTCTTAAAAATGTTAAGCAAATTTTAGGGAAAAATATTAATATTTCAGACGTCTCAATATTTTCCGATGGTAAATCAATATATGTAATAACAAACAATAATGAAATGTTAGATTTAATAAAACAGGGACAAGCTGTCTTTGGTATTTCACTAGGGCCAATTCACACTGAAACGAAAGCAGAAATTTATTCTCTTTATCCAGAAAAAATTTCTGTAACGAATGCATGAAATTTGCTCATCCTTCCGAAAAAACATTTTCTGAACACTTAGATTTATTTGACATTGAATGGGTATATGAACCTGTTAGTTTCCCTTTAGAGTGGGGTAGTGGGTCAATAAAAAAAATGTTTACACCTGATTTTTACTTGCCAACGCTCAATTTGTTTGTGGAGATCACGACAATGAATCAAAATCTTATAACAAAGAAACGAAAAAAGTTAAAAATGGCTCGTAAACTTTATCCAGATCTTAACTTCAAGCTTTTCAATGAAGAAGATTTTTACAATATACTTAGTAAGAATAATTCAGAAATTGTTCAAGAAACTATAGCTAGCTGATTCTTCTAACAATTTATTTACATTTTTTATATCTAATCTTTCTGCAATAGTAATTTCTTTTGATATATTAGTGTTGCTCATAAGTCTGTTATCTGTATTAATCGTAACCGTAAATTCTAGTTCTAAAAGATTTTTTATCGGATGATCTTTATAGTCAGAGTACATATTTGTATTTATATTTGAAGTTATACAAATTTCTAGTGGAATATTATTTTCTTGTATATATGATGCTGTAGGCCCAAATAAACCTGTTTCTAGGTCAATATCTTCAATTATTCTTACACCATGGCCAATCCTTTTTGCACCATTATCTAATGCTTCTTGAATGGAGTTGACTCCATCACCTTCACCAGCATGTATTGTTAAATTCACATTGTTTTCAACCAACTTATTAAATTGTTCACTGAATAATGAAGGTAAATAATTTAGTTCAGGTCCAGCAATATCAAAGCCAATGATTTTGTCTTTGTAATCAATTGCAATTTCAGAAACTTGTTTTACGTTATTTAAATCATTTCTCATCCCACACAAAATAAGACCAGATTTTATACCATATAACTTCTCAGCTTGTTTAAAACCAGAATTTATAGCATCTATTACATCTTCTGGCGTTAATGAATTGTTAACCGAATAAAGGGGAGCGTATCTACTTTCATAATGTGTAATCCCATGATTATGCATATCTTCTGCTGCTTCAAATGCAATTCTTTCAAGATTTTCATAACTATTCATTAAAGCTGTTGTATGAACAAAGGCTTCAAGATAATCTTCAAGAGATTCAGATGATTCTCTGTTAAAAAAATTTTCAATGTCGTCAACATTAATTAATGGTAGATAATTGTCCTTAACTGCAAGTTCTTTTGCGGTTGAGGCTCTTAATCCACCGTCTAAATGATCATGTAATACAGCTTTATACATTACGCAACATAATATATATTATAGGACAAATAGAGATTACTAATTTAAACATATATTTCCTTTAAAACACTCTCCCTGTGGGTAATTGGTAGCCAATGTCCAGCACCGAGTATCTCTGTAATCTTAACATTGGTTCCACTAGACATAAGTCTTTCTCGCATTTTGTCATTTAATTTTACAGCAGCATCAACTTCACCAAATATAAAATGTACAGGAATATTTACTTCCTTTCTCCAAGCTGAGCTTAGTTCTGAGTTTAAATCTATATTCGCATACCATGCAATTGGTTGATCAATTGAAGATTCATCAAAGTGTTGAATTAAGTCGATAATTTCATTTTCATTCAAGACACAACTTTCTGATATGTAATTTATAAAAACGTTTTCTAGTGAAAGGTCTACATTCTCTCCTATTTGGTTATTCCTTCTATATGCAGATCTAAAGAAAGACTCTAGATTATTATCAATAATATTTGCAGACTCTCTAACATTTTGAAATGATGAAATATAATGAGGTTTTTCTTTGTAAGTTAAATTACTGTAAACAGCCGATAGAGGAAATTCAGTTCCACCACATATAGAAACTACTTTATTTATATTAACATTTTCACGTGATGTTACTGCCCATGCGACTATAGATCCCCAATCATGCCCGACAATTGTTAAGTTTTGATCAAGGTTCAGTTTTATTATTAACTCTTCAATATCTTTTGAAAGTTCTTCAATGTTAAATGAAAGTACATCAAAATTTTTTAATCTTGATAACGGATATCCCCTTTGTTCTACGATTGTAACCTTGTAACCATTTTCGATTAATTCTTTTTTTATTTCATTCCACATGTACATACTCGATGGAAATCCATGAAGTAATAAGACATCACTCCCCTGACCCTTTGTTTCATAAGATAAAGAAACGTTGTTTAAATTTATTTTTTCCATGTAATTAAATTATTTCTCCTTAGAACAACAATTGTCAGACACAATGCAAAAAATGCCCATTGAAACGCGTAACTTAAATGTGGAGCATCATATGGTTCTTCTAAATTTACACACTCTACCCCACCTCCACAATCATCAATTAAGACAATATAGAATTCAGGAAGATTAACTCCTATTTCACTTTCTATAAATGATTTATCTATTCGAAATAAATACTCTGAATCAGGTATATCATCTTGGCCAACACCCTGAATATCGTAATTTAATAATCTTCCTCTAAAAAATGGATTCTTGTATAAAAATGGCTTATTTGCATTTTTATTTAAAGGAACCCATCCATTATTTATTAAAAAATATTCATCTAAATTTGTCCTATACAAGCTAATAAGGTGATATCCATTCTCTCCATTATGGACACGTGATCTTAAGTACCAAGTTCTTGCCAGCACTATATCCTCAGTATTTTCAGTTAATTGAACCTTCGTAAATTCTTCATATTTATTATTTGCATCAAATAGATCTGACACGGTTATTTCATTTATATTTTCTTTTGAGTCAATCGAGTCAATTATCTGTTTGTCTTGTTGATACCTCGTTAATTGCCAATATGAAAGACCTATAAATATAAATACAACAATAAAACCAAAATAAAAAAGATTTTTATGAGGTAGTTTTTCTAACATTTCCAGGAAGTATTTCCTCTTCTTTTATCTCCATAGCTAAAAATGTTGTCATAAATACCAGTTACACAAACACCGCCGAAATACATATCAAAGGAATCAGTAATTGTTGTATTTTCATTGATGTTGTCATATCCTGGTTCTGCTCTTACTCCTCCATCAGCATTTACATGAAATCTTGGCATATCAATTGAATCTTTCCATTTGTTGCCATTTGTGTAATTTGTTAAAACTTGAGCAATAGCTGAGCTTATTCTGTCAGCACCTGGAGAACCAATAGTACTGACACCCTCATTTGATTCAATAATTAATGGGCTCATGTTCGATATCAATCTATCTCCCTTAGTGTCTCCAAGAAAACCTTGGGGATTTAGCTCAATTTCTCCTAAAGAGTTATTGAAATACATACCCGTATTTTTACATAAAACACCAGATCCATAACCACTAGAAAAGGTTATTGAAAAATGAAAATTATTTTTATCAGATGTGTTTACCTGTATTGTAGATGAAGATTTAGAAATTTTTGATATTTCATTATTGATTAGGTCCCCCCTGCTACCAAAAAACTCATAGTTATTTTGTCTATCCAAATAAACATTTTTTAGAGTTTCTTCAATATTTTGCGATTCTACAGATAACGCATTTAAGTACTTAAGTACCATTAAGCCACCAATTGAAGGTCCAGAATGACCTGTTAATTTTAAATGTTTGTATTGATATTCAAACTTATTTCCTTCAATTAATTCATATCCATTGAAATCATCTTGCGTAGCATGACCACCTTCGATTTTTAAAGTTTCTACTATAGATTTAGAAATATCCCCAATATAAAAATCATTGAATCCTTCATCTGACATATGACTAAGAGTGTCAGCTAATTTATCAAGTTTGACAATTCCATTTTCTAAATCTTCATGCACATCAGCTAAAGCAATTTTTGATTGTTCATGCCACATGAACATAGGTTCTAATGAATGAATAAAGTAATCTTTTGTTGGTTGGGTTAATTTAAAACCCTCTTTGGCAGTTTTTATAGGAAATTCTAGTAATTTATCCAAAGGAAGAGATGCATATCTTTCGAAAATGAGGTTAAGAATCTTATAAATACCTGGAACAGCGAATGTATTTGCTCCCTTACATGTTTCAACATGACCACCATAAGTCATAGAAATTCGATGTTCTTCATGATCATTTCCATCAAATTTTTTTGGGGCTACAAAGTAACCATCTACTGAATGTGTTGAATTATTATCGCCATCATAATAAGTTAAAAGTCCAGAAGCAGTAGGAGCAACAACACCAAGATCAGTAACCATTGATGTAATTACACTTGTAATCAGTAAATCTGCAGCATTAGGATTTAAATCTTTTATTGATTCAGCTGCTTTTGAACTGTATTCCGCTGTACTTGCTAATGAAACATTCACTGTAAACATTGTAGTTTATAACTTTTGTATGCAAAAATGTATATATGAACACAGATGTAACAAAGTTTGATGACAAGATTTATCAAATTGATGTTCATATGGAGGGTAAACCTCAAAGAATGTCATGTTATTATATAGATACATCAGATCCAATACTTATTGAGGTAGGACCTTCAAATTCATTTCCATATTTAATTTCAGCATTAGAGTCACTTGGAATACAAGATATAAAAAGAACAGCCATTACACATTTACATTTAGACCATGTCGGTGGAATTGGACATTTAAACGAAAAATATAAAGAAAATTTTGTATACGTACATGAGTTAGGGATTAAACATTTACCAAACCCAGAGAGATTATGGAAAGCAGTTAGTGATGTATATACAGAAGATTGGCTTAAAAAAAACTGGGGTCCAATAAAACCTGTATCCTTAGAAAATATTAAATCACTGAATGATGGAGCTGATTTAAAGCTTGATATAAATAGAAACCTCAAAGCTTTGTACAGTCCTGGACACGCAAAACATCATTACACATTTTATGATGAATACTCTGGAACATTATTTATGGGTGATACACTTGGTTTGATCTATCCTCACGGAGATTTTGTTCAACCAAATCTTCCTCCACCTGATTTTGATAAAGAAATATTATTCCAAACTCTTGATAGCTTAGTAAAGCTAGAAATAAATCAATTAGCGATTGCACATTTTGGAATACATAAAAATCCTTATGAGCTTATCACAAGCGCAAAGGAAAGTATTGAAGATTGGATTTCCTTTATCAACAATGTTAAAAATCTCAGTAATAACGAAGCAAGCAATGATTTAGTTCAGTGGCTGACTAGAAACTATGAATCACTAGGTATAGATGATAAGACAATTAAAAATTATATTGGTAATGGTAATTTTGTGATGCAAGTTGATGGTATTAGAAATTATTTAAATAATATTTAGCTATCTTATTTTATTTAATTTACTACGAAAGAAAATTAGTGTTGGAGCAATCATAAACTCTGTAAGTATTCCAAAAAAGAAATATAGGTCAATTGTTATATCTCCTCTTGTAAAAATTGATATTATTCTTGATATAAGAACAACAGTCCAAACAATTGTTAAAAAATCAAGGTAGAAGAACTTTTGAGTTCGTAAATATTGCACACAACCAAATGTACACATTAGATATAAACTTAATGGATATGTCAATAAGTTTAGATGCCCATTTCCTCCAGTTTCATTCATACTTAATACTTCCAGATATGTTTGTTGAAAAAAAAGAAAAATTGAATTTGGTAAAAATACTGAGTAAATAACTAACAGCAACATAACTATTAGTAAAAAAATCAAAAATATATTTAGTAATTTAAAGTAGTTAACCTTGTTCATAAAAATACATTCATTTATTACGTTTTTAATTTCTCTCTAAAGTAATAATGTATTATTGGAAAGATAATTTCAGTTGGATATACTAATACTGCATAATCATCTAATACAATTCCGTGTACGATTAATGCTATGCCTCTTATTAGAAATAAAATTACCCATAATTGATATATAATATTTACATATTCAAATTTAGATGTTCTCAAATATTTAAAATAAAAATACGGATGTACAATATACAAAAACATAGGATATGTTGCTAAATTTGAACGTCCATTTAATTCTCCCGGATATAAATCTAATTGTTCTTGATATGTAAGATCACTCCAAGGAAATAAAGGAATGTCTGGTTGAAACAAAGCACTTAAAAACAAATAGATCGGACCTACTATCCCAAAATAACATAAATATCTAAAAATTTTTTCAGTAGCCATTTTCTTATTATAAATGAAAAACCCCTAGCTACCTAGGGGCTCTTCAATAAATATCGGCAGTGTTCTACTCTCCCAGAGGGTTGCCCCTCAAGTACCATCGACGCTAGTGGACTTAACTACCATGGTTAGAACTAATTATGAAATACTTTTAGCAGATAATATAACAATAAAAAATTACATTAAAAATATCAATCCTGTAATGCAGATTAAAGGAATTAGAAATTATCTAAATTTGATTGATTAATTTTTTTCCTTAAATAAAGAAGTGAAAATGGAAGAATAAATTCAAGAGGAATCAGTAATACATAGGGAGTAATTTCCATACCATGTAAAGCGAAAGATAATAATCTTGCACCCATCAATGCATATCCAAATAAAATTATAAAATCTATGTATATGATTGCGTCTGTAGCTAAATAAGAAAAACCCAATATACCAAGAAATATGTAAATAACATTTGAGTAAAATACAATATTCATTTCACCAACTTGTGTACCTGGATAGATATCAAAAAGATCGTATGCTAAATCTGAAAATAGAGTTGTCATTAATGACAAAGAAATTACACAAACTATACCAAGAACAACTATAAATCTTGTTGCTTTTTTGTGATTCATAATAAGTAATTATAAGAGAAAAACCCCTAGTTTCCTAGGGGCTCTTCAATAAATATCGGCAGTGTTCTACTCTCCCAGAGGGTTGCCCCTCAAGTACCATCGACGCTAGTGGACTTAACTTCCGTGTTCGGAATGGGAACGGGTGTATCCCCACTGCTATCACCACCGTAATAATCAACTTCTTAAAAATTCTATAGCAAGCGCTCATACGCCGTCTTCAGTTCAAGCCCTCGACTTATTAGTATCAGTCAGCTGAATACATTACTGTACTTACACTTCTGACCTATCAACCTCATGTTCTATAAGGAGTCTTATCCGGTTAATCCGGTGAGAGTTCTTATCTTAGAAGGGGCTTCGCACTTAGATGCTTTCAGCGCTTATCCTTTCCGAACGTAGCTAACCAGCCGTGCCCTTGGCAGGACAACTGGCACACCAGCGGTTCGTTCATCCCGGTCCTCTCGTACTAGGGACAACTTTCTTCAAAACTCTTGCGTGCGCGACGGATAGGGACCGAACTGTCTCACGACGTTCTGAACCCAGCTCGCGTTCCTCTTTAATAGGCGAACAGCCTAACCCTTGGGACCTGCTCCAGCCCCAGGATGAGAAGAGCCGACATCGAGGTGCCAAACACCCCCGTCGATATGGACTCTTGGGGGGTATAAGCCTGTTATCCCCGGAGTACCTTTTAGCCGATGAGCCATGGCGCACCCACATGCAACCATGGGATCACTAGTTCCTACTTTCGTACCTGCTCCACTTGTTTGTGTCACAGTCAAGCCACCTTTTGCACTTACACTCGATGCGTGATTGCCGTCCACGCTGAGGTGACCTTAGAGCGCCTCCGTTACTTTTTAGGAGGCCACCGCCCCAGTGAAACTGCCCACCAGACAATGTCCCTGATCCGGATAACGGATCTAGGTTAGAAGCTCAATATGAAGAAAGTGGTATCTCAAGGATGACTCCATAACGACTAGCGCCGCTATTTCATAGTCTCCCACTTATCCTGCATACTGCACACCAAACTTCAATATCAAGTTGCAGTAAAGGTTCCGGGGTCTTTCCGTCCTGTCGCGCATAGTGAGCATCTTTACTCACATTGCAATTTCGCCGAGTCTCTGGTTGAGACAGTACTCAAATCGTTACACCATTCGTGCAGGTCGGAACTTACCCGACAAGGAATTTCGCTACCTTAGGACCGTTATAGTTACGGCCGCCGTTTACTGGGGCTTAATTTCAAAGCTTCGCCGAAGCTAACCTCTCCACTTAACCTTCCAGCACCGGGCAGGTGTCAGAGGGTATACGTTGTATTAGAACTTTGCACCCTCCTGTGTTTTTGATAAACAGTCGCTTGAGTCTGATCACTGCGGCCCGTTCAAGCTCATAAAGTTAATTAATCACTTTACTTGGGCGTTCCTTCTCCCGAAGTTACGGAACTATTTTGCCGAGTTCCTTAACCAGAGTTATCTCGCTCGCCTTAGTATTCTCTACTTGTCCACCTGTGTCGGTTTGGGGTACGGGCACTAAAAAAACTAACTAGAAGTTTTTCTTGGAAGTATGGAATCAATGACTTCGCCTAAAAGCGGCTCGGCATCATGTCTCAGAATATGTGACTAACGGATTTACCTATCAGTCTTCCTACACATTTACCCCAGGATAACCATCACCTGGGCTCATCTATCCTTCTCCGTCGCTCCATTGCTAACCTAGTAATATGTGGGTCGGTAGGCCCCGAAGGGCTTTCCTTAGCAACATATATTCGGTTTGGGCGCTTAATTAGTGGTACAGAAATATCAATCTGTTATCCATCGACTACGTCTCTCGACCTCGCCTTAGGTCCCGACTAACCCTGGGCGGACGAACCTTCCCCAGGAACCCTTGGACATTCGGCGGAAGAGATTCTCACTCTTCCTTCGCTACTCATGCCAACATTCTCACTTGTATGGTCTCCACGACTAACTCACGTTGTCGCTTCGCTGTCCATACAACGCTCTCCTACCGATTTTATCTTCTGGATCGAAATCAGAATTAATAAAATCCCATAGCTTCGGCAGTATATTTAGCCCCGTTACATCTTCCGCGCGAGAACATTCGACCAGTGAGCTGTTACGCACTCTTTAAAGGAATGGCTGCTTCTAAGCCAACCTCCTGGCTGTCTGAACACTCTCACATCGTTTCACACTTAATATACATTTAGGGGCCTTAGCTGATGATCTGGGTTGTTTCCCTCTCGTCTATGGAGCTTATCCCCCATAGGCTCACTGCTATATTTAAACACTTTGGCATTCGGAGTTTGACTGAGTTCAGTAAGCTTGTTGGCCCCCTAGCCCAATCAGTGCTCTACCTCCAAAGCGCAACATATAACGCTGTCCCTAAAGACATTTCGGAGAGAACCAGCTATCACCAAGTTTGATTGGCCTTTCACCCCTATCCACAGGTCATCCCCTGATTTTGCAACATCAGTGGGTTCGGGCCTTCACGAAGTCTTACCTTCGCTTCACCCTGCCCATGGATAGATCACTTGGCTTCGGGTCTATCGCATGCAACTAGACGCTCTATTAAAACTCGCTTTCGCTGCGGATACGGAATTACTCCTTAACCTTGCTACATACGGATAACTCGTTGGCTCATTCTTCAAAAGGCAGGCAGTCAGAAAATAAATTTTCCTCCTACTGCTTGTAAGCTATTGGTTTCAGGTACTATTTCACTCCCCTCGCCGGGGTACTTTTCACCTTTCCCTCACGGTACTTGTTCACTATCGGTCGCTGGTTAGTACTTAGCCTTACGAGGTGGTCCTCGCAGATTCACAAGGAATATCCTCCTTGCTACTTGGGATGACTCTAATAAGTAAAAGAATTTTCGAATACGTGACTGTTACACTCTATGGTTTAACTTTCCAGATAATTTTCCTAATTCAATTGTTTCTGACTTATTGAAAGATCTGATGCTCTTTCTAAGAGGTCCCACAACACCAACTTAACAACGACATCAGTCTTGACATTAAATTGGTTTAGGCTCTTCCCGTTTCGCTCGCCGCTACTCAGGGAGTCGCTTTTGCTTTCCTTTCCTCTAGGTACTGAGATGTTTCACTTCCCCTAGTTCCCTCTACCTGTTCTATATATTCAAACAGGAGTAATTTATAAATAAATTGGGTTTCCCCATTCGGAAATCCACGGATCAAAGCTTGTTTGACAGCTTCCCGTGGCTTATCGCAGCCTTCCACGTCCTTCATCGGCTTCCAGCGCCAAGGCATCCACCAATAGCCCTTAGTAGCTTGAACTATATGAATACTTTGCAATTGCGCTTGCTATACAATTTTCAAAAAGCCGAATGACTTTTTCACAGCTGAGTAATGTATCAGTCTTGTAGACAACCGGTGATTAACCTTAGAACTAAATGTTCTATGCTCCTTAGAAAGGAGGTGATCCAGCCGCACGTTCCCGTACGGCTACCTTGTTACGACTTAGTCCCAGTTACCGACCCTACCTTCGACAGCTTCCTCCCAAAAGGGTTGGACCACTGGCTTCGGGTATTGCCGACTTCCGTGACTTGACGGGCGGTGTGTACAAACCCCGAGAACGTATTCACCGCAACTTTGCTGATTTGCGATTACTAGCGACTCCAACTTCAAGGAGTCGAGTTGCAGACTCCTATCCGAACTGAGACAAGCTTTAAGAGATTTGCTCCACCTCGCGGTATTGCGACTCGTTGTACTTGCCATTGTAGCATGCGTGCAGCCCTGGACATAAGGGGCATGATGACTTGACGTCGTCCCCACCTTCCTCCGGTTTATCACCGGCAGTCTCCTATGAGTCCCCAACATTACTTGCTGGCAACATAGGACAGGGGTTGCGCTCGTTGCGGGACTTAACCCAACATCTCACGACACGAGCTGACGACAGCCATGCACCACCTGTATAGGGCGCTAATGCACATTATATTTCTATAACTTTTCCCTATATGTCAAGTCCAGGTAAGGTTCTACGGGTATCATCGAATTAAGCCGCATGCTCCGCCGCTTGTGCGGGGTCCCGTCAATTCCTTTGAGTTTTAGTCTTGCGACCGTACTCCCCAGGCGGGATACTTAACGCGTTAGCTACGACACAGAAATCGTTAATCCAATTCCTACGTCTAGTATCCATCGTTTACAGCTAGGACTACCAGGGTATCTAATCCTGTTTGCTCCCCTAGCTTTCGCTCCTCAGCGTCGATAGCGGCCCAGTGAGCTGCCTTCGCAATTGGTGTTCCTCCGAATATCTACGCATTTCACCGCTACACTCGGAATTCCACTCACCTCTACCGTATCCTAGTCACAACAGTATCGATCGACATTTCAGGGTTGAGCCCTGAACTTTCACGACCGACTTGTTGAACCGCCTACGAGCTCTTTACGCCCAATAAATCCGGACAACGCTCGCCCCCTACGTATTACCGCGGCTGCTGGCACGTAGTTGGCCGGGGCTTCTTGTGGAGGTACCGTCATTTTCTTCCCTCCTGAAAGTGGTTTACAAACCTAGATCCGTCATCCCACACGCGGTGTCGCTGCGTCAAGCTTTCGCTCATTGCGCAATATTCCCTGCTGCAGCCTCCCGTAGGAGTCTGGGCCGTGTCTCAGTCCCAGTGTGGCTGATCGTCCTCTCAGACCAGCTATCCGTCGTAGCCTTGGTAGGCCATTACCCTACCAACTAGCTGATAGAACGCGAGCCCATCTTAGTTCGGCTGACCTTTCCTTAAAAAATCATGTGATTAAATAAGAATATCCGGTATTAATCCGAGTTTCCTCGGGCTATCCCAGTAACTAAGGTAGGTTGCTCACGCGTTACTCACCCGTTCGCCGCTCAGTCATTTTCTGTAGTAAACTACTGAAAAGCTTCGCTCGACTTGCATGCATAAGGCGCACCGCCAGCGTTCGTCCTGAGCCAGGATCAAACTCTCCAACAAAATCTTTGAATAATTTAAATCTGACCAAAGAATCAACATGGGTTTTACCCATTTCAACTTAAAAAAGTTGAATCAACTTAATAAAAAGTTGACAAAAAAAGAGTGCTAGAAAAATTAATTTCTGCACTACCGGCGTTCATACATTACTCAGTTGTCAAAAAGCCAAAATCTCGTACTTATAAGAATAACAGTAATTGGTTTAAAGTATATTATTTCTTATTTATTTTAAGGAATTTTCGCTTTCCAACTTGTAAAGTCTTACCAATCAAATCTGATGAATTTATATCCAATAATTCAATTTTTTGATCGTCAATTTTTACACTTCCTGACTCAATTAATCGACGAGCTTCGGAATTAGATTTAGTTAATTCATTTTCTGTTAAAAAATTTGGTAAATGTACATCTATTCCATCATCAATATTGGTTTCTGGCATATTCTCAGGTAAGTTTTTATTAATTGTTATATTTTCAAATGTACTTTCAGCAACTAAAGCACTATTTTCATCATAGATTTCTGAAACAATTAGTTTACCTAGCATTTTTTTATAATCGAAAGGATTTGTCTTACCTTTATCTACATTTTTTTTAAAATTGGCAATTTCTGAAATCTCTAAATCAGTCAGCATGGTGAAATAATCCCACATAATATCATCTGGAATGCTCATAATTTTTCCAAAGATGTTTTCAGGACTGTCAGATATGGAAATGTAATTATTTAAGGATTGTGACATTTTTTTTGTACCATCTGTACCAACTAGTAGAGGAAATGTTATTGCAATTTGTGGTGACAGATTATAAGATTTTTGTATTTCTCGTCCCAACATTAAGTTCCACAATTGGTCATTTCCACCAATCTCAATATCTGCTTTTACGGCAACTGAATCGTATCCTTGATATAAAGGATAGAAAAACTCTAATAATGAAATAGGGCTGTTGTCGTTAAATCTTTTGGAAAAATCATCACGCTCCATCATTTGGGCTAAGGTTGTTTTTGATGCTAATTCCATCATGTCTTGAATTGTAAGTTTAGATAACCAGTCTTTGTTAGAGACGATTTCTAAACTATTTTTATTTAAGATATTTTTAATTATTGGAAGTACACCTTTAGCGTTATCATCAATTTCGTTCTCTCCCATTACTTTTCTTGTTTCTGATTTGCCTGAAGGATCTCCAACTTGTGCTGTGAACTCTCCTAGTATTAAAACAGCTGTATGACCATAATCTTGAAATTTTTTTAACATTCTTAAAATTGCATACCAGCCTAATGTGACATCTGGTGCTGTTGGGTCAACACCTAATTTGACTCTTAGATTTTTTTTACTTTTTAAAAGCTTTTCTAAATCATCTTTTGGATTTATATTTGAGGCTCTTTCAATTAGGTATTCCATTATAAGACCAGTGTAAATCTCCATAAGTGTTTATCACGAGGTTTAGAATTTTTTCTTTGTTTTGCAATTGCTCTGTCAACAGGATGTATTCTAGGTGATAAAGCAATTGAACCATCTAATAGGTTCTCTCCATCTTGTTCAATATCAATACCTAATGCTTTAGTTACATTTCCTGGTCCGTATATATTGTCATTTTTCATTTTTTGTTTTCTTCTTGTTTCTACATAATTTTTACCTAAAATTACTTTTCCAGATCTAATAAGAACAGCTTGGAATGATCCTTCTTTCGAAGTTAAAAAATAAAGACTGTTGTTTGAACCATAAGTTTTAAGAACCATTACATGAGGTGGTCCAAGAGGAAGAGATAATGGTATTTTTCTATTTAGCTGATTCGCTAATGACATTTCATCAGCATTAGCAGTTCCAAATGCTTCAGTTTCGGTAATCATGATTTCAGTAAATTTATTTTTATACTTTGTTGATATCCTCATACCTAAAATATCTACAGCAGCTTTTTGTGAGTTTTGTGAAAGAATTTGATAAACTCTATTGTTTAATCCTAAGTTATCAGTCATTTTTACTTGAGTTGAGTGTTATGTTAAATTTAGACTCCAAAGTTTGTGATATATTCATTAGAATCTCTCTTGTTTCATTATCGTCGTATGTTTTCTCATAGCTTCTTGTAATTATTCTAATTCCTAAATTTCTTGAATTCTCTTGTTGAAAATCATCAAAAATTTCGATTGAATTTTCATTGTCTGTAAGTAAATCATTAATTTCATCAACTAGAAGATGAGCAGAAAAATCAATTGGCACAGAAAAAGACAAATCAAATTTTACAAATGGATATTGTGAAAGTGGTACATAATTAATCTCTTTAAGGTTATTTAAATTTAGTTTATTAATATAAATTTCACCCAAATATATTTCATTATTAAATTCAAGCGTCATTTGTGTCTCTGTAGCAAGTTGTCCAAAATGTCCGATAATTTGACCATTTTTAATAATCGAAAATGAATAATTTTGATGAAATCCAGGTTTTGTAATCGGTTCTAGATCATATGAGCTTAATAATTGAGTTAATATGTTTTTTACATAGTAAAGATCTAACTCTTGATCTTTTAATCTAGTATCCGTATTTGATAAGGTAGAAGATGTCAGGAATCCTAATACAATATTCTGATTAGGTATATCCTCGTAGATTTTATTTTTAGAAGTATCAAAAACAGTATTTATTTCGAAATAACTATTTGATAAATTATTTTGATCGTAATTTAATTTGTAAACATCTATCAAACTAGACATTAGGTTTGATCGCATAAATTTACTTGATTGATCGATTGCATTAAATACCTCAACATATTTTTTTTCTGGATTAAATAAAAAATTCTTGACATTATTTACAAAGCTTAATGTTTGGACTTCTTGAAAATTATTGGAAGTAAAAACACTTGATAAGTAACTCTTAAGATCCCAATAACTTCCTTTATTATTTTTGTGAACTCCCTGAGGTAGAGTTGATTCAAAATTATTAAAACCATAATGTTTTGCAAATTCTTCTATAAGGTCCACTGGTCTATCTAGATCATATCGCCATGAGGGTGGTGTGAATTGCACACTCTCTTTGTTAACTTCAGAATCGATCATTAAAAATTTTAGAACTTTCTTTATAAATGATTCTTTTAAGTCAATACCAAGCAGTTTTTTTATTTCAGAATATTTAAGAATTACCTTCTTGTTTTTCAAGTTGCCTTTATCATCTACATTTATTTCTGAATAATTAATAGTTTGATTATCTTTTAATTCCATTAAAAAACGCTCTAAGCCATATTTTTGAATTTTATAATCAATACCTCTTTCAAACCGTATGGATGCATCAGATATCAAGTTTAATTTCCTTGAAGTTTTCATAATGGATACTTTGTCAAAATACGCACTTTCAATAAGAAGATTTGTGGTGGCCTCTGATACTTCAGTTTCTAATCCCCCCATTACTCCGGCTAAAGCAATTGGCTTATCATTGTCAGTAATAACAAGATCATTTGAATCTAAATTTCTCACTTGAGAGTCAAGTGTTGTAATTTTCTCGTTGTTGTTAGCTTTTCTTACAGATATTGTTCCAAATAATTTATCTCTATCAAAAGCATGTAATGGTTGACCGATATCATATAAAATATAATTGGTTATGTCGACCACATTATTTATAATCCTTGTTCCAACCTGTGTGAGCCTGTATCTCATTTCAAAAGAAGAGTTAGTTACATTAAAGTTTTCTATTTCTACTGAACCATAAGAGTTACATTCTTTAATTTTTCCACTTTCTGCATTCAAAATATTTGCAATCGTTGGTTTAAGATTTGATTTTTTGTTCTTTAGTTTTTTATTGAAATATCCCGAAAGTTCCCTTGCAATTCCCAAATAAGACATACAGTCTCCTCTATTTGGTGTAACACCAATTTCCCATATGAAATCATTACTTGAATAGATTGTAGAAAAATCAGTTCCTGGAAGTAGCTTTTCATCCAATAGAAGTATTCCATCATGATCATCCCAAAGATCAAGTTCTGCAGCTGAACAAATCATCCCATTTGATTGAATTCCTCTAATGTCACGTTTTTCGATTTTAAAATTATCTTTAATCTCTGAATTTGGTAACGCAACTGGAACGACTGCTCCTACGTCAAAATTCCAAGCTCCACAAACAATTTCATAAATATTATTACCAACATCAGTTTTAGTAATTCGAACTTTGTCAGCATTAGGATGTTCATACACCTCAAGTACTTTACCTACAACGATGTTTTCATAATTAGGGTTTAGTTCCTTTTTGTTTTCTATTTCGAAACCTAAACTTTCTAAAGCCTCAGAAATTTCAGAATTAGATATGTTTTCAATATCTATCCAATCGTTAAGCCAAGATTTCAATATCTTCATTAAAACTGCCTTAAAAACCTTAAGTCATTTTCATAAAAGTTTTTTATATGATCAATACCATATCTAATCATTGCTAATCTCTCAACTCCTACACCAAACGCGAATCCCTGAGAATCTGTGTTATATCCAACATGTTTGAAAACGTTAGGATCTACCATTCCACATCCTAGGATTTCAAGCCATTCTCCATCTTTCCAACTAACTAAAACTTCAGCTGATGGTTCAGTGAATGGAAAAAAATGAGGAATAAACTTTGTCTTTAAGTCTTTTCCAAAAAATTCTTTAACAAAATACTCCAATGTTCCTTTTAAATCAGAAAACGTTAAGTTTTCATCAACTGCTAAACCTTCAATCTGATGAAAAACCGGTGAGTGAGTAGCATCAAGTTGGTCTGATCTGTAAACTCTTCCTGGAGCAACAATATAAACAGGTGGTTTATTGTTTTGCATATGTCTTACTTGAACAGTACTTGTTTGTGTCCTTAATAATTTTTCTAGTTTGTTGTCCAAATATAATGTGTCTGATTCATATCTTGCAGGATGCCAGTCTGGTGTATTTAATGCATCAAAATTATGCCAGGATGTTTCTGCTTCAGGTCCAGTTGCAACTGTATAACCAATAGCTGCAAAAATATCAACTACTTCATTCATTACATTTGTTAAAACATGATTTTTGCTACCTAAGTTTTTGTACCAATCTATGGAAATATCTTTATTATCATTTAGTTCTTTTTGAATAAAAAATTTAGATTTGAAATTAGTTTTCTCTTCATTTAATTTTGAGGTTATATTATTTGAAAGATCTTGTAGCAATTTTCCATACTTTTTTCTAGAAACTTCATTTAATGAAGATAATGATTTTCTTTCTTCTGACAATAAGGAATTTTTACCAAGAAATTCTTTCTCAATGTCATCGAAATCTTCGATTTGAGCAACTTCTTCAAGTCTTAGTAAAAAAGCGGCAAATATTTTATCGGTATTAACCTCAGGCATTTATATTTTTTTTAGCTAAATCTACAAGTTTTTTAAATCCATCAGGATCATTGATAGCTAAATCAGCCAATATTTTTCTATCAACTTTGACTTGAGCGTTTGTTAGACCGTTAATTAATTTTGAATATGACAAACCATGTTGTCTTGATGCTGCATTAATTCTAGATATCCATATTTTTCGATATGTTGCTTTCTTGTCTTTACGATGAGCGAAGGCGTCATTACCTGCATGCATCACTTGTTCTTTAGCTGTCCTTAAACGCTTGCTTCTAGCTCCTGTATAACCTTTAGCTTGTTTAAGAATCTTTTTTCTTGATTTTCTACTACTTACTGATCTTCTTACTCTTACCATCTAACTCAACAACTTTCTTATTTTTTTTGAATCACCCTTAGAAGATTCAACATCTCTTTTTAGTCTTGACCATGAGTTGCTACCTTTAGCCAATTTATAATGTGATCTGTGAGCACGCCTTCGCATGAATTTTCCAGTACCACTAACTCTTATTCTTTTTTTCATTCCTTTGTGAGTTTTATGCTTCATTTTTTACCTCCGTTAGGCGCTAGTACCATTGTTAATGATCTACCATCTGGTCTAGAAGTTGATTCAACCATAGCTAAATCAACAAGTTCATCTCTAAAATTATCTAAGATTTTTTGTCCTAATTCAGGATATTCTGCTTCCCTACCTCTAAATCTCATAGTAAATTTCACTTTATCTCCGTCTTCTAAAAACTTTTTTGATTGATTTAATTTAATTTTGTAATCGTGTGTATCAATCTTTGGTTTCAGTTGTATTTCCTTTACATTAATTTTTACTTGTTTTTTCCTTGACTCCCTTGCTTTTTGATTAAGCTCATATTTATATTTGCCATAATCCATTAATCGAGCAACAGGCGGCTTACTTTCCGGAGAGACTTCAACAAGATCAAGTTCAAGTTCATCAGCCAATATAAGGGCTTTTTTAAGTTCCAATTCTCCAACTTGAACGCCATCTGGTGCAATTACCAATAGCTTCTTGGATTTTATCTCTTCGTTAACATTTAATTCTGCTATTTGTTTTCCTTTCATAAAAAAAACAGCACGAAGCTGTTTTTAATTACCATACTATTTTTCACAGTAGGTGGAACATCGTTCGCTTAGAATTTATTATATAACTTAATTTTTATTATGTAATGAAAAGATTATTTAAAGCTTGTGCAGATTCAGCACCCTTATTATTTTCAGACCCAGCTCTATCATTTGCTTGGTCAATATTAAGTACGTTTAAGACACAGTTTGAAATATATACATTTTTTAGTGTTGTTAAATTTAATAATTGATTAGCAATACTCGAAGATAAAAATTCATAATGATCTGTCTCACCTTTAACAATGACTCCAATAGCTACAAACTTATCGTATTCGTCTATAAGTGAATTAATTTTATATATAATTTCCCAACTACCATTTACCTTAAACTCATCACATACAAAAGTTGCATCAATTGAATTATTGAATCCATCTAATAAACCATTAGTGACATCTTTGTAATAATCTGAATAGACAATTGCTACTTTATTCTTCATTAAAATTATGACCCATCTTGTTTTCTTTTGTCTCAAGATATGAAGTATTTTCTGGTGTTGTTTTTCCCTTAATTGGCGTCCTTTTTACAATATTTAAACCAAAACCTTCTAAACCTGCTCTTTTGCTTGGATTATTTGTGAGTAAATTCATATTCGTAATGCCTAAATCTCTAAGTATCAGTGCACCAGTTCCATAATCTCTTTGATCCATTTCAAAACCAAGTTGAATGTTTGCTTCAACCGTATCTGCACCTTCATCTTGTAATGAGTATGCTTTAATCTTATTTCCTAGACCTATTCCTCTTCCTTCATGTCCTCTCATGTACAGTAGAACACCAGAACCATTATTTACAATAGTTTCTAATGCACTATCTAATTGGTATCCACAATCACATTTATTTGAACTAAATACATCACCTGTTAAACACTCTGAGTGCACTCTTACCATTGAAGACTCACCTTCTAAGTAATTCTCATATGTCAGTGCAATATGCTCAGTATTATCATTATTGTCTTTGTAAACATGCGCAGTAAATTCACCAAATTCAGTTGGTACTTTTGCTTTAGATACAAAAGATACAGGATTTGTTAATTGCAACTTGTACTCGATTAAGTCTTTAATTGTCCCAATAGCTACATCGTGTTTTTTCGAAAAATTTACTAGATCGTCAATGCGTGCCATTGAACCATCATCATTTATTATTTCACAAATAACAGCCACGGGATAATGATCAGCGAGTAAACACAAGTCTACAGCTGCTTCAGTATGACCAGCACGTCTTAATACTCCTCCATCCATAGCCTGCAAAGGAAAGACGTGACCTGGAACTTTAAAATCTTGTCTGGTAGCATTTGGATCACTAAGACCTTTTATTGTTTTAAATCTATCATCTGCTGAAATTCCTGTTGAAACCCCATCTCCCATTAGATCAACTGAAGTTGTAAATTGTGTATCTTCTTCATTATCAATACCTTGCATTAATGAAAGTTTTAACTTTGTTGCTACATCTTTTGCGATTGGTGCGCACACAAGACCCTTTGCATAAGTTATCATAAAGTTGATGTGTTCAGGCGTTAAGTACTGTGAAGATACAATTAAATCACCTTCATTCTCTCTGTCTTCATCGTCAACAAGAATGACCATCTCACCTTTTTTAAATTTTTCGATAATAACTTCTATGTCACTTATCATTTATCATTCTTTCCATATATTTAGCAAGTATGTCATATTCAATGTTAACTATCGAACCGGTTTTAAGGTACTTTAAATTTGTCCTTTGATAAGTCTCGTTTATAACCGCTACACTGAATTCTTCTTTATCGGGATTAACAACAGTTAAAGATATACCATTTATAGTCACAGAACCTTTATCAACTATATATCTTGTATCCGTATTTTTAAAATGATATGTCCAAAGATTATTATCGTTTTCAACAATGTTTGTTACAACAGATGTATTATCAACATGGCCTTGTACTATATGTCCACTTAAGAAAGTAGTTAAAGTAGCAGGAAGTTCTAAATTTGTTTTAACATCCTTTTTATATTCTTTAGCCACAGTTCTATTGAATGTTTCTTCAGATACTTGAAAATTTAAGAAATCATCCTTGTAATCTCTTAATGTAAGACACGTGCCATCTATGGAAATACTAGTACCTGATTCCAAACCATGATATGAATCATTATCTGTACTTATTTGTATTTCATCAATACTTCTTGATTCAATATTTCCAATTGAATTAATAATTCCAGTAAACATTACTTATTAGTATAAGTAGTTAATAGATTATCAATAATAGGATATTCTTGAATAGAATTAAAGTTATTACTGATATATTCCTCAATTGTTTTATCAATTTTTAATCCATTTTCAAGGCTATCTGATGACTTAAAATAGTAAAATTCGTCAATCATATCTTCATTTAAAAAATAAGACAAAATAGAATTACCACCTTCAACTAATCCACTTTTTATAGAATGTCTCTCTAAAAAGCTACTAAATGAATCTTCATCATTCTCAACATAAAATATAAAATTATTAAATGAACTAGAGTATTTTTTAAGCTCTTTAGTGTCATTCCCCCACAAAACAACTGGTTGAGGATTTTTATATTCATAATCCAGACGTACATTCAACTTTGGATTGTCAATTTTTAATGTATTTTTTCCAATTATGACGGAATCTACAGTTGCTCTTAAATAATGGGTAATTTCTAATGAATTTTTATTGGTAATATACCTGTTGTTTTCATTGTATATTATATGGTCTGCTGAAGTGGCTACTTTACCAATGAGATATGGTTTATCATCTGTAATTTTGTATCCAGGATTTAAAAAATCATTTACACCATTTTCAATAGATACATTTAAATCGTTGTTCTTTAAAAGTTCGATACCTTTACCATTAGTTCTTTCATCACGATCTATATCCCCAACAACTATATTTTGTACATTTGTTTCCAAAACAGCATTTGCGCAAGATGGTGAGGTGTCATCATGAAAACAAGGTTCTAATGTAACATACAAAGTATCATTTTCTGAAATATCTGAATTTTTAAATAGATTATATTCAGCATGGTCCTTATCTTTCTCTTTATGTGCAGTTATCTTTTTTATTTTATTATTTTTATCAACCAGCACAGCACCGACTCTTGGATTTGGATATGGATCATATCTAAGTGCAAATTTAATTGCTTCAATCATATGCTCAGAAAAATTGAGATATTGAAGACTATTTAGCAAATATAGCTCCTCCCTGAACAGCTATATCAACTTTTAAATCTCTCAGGGTTTGAAGTTCTTCATTTTTAACCCCTCCATCAACAATTAATAAATTAGAGTAATTAGGATAAGTATTTTTAAATTCAGTAATTCTATCTAATAAATTAACTGCTTTACTTTGATTTGAAAACCCCGGATTTACTGTAAGCAACAATACGCTATGTGTATTATCAATGTAATCAGATAATACATTTATATCTGTACTCGGTAATATACCAATTCCAACGTTATTGTGTTTATTCACTAGTGAACTAAATAATTCAGGTGACGTTGTTTCACAATGTACAGTTACTATATCTGAGCCAAATTCAAACGCTTTACTAGTAAATAATTCGTTGTTATTTAACATCAAATGTGTATCAACAATATATTCTGTGTTAGTTTTGATGTACTCAATAATTGCTACTGGTAGTGAAATATTATCTGTGAAATTACCGTCTGTAATATCTACATGTAATTGATCAAAACTATCTTTGTAGTTTTCTAATTCATCAAGAAGATTATATATATTTGATGCTTGAATACTTGCTGATATTTTCATTTGAGCCCACGCATATAATCATTTGCTTTCATTCTTTTTTTCCCTTCAGGTGTTATTTCATCTAAATATAAGAGTCCATCTTTTAATTCATATGTAAAATTTGAATTATTTTCAGTATATTTATGAATTTTAATTATTTTTGAATCGTACTTAATAAAAGCAGGACCTAAAACATCAAAAGCTTTTATTTTATTTTTTGCATTGAATAGTGTATCTTCATTACTTATAAAATAATCATTTTTGGTGAATTTATAACTTCTAGTTACTTCACCGACTTGATCTTTCAATGATGAACTAAAGTCGATGCTGTTAAAGTTTATTTTAAAATCTTCAGATAATTCTTCATATACATTTGATGAATAATTGTTAACAATATCAATTTGATTTTTAAAAAGTATCGGACCTTTATCGACCTCATTAATGATCTTAAAAATGGTATATCCAAATAGTGTATCGCCATTTAATATTGTTGTTTCAACTGGGGATGGACCGACTAGATTAGGTAATATACTTAAATGAATATTGAATATTGAAGGATGTTTATTTAGAAAATCGTTTGAAAAAATAGAACCAAAACTTACGCAGATACCAAAATCCATATCATCATAATATTTTGAATTAGAAAAGTAAGTATATTCAACATTATTACTTCTGCAATAATCTTCAACCGGATTATTTAAAATCTTCCTACCACGGCCAGTATTCCGAGGCTCTGTTGTCACGACTTTTATTGAATCGTAATTTTCTATTAAAGTATTTAAGTAAGGAATACTCCTATTGTCACTACCAAAAAAATACTTATAAGTCATTTCCTGGAAACCCATTTAGTGCAATTTTTTTAATTGCTTCTTTTCTCTCTTTTCTAGATAAAGATGATAGTAAAAGCTTGCCTTTTAAATGGTCATATTCATGTTGCAGAACTCTACCCATAAGATCTTCCCCTTCATATGTAATATCTTCACCGTTTATATCTTGACAGTAGATTTTTGAATATTCTGGTCTTTCAATTTCCCAATAATAACCAGGTAATGAAAGACATCCCTCTAAAAATACCGCAGAACCCTCAACTTCGATTTTCTTTGGATTGACTGCTACGTTCGGACCTTCTCCAGCATCAAAAACAAAAATATTTTTATTTATACCAATTTGTGGAGCTGCTAGACCTACCCCAGGCGCCTCATACATAATTTTTATCATTCTCTCTGATAATTTTTTTAATGTTTCATCAAATTCAGTAATATTTACTGATTTAAATTTAAGGGATGGGTGACCAAAAGTTACAATTTCATTCATCATATAGAAATAACTTTTCTTGGCTCATACTGTAATAGTTTTGAATACATATTTGTAATTTCATTGTAATTAGTATCTTTTGATAAATTTATATTGATTTCGTATTCATATAAATTATCAACCTTTTTAGGTCCTAAAATATATTCATTTTCATATTTAATTATTGAATCAGATGAAAATTTAAAAACTTTATGATTAAGGTTTGGTCCCCATTTTTTTCTAGATATTAGCTCTTCTTTACTCCATTTTGTTATATTTTGATTTTTTAAAGATTCTTTTAAGTTTATATTTTTTGTTGTAAGTATGATTGTTAAACTATTATTTCGCTTCGACCTCTCTATTTGTCGTAACAGAAAAATTAAACGTTCAGAATTTAATTTACCTTTAAAAGATATTGTAGGGTTTACTAATAAATTTAAATCGTATAAATCATTCTCACTTTTTACAGCTTTGTAATCATTAAGTAATTCATTTAAAATCTCGTCGTGAAAAAATAATTTTAAATTTTTATCAGTATGCTTTGTTTTAAATAATTCAATACAATCTTGTAAAGAGTTTCCATGATAAATTTCTACATTACTTAGATCAGGAGTTTTATAATTTTCAATTTTATTGAAGTAATTTAGAGATGGATACTCATTGTAATAATGATAATTTCCTCCAAAGTACTTATTTTTAAGTACTGACAATTCAATAATGTTTAGAGAATTAAATTTTGGTAAATTGTAAGAATAATCATTGGTATCAAAAAAATGGTAATTTGAAGTTGAATGTGGTTTGATTTTCACAAAATTATTCGAAAGTAATATGCAATTGTTAAATTTATTAACTGTACTTAATGCTTTTTGGATTTCCTCTTTGCCACCTGTTTTTTGATAAAAATTTATTTTTATTCCTTTTTCTGATAGATTTTTATATAAATTTTTAGTTGTTTTTAAAGAAGGAGTAAAGATTACATTTTTAGAATTAGTGGATAACACTTTGTCTATTTCTGTATTGTTATAAATACTTAATGAACTATTTTTAATCTTTCTATCTAATTTAAAATGCATATCCTTATATAGATTGAATATTAAAAAACCAATATTTAAATAATAAGAAACTGCAACGTGTTTTAAAAAAAGTAACTGATCTTGATCTAACTTACTAATAATCCTTTCAACAGGTTTTAAAGTTTTAATTTTTAAATCTTTATTATGTATATTTACAACAACAGCAGTTTTCTTTCTATTTCTAAAATTCACTGAAACTATTGAACCAATATCAATTTTATTAGATAGATTTTTAGGTACTGAATATGTAAAAAGTTGAAACTTATATGTGTTATTTGAGATTATTTCTACATCAGCAAACAATTTAAATCAAAGTATTTTTAATGATCTCTTGAGCAATGATATGTTTATTTTTTTCTTCTGATTCAAACACTTTGTCTTTTTTATTAATGATGGTTACTTTGTTAGTCTCTGAACCAAATGAATTATCATTTATATTATTTATAACTAAAAAATCAGAATTTTTTTCATTAATCTTTTCAAAATTAAGGTCATCATTAGTTTGAGCTGAAAAACTTATTACATTTATCATTTTATATTTTTCTTTGTACTCTTTCACTATATCAACGTTTGGTGACAGATTTAATGTCATATTGCCTTCAGTTCTTTTCATTTTTCCTTCTACTTTTTCTGGTATAAAATCAGAAACAGCAGCAACCATGTACAAATGCTTTGTATCATTTGATTCAATATTCATTGCTTCCTGTAATTCCTTTGAAGTATCAAATGAAATATTTTTAGCTCCAGCAACAGGAGATATTGTTTTCGAATGTATGTAAACAACATCATATCCTAGACTCATCAATTCTATAGCAACTGCCCTTCCTTGCTTTCCAGAAGATTTGTTTGTTATCGTTCGAACATCATCAAGATATTCAGAAGTTGGACCTGATGTTACGATAACCTTTTCTTTTTTATTAAATATAATATCAAACATTTCTATTGGTTCGATAAGCCTACCTAAACCTTTATCTCCAATATCAAGGTTTCCATATCTGGGACCACAAAATATTACATTGTCGCTTAAATCAATGATGTTTGACTGTATTTTATTGTCGATGAACATTTCTTCATGCATTGCAGGAGCAACATAAATTTCTTTATCAAACATCAATAAAGTAGAAAGTAATAAATTGTCAGCCAAACCATTTGCATACTTACTTATAAAATTTGCTGTTGCAGGATATATAACGATACAATCAGCCCATCTTGCATATTCTATATGAGGTGATCCATCTAATTGATCCCAACTATGAAAAATATCATTTTTGTTTTGAAATTCCTCTGAAATATACTTCAATCCTTCATCAGTTGAAAAGACTACAGTTTCGTTATTTTCTGAAAGTAACGAATGTAATCTTTCTGACTTTGAAGCAGCAATACTACCAGTAATACCAAGTAGTATTTTTTTGCTCATGGGGTTATTCTTTTTCGCTAACCTCTACTTTTCCAGATGCAATCTCTTCAAAAGCAACGGTAAGTGGTTTTCTACTAAGACTTTGTACTTGAGGTGGTGTATATGCTCCAATACCTTCACCTAATTGGTTAAAGTATGAGTTTATATCTTTAGCTCTTCTTGCTGACGTTATAACAAGTGCAAATCTGCCAGGTGAGTTTTCTAAAAGTTCTTCAATTGGTGGTTTTATCATTTTTTCTCCAAGTCATATAATATATCTAATATTTCTTTAATAGTAGCCTTTAAATCTATATTTTTAATTATATAGTCAAAGTTGCCCATAGATTGGCGTTGTTCTTTAGCTAAATTCATTCTTTCTTCTATAAACTGGTCATCATGACCTCGTTCATTTAATCTTTCAATCAAAACATTGTCATCAATATCTATAAAAATTCCTATATATGAATCATTTGATGTTAACAATTTTGTTGCACCGTTTACTTCGAGATCGAGGATAATAAAATCATCTCGTTCTAACTCTTTTTTTGAAGTTCCGTAATAATAGCTACCGTATCTTTCGTATTCTAAAAATTCATCATTACTTATCATTGAATTAAATTCGTCTTCAGATATAAAATAATAATCCTTACCTTCTATCTCTGATTCCCTTCGAGGTCTTGTTGTATGTGAAGTAGAAAAATAAAAATTAAAATCATTTGATAAATTGTTAATAATTGTAGATTTACCAACACCAGAGGGCCCACTGAAAATAATAATCATGAGTTTTTCACATAGTTAGAAATTGATTCAATGTAATTATCGTTTAAGTCATAAAATTTTGATTTTTCATTAAGTCCTATATCATCTAAAAAACGAGCAGTTTTAACTTTTCCAAGAACACCAGTTTCTGTTAGATATTTATGTATTCTTATTGAATTTAATTGATTGTCGTTACTAGCTCTAATAAGTTCATTATCTATGTTCTCAATATTTTTTTCAAACGAGTTGATAAAATCTTTTCTTTTATTTTTAATCTCTAAAATATATGAGTCACTCATTAAATCTCCTGAGATAATTTATCAAGTATTCCGTTTACAAATTTTGCTGACTGTGAAGAGGAATGTTTATCTGCAAGCTTTACCCATTCTGAGATAATAACTTTTGTTGGTGATAAATCCATAATTAATTCTGAAATACCCAATGTTAAAGTAATTAATTCTACTTTACCTATTCTTTCGTAACTCCAATTATCAGAATAAGTTCGGATTGAATTTTCAATTCTCTCACTGTTAATTTTTGTATTACTAAATAACTGGTTTGCTCTTAGATTCTGATTTTCACTTAATGAAGATATATTAAAATCTTTTTCTTTTAAGCTTTTTAAGCCTTCTTCAAACAATGTTTCAAATGTTATTTGTCTAAAATCTTTCATTAAACCCTTGTCATGTATGAATTATCTTTAGTGTCAATTTTAATTATTTCACCTTCTTCAATAAACATAGGAACAACAACCTCCAAACCAGTTTCACAAGTGACTGTTTTAGTAGACGATGTTACAGTATCACCCTTAACTGCTGGTTCTGCTTTTGTCACTTTTAATTCAACACTAGAAGGTAGCAGTACATTTAATGGTTTATTCTCATACATTTGTATAGTTACCTCGCTATTTGGTATTAATAAAAGTTCTATTTCTGCAATGAGATTTTTATCTAATGATACTTGCTCATAATTCTCTGTATTCATAAATATGAAATTTCCAGATTCATTATATAAATATTGAAATTCTTGTTTTTCAATAAAAGCTTGATCAACATTTTCATCAGCTCTAAAAGTTTTTTCTATAATTCCACCATCAATAAGATTTTTGAGCTTTGTTTTAACAAAAGCTTTTCCTTTTCCGGGCTTAACATGGGCATAATCCATTATCTGATAAATAGTTCCATCAACCAATATAGACTGTCCTGGCCTCATATCATTTGTAGATACCATTACGGAATTACACCTTCCTCTTTTGCTTTATTTTTCATATTAATAAAGTCTGTATAGTCATTTGTAAATGACATTTTTCCATTTTTATCTGTTAGTAAGTAGTATATAAAATCAGTCTCTGGTGTATCAAATACAGCAATTAATGATCGCTCACCAAATCCAGATATAGGAGTAGGTGGTAAACCAGTATATTTATATGAGTTATATGGTGATTCTACTTGTAAATCGATTAGTAGTACTTGAGATTTACGCTCTTGCAGAGCATATAGTATCATCGCATCAATTTGAAGTAACATATCATCATACAATCGGTTTTTTATAACAGACGAAACAAGTGGTCTGTCTTCTTCTAGTTTCGATTCAGCTTCAACAAGACTAGCAACTGCAAAAAGTTCACTCGTAGAATTTATCCAATTAGGTGTTGAATAGGTAACGAGCAATCTATCAATTACGGCTTCGAGTTCATTAACTAAAATTTGTAAAATTTCTTCACCAGATGCATCTAAAGCTATTTGATAAGTGTTTGGATATAGAAGACCTTCCCAATTTTGTAACTTTGAAACATCACCTAAATAAACATATTTACTTTCTACATTTCCAGATAAAAGTGAATTCGTAAGTAGATCTACATCGTAACCAGTTTGAGAAGAGATAGATTCTATTGTTTCAGTTATCCAAAGTCCTTCCGGAATAGTAATTGTGTAAGTTTTTAATGGTGGTCCCTTTAATAAAATATTACTTATCTCTTCGAACTCTAACTTATTTGAAATTTCATATTCTCCAGCTCGTAATTTGTCACCAAGATTCTCATTCCTTAGATATATTTCAAAAGCTAATGAAGACGATATAATTCCTTCTTGTGCAAGTATTGATGAAATCTGTGCCGCTGAGGCACCTTGTGGAATATTTATTAAAATAATTGATTCTTCTATATCGTCATTATTTGAAACCATACTTGCTGTTTGGTTTATTGTTGAAGCAATATTTGAAGCAAAATTAATTGCAATAAATACAGTAAATATTGTAAATACAAGAGATATTACAAGTCGATTTTTAAAGTAATAATTAATCATTTTTTAAATGTGAATTTAGTATTTCTAATGCTGCTAAGTCATCATTTCTTACTGTTTTATCATTTGTTAACTTTGAAGTCATTCGTTCATCAATTTTATGTATTGGAACAGTTGTGATAGATTTTAGATCATTTTCAATAAATTCATCTACCACATTACTCATACGTGTTTGATGAGAATTTAATCCTATTGGATAACCAATTACAATCTCATCTATTTCGTGATCAATTAATGATTGTTTAATTTCATCTAAAACATCCAAAGATTTATTATCCAGGACCTTATATGCATAAGCCGAATTTATTGATTGCTTTTTTAATGCAAGACCAACGTAACGTTCACCATAATCTATAGCTATTATGTTTTTCACTTGAGATTGTTAACAATAGATTCTTTAACATATTTAAGGGTTTCATCTATTGAGTAATCATTAGGACCCCCACCAACTGATAAAACCTGATCTTTTGAGGCTCCCCCACCAAAATTTTTAGAAGTTTCTATAACAAGTTCAGATACATTCATATCTTTAATAACTTTCTCATTTTTCATAGCAACTATGACAAATTTTGACTCTATTTGTGAAATTAAATATATGTAATCAACAACTCCATTGTTGATCGAATTAATAGCTACATTTCTTATATCATCAACTGTATCCATTGAAACTTGATTTATGAATACTTTATAATCACCAACATTCTCAAATTTATTAGATATCTGTTCAACCATTTCGTTGTTTCTAATTTGTTTAAATTGATCAACCTGTGATTTAAGTTCCTCATATGAATTAAAGAATGATTCGAGTTTAGTAGGTACATTTTCTATATTTGTATTTAAAAGATTGCTTACACTTTTATATGAATTGTAAGCATTAGTCATAAAATCATAGGCTTCAAATCCTGAAAGCATCTCTACTCTTCTTAGATTTGAGCCAATTGAAGACTCATTTAATAAAACTATTAATCCTATTTCATTTGAATTAGATACATGCGTTCCTCCACAAAGCTCTTTAGAGAAATTCCCAATATTTACTACTCTTACATCGTCATCATATTTATCACCAAAAAATGCCAATGCACCTTCTTTTTTTGCTTCGTCAATATTCATTACTTTTGTATCTACTTTTAAATCAGAAAAGACATTTTTATTACTTAATGTGAAGATCTCATCAAGTTCTTCCTGTGTCACTTTTTCTGAATGACTAAAATCAAATCTAAATCTTCCAGGAGCAACATATGATCCTGCCTGAGCAACATGGTCACCAAGAATATTTCTTAAAGATGAATGCACTATATGTGCAGATGTATGACTTTTAGATACAGATCTTCTAAATGATTCGTTTACTTTAGATTCAATTTTTTCTCCTGATTGAATTCCTATATCTTCTTTTATTACTAAGCCGGTAGCACCAGAGCTAGATTGAACGACATCAGCTACTGTATATTCTTTATCTTCAAATACTATTGAGCCTTGGTCAGATATTTGACCCCCAGCTTCATAATAAAATGGCGTAGATTCAGTAAATATCGTTGTTGTACCATTTTCATTCAGTACTAGTGTTACTTCACTTATGGTATTCGTATTTTCATAACCCGTAAAAACGTTGCAATCTACATCAAATTCACTTATATTTGATACCTCTTTCTTAAATGCACTAGATTTAGCCTGATGATCTTTAAACTTTTTCATATACTTATCATCATTTAATTGAATATTATTTTCAAATGCAATCTCTTTTGTAAGTTCGTATGGAAAACCGAAAGTTTCAAATAAATAAAATGCTTTTTCCTCATCAAATGAATCCTTATCTTTAATAAGCCTATTTATTTCAACTGTGCCTTTTTCTAGTGTCTTATGAAAGAGATTTTCTTCAGTAGTATAAAGTTTCTTAATTTTATCAATATTCTTATAAAGGTCTGGATAGTGATCTTTGTAAATATCAACAATTGGAGATATTAGAAATTCAATAGTATCTATTTCATTTGTTAAACCATAATATGCTCTGATTGCTCTTCTAATTAGCCTCCTTAAAATATATCCTCTACCCTCGTTTGTAGGCACAACACCATCTGAAATCATAAACGTTGATGCTTTCATATGATCCAATATGATTCTTTCGTATTTTTTATTCGGATTTTTAATTTTTGGCTTTAATTGTTCATAAATTGATTCAAAAGTATCTATTTCAAATGGTGACTCTTTATCTTGAAGAACCATAGCAATACGTTCAAGACCCATTCCTGTATCAATATTTTTTGCAGGTAATTCACCTACGACATTGTAAGGTTCGTCTTGTATTGATTCCATAAAAACTAAATTCCAAATTTCTATGAATCTATCTTCCCCACCACCAATTGGACCACCTTCTTCTCCATAGTCTGGTCCTCGGTCAATAAATATTTCGGAGCACGGCCCACAAGGTCCAGGGATATTCATCTGCCAAAAATTGTCTTTATCACCTCTCTGTATTCTTTCTTCAGGAACACCTATTACGTCTTTCCAAATATTGAATGATTCTTCGTCATCTTTATAGACTGTAAACCATAGATCATCTGGATTAATTCCTAGATTTTTAGTTATAAATTCATATGCATGTTTTATAGCTTGTTCTTTAAAATATTCTCCAATACTAAAATTTCCAAGCATTTCAAAAAAAGTAAGATGACGATCTGTGTCACCGATTATATCAATATCAACTGTTCTTATGCATTTTTGTGATGAAACAAGATTTATATGTGGTGGTTTATTGTTACCTAGAAAATAATCTTTAAATGGAACCATTCCAGCGGCTGTAAATAGTAAGGTTTCGTCTATAGGTATCAATGAAGCTGATGGCATAATCTTGTGATTATTTTGTTCAAAGAATTTTAAAAACTCTTCTCTTATTTCATTACTATTCATCAGCTACCTCAATGTATTTAAGGTTATAATCCTCTAATTCATTTTCATCAATAATAGTTGGCGCGTTTGTTAAAGGGTCAAGTCCAGATTGTGTTTTAGGAAAAGGTATAACATCTCTTATTGAATCAACATTGAGCATTACAGCAATAATCCTGTCTATACCTAATGCTATTCCTGCATGTTGCGGTGTCCCATAAGACAAAGCTTCAATAAACCATCCAAAACGATTTTCAATGTCATCATCTGAAAGACCCCACATTTCTAATACTTTTCTTTGGATATCTGGAGAATTAATTCTTTGTGATCCTGAACCCAACTCTGATCCATTAAGAACTAAATCATAATGTAGAGCTGTAGCATTATTAGGATCTACAATAAAATTCTCAGTATCTTTTGGTGATGTGAAAGGATGATGAGAGGGTTGTATTTCTCCATTTTCGACTTCAAAATAAGGAAAATCATAAACCCAAGTGAAACTGTAAGTATCTAACGGGTTAAAAATTTCTCTACGAATGATATCTAATACTGGATATATCTCCATATTTCCAGATTGAAATAACAGCATTCCATCACCTAGTTTTTGTATTTCCTCATTCTCTTTGTTTGTTGTAATTTTAGATAATGGTCCCGATACTGTAGAGTTTTCAATTTTAAACCAACCAAGACCGTTACTTCCGTTATCTTTAACTAACTCATCTAAAGTATCTATCTCTGATCTTGTCATTATTTTTGATGTATGAAAACCCTTTACGAAACCTGAATTTTCTAATGATGATTTTATAAAATTAATCTCTGTATTTTTAAATATATTACTTAAATCTTCAATTGTTTCTGCAATTCGTAAATCTGGCTTATCAGTGCCATAGTTTTCAATTGCTTCTTTGTAAGTCATATCTCGAAAAGGTACCTCGACTTTAATGGAAAATACATTATCCAATAATTCTTTAACTATCGTTTCAGTAGTTTTTCTTACTTCATCTGGTGTACCATTTAATATTTCTAAATCTAGTTGCGTAAATTCTGGTTGTCTGTCTTTTCTTGAATCTTCATCGCGATAGCATTTAGCAATCTGATAATATTTGTTAAATCCAGAAATCATAAATAATTGTTTATACATCTGAGGTGATTGTGGTAAAGCATAAAATGAACCACTTTGTTTTCTTGATGGGACTAAAAAGTCTTTTGCACCTTCAGGTGTAGATTTTGTTAACGTTGGTGTATCTAATTCTAAAAAAGATAAACTATCCATTGAATTCCTTATTGATTTAAATGTGTTTGAACGAGCGAGAATATTTTTTTTCATATCATCTCGTCTCAAATCCAAGTATCTGAATTTCAATCTTATATTTTCATCAGTATCGATAGAGTCATCTATTTGGAACGGTAGTGGTTTGCTTTTTGAGATTATTGAGTAACTTTCAGCACTGATTTCGTACTCACCGAATTGCTGAGATTTATTGATCATTGACTTATCTCTTTTTATATATTTTCCGTTAACACTTATGTAATATTCAGATTTAAAAGTATCGATATCAACATTTTCAGAATCTAAAACGATTTGTATTTTTGAACTTGTGTCTCTTAGTTCAATGAAAACAAGACCTCCGTGGTCTCGAATACTACTTACCCAACCTCTTAAGTCAGAAACTTCACTATTTACTTTTGATTTTATTAAATCTTCTATTTTCATATTAACTTCTTCAAGTTTCGTATATTAAATTCAAATGATTCATTATTTTTTGGATTCTTAATCGTCTTTTCAGTACAGTTTATAACATAATCAACATTGTTTTTTATAGCCTCTTTATACTGTGTGTTCTCTTTACTTTTTCTTATTGGTAAAAAATATTTAATTCCACTTTTATCTAATTTATTGGAAATTGATTTAATATCATCAAAATTTTGACCTATCAACATGATCTTCTTTGAAGAAGGTACATAATTTATACAATTAATTATTCTGTCAACACCAAAAGCAACACCTACTCCTGCACAATTACCTAGGTTCAAAGATTCAGCAAGTTTATCATACCTACCACCACCACCAAGAACTGTAGCTTTATATACGAACTCAAATGTTAAGTCATTGTAGTAATCAAGTCCTCTAACTAATTTTGAATTCTCTACATATTTGATATTTTCATTATTTAAGTTATGTTTTAAATTTTCATATCTGTTTAAAGTATCTTCCTCTAAATACTGATAAATTACAGGAGCAAGATCAATTATTTCTGAATCGAATGGATCATTAGAATCCAAAATTCGTAAAGTATTTTTACCAATCTTTTCATTACTTTCTTTTGATAAGTTATTTTTATTCTTTTTAAAGTAATTTTCTAATTCTTTTATATAAAGTTTTCTTTCTCCAATAGATCCAATCGTGTTTATATTTAGTTTTGCTTTTATATTTAATTTATCTAAAAAATTGATTGAGGATTTAAGTATCTGTAGTTCAGAAAAATCATCAATCGTACCAATTAATTCGGCTCCTGCTTGAATAAACTCCCTATACCGATTTTTCTGAGGACTTTCATATCGATACATTTTTCCAAAATAGGCATACTTTTTTGATTCATTTTTAAAAAACTCGTTATGAAATCTCACAACACTAGCTGTTGCTTCAGGTCTTAATACAAGTGATCTATTACCCTTATCTTTAAATTCATACATTTGTTTTGTAACAATTTCTGAATTCTCTCCAATAGATTTTATAAACAATTCTTTATGTTCAAGAATGGGTAACTCAACTAATTCATACCCATAATCAGTAAAAGTATCACAAAAAGTATTGAATATATGTATATATTTTTCTGATTCTGCACCAAATAAATTTCTAGTGCCTTTTACTTGTTCAATCATTCAAATATTCCCTTACTAGAATATTATTGTTTTTTATTGATTTTACTGTGTCTTTATCTCCGTGTCCCGGATAGAGAATATAATCATCATGAAATTCTGTAAACACATTATTTATGGAATAGATCATCTCATTTGTGTCACCAGTTAATAAATCAGTTCTACCAATTCCTTCTTTGAATATAAAATCACCTGTAAATACTATTCCTAAACTTGGAAACTCAAATGAACTACTCCCCTTTGTGTGACCAGGATTACTGTGTACTATTAATTCCTCACTTTTAATATCTTTGACTTCATTTAATTCACCTTGATATGTAATTGAATCAAGATTTAATCCCATAAATGATTTAAGTTGTTCCTCAGGGTGTCTTGCTAATTTCTCGTCATTCAAATCTATATAAATAGATCCATCAAAACTACTCATACCTAAGGCATGATCAAAATGTCCGTGAGTTAATAATGCTCCTCCAATACTAAGATTTTCCTTTTTAATGTAGTCAAGTACAGGATCAAGGTCAGGTGGTAAATCAATGACATATGATATACCATCGGAAAGACTAGGCGTAACTATGTAGCAATTAGAAGTAGTAAAACTTGTGAAAACAAATAAATCATCCACGCTTAGTTTCCTGGATTTGCACGTTGAACGTCGAAAACATTTTCTATATTTTTAGCATCTCTGATTATTGAATCAAGTTGTTCATTACCACTTATTTCCACTTGAAATAATAAAGTCACTATTCTCTTGCTATTAGTAAGTGATTTGGCAACAAGGATATTGCCACCATTGTCTGATATCGCTATTGTTGCATCTCTTAGTAAGTAAGGTCTATCAATAGCTTCTATTTCTAACCAAACAATTGAACCAGTCTGTGCATTGAATCCCCATGAAACATCAATTATTCTTTCACCCTTGGAGCTATCTATCTTAATGTTCAGACAATCAGATCTATGAATTGATATTCCATTAGATATCGTAATGAAACCTAATATATCATCGCCAGGAACAGGAACGCAACATCTTGCCATCCTTACTTTTATATCATCATATCCTTCTACAATTACAAGTTGATCATCGTTTGTTTGATATTTATCTGGTGATAAAATATCCTCTTCTTCAGAAATTTCTTCAGGAAATACAAATTTTCTGATTTTATTTCCAACATTGTTTATTTTTATGTTTCCATTACCTAAGTTTTGATAAATCGATTCATTATTTGGATATTTAAGAATGTTTAAAAGTTCATTCAAAATATTATCTTTACTTGAATAGTTAAAAATCTCATCGTTTTCTTCTAACCAGGAATTTAATATCTGCTTACCTTTTTGTATATCTTCATCCTTAAGTTGTTTTTGGTACCATTGCTTAATTTTAGAACGTGCTCTTGATGTCTTTACAAATGTTAACCAGTCGCGACTTGGTCCTTTATTTTTTTCATTTGTAGTTAATACCTCAACTGTATCACCAGTAGTTAGCCTTGTACTTAAATTTACTAATTTACCGTTTATTTTTGCACCAATTAATTTTTCTCCTACTTGAGTATGAACTGAAAAAGCAAAGTCAACAGGTGTTGCACCCTGAGGTAACGTAATTACGTCTCCCTTTGGTGTTAAACAAAACACTTCATCTTCATAAAGGTCTAATTTCATATGTCTTAGAAATTCATTAGGATCCGGATATTCATCTGATAATTCTGATAATGCATTTGTCCATTGCTGTGTATCATTTTGTGGCTTTTCTTTATACTTCCAATGGGCAGCTACTCCATATTCAGCTCTATAGTGCATATCGTGAGTTCTAATCTGTATCTCCATTTTTTGACCTGTTTCCGTTAAAACTGTTGTATGTAAGCTTTGGTAAAGATTAAATTTTGGCATTGAAATAAAGTCTTTAAATCTACCAAGTACTGGCTGAAAGTTTGCGTGGATTAAACCAAGAATTGTATAACAATTTTTTACATCATCAGTTAAAATTCTTAGTCCGATAAGATCATTTATTTCATTAAACGTTAAACCATTATTAACAATTTTTTTGTATATCGAATAATTATGTTTTGGTCTTCCAACGACTTCTGCAGATAAAGAATTCGCAGACAAAAGATCTTCAATTACCTTTAATGACTTATTAATATTTTTGTCTCTATCAGGTGCAGTTTTCTCAATTAAATTTTCTATTTCAGAATTTTGATTTTTAAATATCAAACTAAATGATATATCTTCAAGTATGTGTTTTATATTTTGAAGTCCTAACCTATGTGCGAGTGGAGCATAAACATATAATGTCTCATTGGCTATTTTTTCTTGTTTGTAATCTGCTAGATATTGAATAGTTTGTATGTTGTGGAGTCTATCGGCAAGTTTTAATATTAAAACTCTTATGTCTTTGGACATTGCAATAACCATTTTTCTTATTGCATCCGCTTGAGCTTCCTCATTTGAGTTATATTGAATTTTATCTAATTTTGTAACACCATCAACTATATTTGCTATTTCACTTCCAAATTCTTTTTTAATATCTTTAAAAGTAACATCTGTATCTTCTATTAAATCATGCAAAATTGCTGATACAACTGTTTCGATATCCATACTTAAATCAGCTAAATAGGTAGCAACCTGTAAAGGATGAGTGATATATGGTTCTCCAGAAGCTCTTTTTTGATTTAAATGTCCTTCGGACGCGTATAAATATGCTTTTTTTAGTATTTCTTCATCATTTTTAAATTTAGAATACAAGTTATTAATAAGCTCATCTGCATCAAGTAAATCAAGATTTTTAACCATAAATTAATGGTACTAGTTTTTTTATTTATTAATTATCCTTGATAAAAATGGAATAGTTACAAATATTGAGCTGTACGTTCCAGATATTATTCCAATAAATAGAGGTAAAGCAAAATCGGTTAGAGTTCCGGATAAACCAATTATATTACCGAGAAACAATATAGAAGCTATTGGCACAGCTGAAGTAATTGATGTATTGATACTTCTCATTAAAATCTCATTAAACGTTTTGTTTAAAGTTTTTATAGATAAATTACTTTCTTTATTCATTCTTTGACTATCTCTTAATTTATCAAAAAGTATCACTGTATCGTAAAGGGAATAACCAAGAATAGTTAAAAGCGCAATGACTGTAGATGGTGTTATTTCAAAATTCAATAATAAATAAATCGTTGTACAAATTAATAGATCATGAATTAGAGCTATTAAAGCAACTATAGAAAACCTAAACTGAAATCTAATTGATATAAGTAAAACTATAAAGGATAAAAATATTACAAGCGCTCGAATTCCCTTAGTTGTAATTTCTTGTCCAAATGTTGGTCCTACACGTTGGAACTCGATTTCATTACTGTCGACATTAAACTTATTTGCAAGATAATTTAAGAATTCAGATTCTTGGGATTGAGATCCCTCAACAGCTCTGAATAAAACAGTATCTGAATTTTCATAGGTTTGATATCTTGAAACTTCTAATATGTTGTTGGTAAGTACTTCATCTATGTCAGATTTAGAATACTCACTTGTCAATTGATATGTTGTACCACCTGTAAAATCAATTGAGAAATTCAAGTTTAATATACCAATAGCTGCACATATCATCACCGTTAGAAATATTACTATTTCAACAATAAATATTTTTTGAAGCAAGTTTCGTTTATTGTAAAAATCGATATTTGTATTGCCTAAAAATAAGTTTTTAAACATTAGTTATATCCTTGTTTTTAATTGGAAACAAAAATCTAGTATTGTTAATTCTTGATACAACAATTGGTACAACATTTCTTGTATAAAGACGTGTGAACAATAAATCAAAAATTGTTGCAATACCAAGTGCTAATGCAAAACCACGTATTGGACCTACAGCTAAAATATAAAGTAAAAAGGCTGCAGACAATGAAACGAAATCAGCTGTTAATATTGTCTTCCATGATTCATCTACAGCTTTATTAGCTGCGAATTCGAAGGATCTTCCAACTTTAATCTCGTCTTTAAGTTTTTCAAAAGTAACAATATAAGAGTCAGCAGCTAAACCAATTGAAACAATAATTCCAGCAATTCCCGCAAGTGTTAATGTAAATCCTTGTAAATTTCCTAAAACTGAAATTACTGAATAAAACAACAGCCCAAACATTGATAGACCAAATACGGATATGAAACCTAGAAATCGGTAATAAAGAATGATAATTATTGAAATTATAATTAGACCAATTAATCCTGCTTGCAACCCAAGATTTAGTGTGTCCTCTCCTAAACTTGCAGAAACTTTCTGAATGGATGATCTTTCAAAAGATACTGGCAACGCACCATATCTCAAAATTACAGCAAGATTATTTGCTGATTCCCCTGTATCAGTATTTCCCATCGATATTGCTGCTGTTCCACCTGTTATACCTATATCAGGATTGACATCAAGAGCTATACCTGGTGCTGATACTATTTCACCGTCTAAGACAATCGCTAGTCGTCTTTTATCACCAGTTTCTCTTGCTAATTGTTTTGTTAAATCTGTAAATTTAACAGCTGAAGAGTCTTTAAATTCTAAAGATACTATCCATTCATTCTCAGGGTATGCTGCAATTGCATCTTCAATATCATTACCAGTTAAGACTGCTGGACCTAGTTTATAAATGACAGGATAACTTGTTGTTATAGATAAAAGATATGACTCAGTATTTGGATCGTCATCTAAAGTAATTCCAATTTCTTCATCAACACCAGGTGCTGATACTTTAATAGGATTCTCTGGATCATCGGGATTAGGAAGATATTCAAAAGCAGGTGAATATCCAGTATCAAAAGAGGAAGCTAGTACTGGTCTAAATGTCAATAAACCAGTTGCTCCTAGGGCTTCAATTGCGCGTTCTTGATCTGTAACTCCTGGAAGCTGAACTAGTACAGCATTATTCCCACTTATAGAAATTTCTGGTTCTTGTACGTCACCAAATGCCTCAATTCTTGTTCTCATTATTTCAACAGACTTTTCTAAAACTTCTGGATCAGTATTTTGATCAGCTGTAAGTATTACCGAGATTCCACCTTGTAAATCTAAACCAAGTTTTGGTGATAAGGATGATTGATAAACATAAACAAATAAACCAATAGATAGAACTGGTAGAAAAAGAAATTTAAGGGTTCGTCTCATGAAATACTGTTAATAAATGAAGTCTTAATTTTTATTTCACCATTTTTGAGAACTAATGTAACTGTATCATCACTTATTGATGTTACTCTTCCGTAAATACCTGAATCTGTGATTACATCTTCACCGATTTTTAGGTTTTTTACGAATTCTTTGTGTTTTTTATTTCGTCTTCGCTGAGGTAAATATAAAACTGCATAAAATACAACAAAAACAAAAACTAAGGGCAATAAAGATACTATGTCACTCATTTATAAATTCCTTTTTAAAACTATCAAAACTTGATTTTAATATACTTTCTCTAGCTTCTTCAATAATTTGTTCTGTTTGAATTATATTATGAACAGTTAAATATAACCAAGAAGTTGTATTTTCATTTGCAAAAAGGTGACGTAAATAAGCTCTTGAATAATTTAAACACGTAAAGCATTTGCAATTAGTATCTATAGGATTTTCATCATTTTTAAATTTTTGATTTTTTATGTTGATGTATGTATTACGAGTAATTAACTTACCATGTCTTGCGAGTCTTGCAGGCCAAACACAATCAAACATGTCAACACCAGAATCAATCAAATCAATTAAACCTATGGTGTCACCTAAGCCCATAACATATCTTGGCTTTCCTATTGGAAGTATTGAATTTAAATGATCTACGACCTTTTTTCTTTCAGTACTTGTTTCACCGATTGCTAATCCACCAATTGCATATCCATCAAATTCTAATTCAATCATTGATTTTGCTGAAGTTTCTCTTAAATCAAGATTTAAACCTCCTTGAACTATGCCAAACAGTTCTTGTTTATTGTTTTTATGTACACTTTTTGCTTTTTCAGCCCACTGACTTGTAATTTCTATTGCTTTCATTTGATCTTCATCTGATCTGTCATAATCAATTAAATAATCAAAAATCATTGCAATATCACTGCCTAAAAGATTTTGTGTGTTGACTGATTCTTCAGGAGTCATTTTAAAAAAGGAACCATCATATACATTTTTAAATTCAATACCATCATTTAATAATTTGGTTGGTAATGACCAAGCTTGAAAACCTCCAGAGTCAGTAAGTATTAATTTATCCCAATTCATAAATTTATGTAATCCACCTAAATCATTTATTAACTGTGCTCCTGGTCTTAGATGTAGATGGTATGCATTTGCTAGAAGTATTGAGGTCTTATCTAGATACTGATGAGGTGTAGATTTAATTGCACCTCTTGTAGCAACAGGCATAAATGTGGGAGTCTGTACTTCAATATTATTTATAGACAATAACCCAGCTCGAGCATTTTTATCATTTGAAATTAATTTATATGCCATCGTTTTTTATTTTAAACATTACTGCATCACCAAAACTTAGGAACTTCATATTATTTTCTAAGGCAAAAGCATAAAGTTTTTTCCAGGAATCGCCATAAATAGCTTGAACAATTGAAAGTAGAGAACTCTTAGGAGCATGAAAATTTGTTATTAGATAGTCAGCAACATTAAATTTGAATCCTTTTGTTATAAACAAATTTGTATTTCCTTTAAAAGTAGAAGTATTATTTACATGCTCTAAAGTTCTTAATGTTGTTGTACCAACACAAACAATATTATATCCGTTCTTTTTTTTCGCAATTATTTCATGGTAAGTTGCTTCATTAATCTCATAATCTTCAGAATGTATATCATAATCTTCTACGTATTCAGTACTGATAGGTTTGAACGTACCGAGACCAATATCAAGATTAAGGAATCTTATATTAATATCCTTTTTTTCAAGCTGTTGAAATAAATTTGGAGTGAAATGAAGAGCAGCTGTAGATGCAGCCAATGAAAATCCATTCTTACTAAAAAAAGTTTTGTAGTGTTCATATTTATAATCCAAATCATCAATGTAAGGTGGCAAAGGAGTTGATCCATAATTATTGATTATTTGTTCTAACGGTAAAGAAAATTTTATTCTAAATCCATCGGTTACATTTTTGATAATATTTATTGAGAAATTTTCAAGTTCAATTTCTTCTCCAATTTTCTTTTTTCCATTAAATTTAAGTAAACAATCTGCTGAATATTCATCAACTATCTTAAGTATGAATATTTCTACGTTTCCATTAGTATGTTTTTTAATTGTCTTAACTCTTACATCTATAACTTGAGAATTATTAAAGACCAGCAATGATCGGTTTGGAATCACATTATCTATATTTTCAAATTTATGAATTATCATACTTTCAGCATCAAGAATTTTTGAATCTTCTGGATTTTGGTATGGATCTTGAGCTATCGAAGATTTTGGTAGATGATAATCTAAATCAGAAATATGGGTTTTGTTCAATTACTTGTTTAAAAGCTTAATAAAAAGTTCATATGACATTGACACAACTTCAGGCATTCCATCATTTGTTCTTCTCTTGTTGTCACCCTGTCTCTTAAGTTTTTTCCAAAATAACACAGTATTTTCATCGCTTGACTTTTCAATTGCTTTACCAAGTGATTGATGTAAATTTAGATTTTGTCGAGATTTTGCTTCAATAAAATACTCTTCTCCGTCAACAAACAATTGTATGTCACCCAAATCATTAGAACCACCTTCAGCGAAACGTTGAGCTTTCATATTTGAATTTTCGTTCAGTCTTTTTACGATATTTGATTCGTATGTAGTTCCCTGTTTTTTAGCTTTATTAACCACATAATAATTGTAGCTAAAATTATTCTGTTATTGCTTTTTCTAATAGTTTGTTATCAATGTCAAAATTTGCATATACGTTTTGAACATCATCTAATTCTTCTAATGCTTCTATCAACTTCGACAATCTGTTAAATTTTTCAATGTCTAAATTGACAGAGCTGGATGGTAAATAAGCAACCTCCGAATTTACTAAGTTAAAACCTGAATTTCTAAATAATTGATCTACTTTCTGAAATTCAGAAGGTTGGAATTCAAATGTGACACCCGTTTCATTTTCTTGAATATCTATACAATTATTTTCTATTGCAAGATCTATTATCTCTTCTTTATATTCATCAAATTGAAATATTGCTTTCCTTGAAAATAAGTAATTAACACTTCCAGGAGAACCGGTATTCCCTTCATATTTATTAAAAGTTGCTTTTACATCTGATGAAGTTCTATTTCTATTGTCAGTGACGCATTCAACTAATATTGCAACACCATTTGGTCCGTAACCTTCATATGTAATCTCATCAAATGATTCTGTTGATGAATCACCTGACATTCTCTTTAATGCATTGTCAATATTTGAATTGGGTACTGAGTTTGATTTGGCTTTACTAATCGCTTGATAAAGTGCAGCATTATTATTTGGATCAGCACCACCATTCTTGGCTGCAACTTCGATACCCCTAATTAGTTTGGCAAATAATTTTCCTCTTTTAGCATCATTGGCACCTTTTTTTCTTTTTATCGTTGACCACTTAGAGTGACCTGACATTTACACCGTCCTTAAGGAAACTACTTAACCAATCTAAATAAACTTTATCATTGGTTAATTCTGGATGAAAAGATAGACCGACAATATTATTTTCTATTACACCGACAACTTCATTATCAATTGTTGCTATTGGTGTTACTGAATCTTCGTAAGAGAGAATTTTGGGAGCTCTTATGAAACAATACATTTCTTTATTACCTAGTAAGTTAACGAGTCCCTCAAATGATTGATTTTGACGACCGTATGCATTTCTTTCAACTACTGTATTTAAAACTCCCAATGATGTTTCACCATCAATCACGTCTTTTGCTAATAGAATTAAACCAGCACATGTTCCTAATGTCGGAATTCCACTTTCTATTAATTTTTTTATTGCAGAAAATAAATCATTATTTTCTTGAATTTTTATCATAGATGTAGATTCTCCGCCTGGAAGAATTAAGGAATTAACACTAGATAAATCCGTAGTATCTTTAATTAAAACATAATCTTGATCTATAAATTCTAAAGATTGTACATGATTGTAAAAGGAACCTTGAAGTGCTAAAACGCCAGTTTTCATTACCAACCTCTTTTAGCTAATTTCTCCGCTTCATCTAAATCATCTATATTTATCCCTACCATTGGTTCACCAAGGTTTTTAGAAACCTCTATAAGTTTTTCTGGATCATTGTAGTTTGTTGTTGCAATTACAATTGCTTCTGCTCTTTCTTTTGGATCACCGCTTTTAAATATTCCCGATCCAACAAATACACCATCACAGCCGAGTTGCATCATCAATGCTGCATCAGCAGGTGTTGCTATACCTCCAGCAGCAAAATTAACTACTGGCAATTTACCAAGCTCATGAATCTCTTTAACGACATCAAATGGTGCTCTTATTTCTTTTGCCAGTGACATCAATTCATTTTGATCAGATGTTTTAATTTTATTAATACCATCAGTCATACTTCTCATATGCTTTACAGCTTCAATAACGTTCCCAGTGCCAGCTTCACCTTTAGTTCGAATCATAGCTGCACCCTCACCAATTCGTCTGCATGCTTCACCTATGTCAGTTGCACCATTAACAAATGGAGTCTTTATATCATGTTTATAGATATGATTTTTATCATCAGCTGGTGTTAAAACTTCACTTTCATCAATAAAGTCAATGCCTAAGGATTCTAACATTTGCGCTTCAACAAAATGACCAATACGAGCTTTTGCCATAACTGGTATTGACACTGAATCTATCACTTCTTGAATTGTCTCAACTGATGACATTCTTGCAACACCACCTTCTGCACGAATATCAGCGGGAATTCTCTCTAATGCCATAACAGCAACTGCACCAGATTTTTCGGCTATAACAGCTTGTTCTGCATTGACGACGTCCATTATTACGCCACCTTTTAACATTTCAGCTAAACCCTTTTTAATTTTAAAAGTTGATTCAATTTTCATATATTTAATATTAACTACAAATTGTTATAGACATAAATCCAATCATCTAATACTTTTTGTGAATTGTAATTTTTATTTATATGGTCGTATTGCTTGTTCCATATTTTGTCTAAATCTGCATTATTTAATTTATTTAATACGTCCAGTAATGATTTGAGATTATTATTCTTAAAATAGATACCACTATCTCCTAAAAGATCGATAAACGCAGTTAAATTTGAACAAATTGCAATATTTCCAGCATTTATAGCTTCTAAAATTGTTATACCAAAGCTTTCAGAATGTGTTTGTGGTGCGATAAAATAACCAACATTTTTAATAATTGAATTTTTCTCATCATCTGATAGATCAATTAAGTATTTTATTAAACCATCCTTTGAGCTTTTATTTGTTATTGCAATAAACTCTCTTGTATCCTCCATAGTCTTTGATAAATCTATGAACAATTTTAAGTTTTTTCTACTTTCATTTCTTCCTATAAATAGAAAATTATTATTTGGAATAAAAGAAATATTTTTATTTATATCAATGAAATTAGGAATTATTCTTGTTGTCTTTGATAACGTTAAAGCGTTAGCTTTTGCCTCATCACTTACAGCAGTGGAATAAAAATTTTTATTTTTTAAAGTTAAGTACAAAAATTTAAGACCATAATAAATAAACTTGCTTATTTTTGCATGATGAGTAACAACAACCTTTTTTGAAGTTTTTATTCTCCAAAAAAATAATGGTATGAAGGGCTCATGAATATGAATTATATCTGCCCATCCCATGGCTTCATTTAAGATTTTATTATCAGGTATAAGTGATATTGGATTGCTTGAACCATTGAAAGGAATTTTGAATGATTTACCAATATCATAATCAGAAGATTCTGGCGCTAATAGACGAACATTAAAATTAGAACTATCCAAGCCATTCTTAAAAAGATTAACTTGATTTTGCACCCCACCATAAAAACTAACGTTATATGGTGAAACTAATAATAGATTAGTATTCACTTGTCCACACGGGCTGTATTGAATGCCAATCGTTTATATCTAAGACCAATAATTCTTCAAAACTTTTAGATAGAGTCTTTAAACCGTGTTGTATACTTGTTGCTTCATTTTCAAAAAAAGGTACATAAAACGGTTTGTTAAATCTTAACTTGTATCCACGTTTTGTTTTTATCATCGCAGTTGGAATAATTGGTACCTCAGTTTTTAAAGAAAGTGCAACGGGACCTTTCGGAAAAGCAGCAAGTTGACCAAAAAAATCAGTTGCAACACCTGATTTTTTGATACTTCTTTCAGATAGAAGACATATATCTTTTCCAGATTTTAATTTATTAACAAGTAAATCAAATGTATTTTGACCTTTACCTCCGATAATGATTTCTATCCCAAGAGATTCTCGTAAAGATTTAAACCAATTTAAAACATAACTGTTATTTAATGGTTCTGCTACTGCTAGAAGGTTTAATTTTATTGAGTTACCTATTGGGATTGCAAATTCCCAATTACCAAGATGAGGAAGGGCAAAGATCAAACCCGGATATTGTTTTTTCAACTTATCAACATATTCGTGATTTTCGATTTCAACATGGGGACTGATATGTTTTGAGAAATTCTTATTAGTAAGCCACAAAGTTTCCAGCCAATATCGTGTGTAATTAATTTTTACAACTAGTGGATTATAGTTTATTTTTAATTTCTTAAATATTTTTCTACGTTTAAATAACTTTACTGATGATCTGAATGTCAAAAGAAAATAAAGAGTACCGATTGGTACAGACAATAGTCTTAACAATGTATACGGTAAGATTTTTAATATCTTATGGCTCAAACTAATAAATAGATATTGTAAAATTTTCATTTAAGATTCTTATATAGAATATTAAATCTTTGATAAACAGTAAGCCACAATATAAATGTGAAGATATAAATACTATAAAAAGGCAATTCGAAAAGCATATATATTACAGCAAAAATTACTCGTTCTGGACGAGCAGCTACACCAACTTTGTTATCTATACCCAACAACTCACCACGAGCTCGTAAATATGGAACTAAATTTGATCCAGTAACGATTGATAATAGAACAAACAATTCAAAATCTGTTGAAGTAAACCTAATTGCAACTACGCTCCATATAAAAAGTTCACCAACTCTGTCAATAAATGAATCAAGTAAAGCCCCTTTTCTTGAAATCATATTGGTTGTTCTTGCTAAAGGTCCATCTAATCCATCGATTGCGCTACCAATAAAAATTGTTAAGGCACCTATTGTTTTAGTGTCATTTAAAAACAAATAACATCCAATAATTACTATCAATAACCCTAAAAAAGAAAGAACATTTGGCTTAATACCAAGCTTTATACAAATATTAATAAATGGAACAGCAAATTTTTCAGAAGCAGATTTAAAATACTTTTCAAGCATTAATTATTTCTTCAGTAAATATATCACCTATAAGAACAAGATTGAAAGCATCAATTTCTAAGATAGTTTTTAAAGATGGTGGATTTTTATGATCATATACAATAACTGTCCAAACTGGATTTAAGAGTCTTAATTTGAATTTGAATTGAAATGTTAAAGCTATGGAGTAATACCCTATTGAGTGATTGATTTTATCTGTTAAAAATTCAAGAATTTCATTCTGATTTAAAGAGATTTTGTTATCAATAGCATATATAAAAATACTTGTTATTCCTAAAATTATTGATGATGGTAATAAATTACCTAATTCTAAGGTAAAGTTTAAACCTAACGCAATTAGGGATGATAATAAAACTAAATGGGCAAATCTTCTTCTTCTAATAGGATTTGGAATAACATAGCTTCCTACAGCCAAAGAGTTTAAATCATCTGGTACGTTTTCTTTCTGTACGTCCTCTTCATTGATGTTTATTCCTTCAGCCATTATATTTTGAAAATAGGTGTCTTAAGATGAGCTTTTATTTGTTTCATAGCGTCTTCGTACTTAACATTTTGCTGGTTCTCTTGTGAACGTATATTTATAGCTAAGGTATTTGATAATTCATCTTTTTCTCCAACAATCAGAGAGATGGGTACTTTATCTTTTGATGCATCATGTAATTTTTCACCAAGCCTTAAATTTCGATCATCAACTTGATATCTAAATCCTTTAAGTGATTTAGTAATTTTATTTACATAATTACTTACGTCACCAATGGTAAGAATTTTTACCTGTACTGGTGATAACCAACCTGGAAATTCACCTGCATAATTTTCAATAAGAATTCCAGTAAACCTCTCAATAGATCCAAGCAATGCACGATGAATCATAACTGGTTTGACTCTTTTATTATTACTATCAACGAATTGCAGATCAAAATTATCAGGTTGTGCAAAATCAACTTGTATTGTCGATAATTGCCATCGTCTACCAATCGCATCTTTTACATGTAAGTCTATTTTTGGTCCGTAAAATGCACCTTCTCCATGAGCTGTTACATAAGAAATGTTTTGATTCTCGAGTGCAGACTTTAGACTATTTGTTGCTTTTTCCCAATCATCATTATTTCCAATTGATTTTTCTGGCCTTGTAGAAAGATCTGCTTCAATTGAATCAAAACCAAAAGATTTAAGTAATTTTATTGAAAATGTTAATAGGTTAAGTATCTCATCCTCAATTTGGTCTGTTGTACAAAAAATATGAGCATCGTCCTGAGTGAAACCTCTTGCTCTTAAAAGACCATGCAAAACACCAGATTTTTCGTATCTATATACAGAACCTAACTCAAAATATCTAAGAGGCAACTCTTTATACGATCGGATGTCACTCTTATATATAAGTATATGGAATGGGCAGTTCATTGGTTTGAGATAATATTCTTCGTCGTTCTCTTCGTTCTTTAATGGAGGAAACATACCTTCTTTGTAGTAATCTAAGTGGCCAGATGTCTCCCATAGAACTGATCTTCCAATATGTGGAGTGTAAGCATAGTCATAACCATTTTCAGAATGTGCTTTTTTTGAATAGTCTTCTATGATTTGTCTTAAAACAGCACCTTTTGGCTTCCACAAAAATTGACCCGGACCAGTTTCATCAGTACTAATAAATAAATCTAATTCATTTCCTAGTTTTCTATGATCACGTTTCTCTGCTTCTTCTTGTCTTTTTAAATAATTATCTAAATCATCTTTATTAAACCAAGCTGTACCGTAAATTCTTTGTAATTGTGGATTTGTTTCTATACCTCTCCAATAAGCTCCGGCAAGTTTGGTTAATTTGAAATGATTTATCAGACTAGTATTTTGAACATGTGGACCTCTACATAAATCACTAAATTTATCATTTTTATAAATGGATATATTTTCTTCGGAAACACCTTCACTTTTGTCAGCTGTATTAATAAGTTCCTGTTTAAATGTTTGTTTGCTAAACATTTTATATGCTTCATCTTTAGAAATTTCTTGCCTAACAAAATCCTGTTGAGATTTACTGATTTTTCTCATTTCATTTTCAATTTTGATTAAGTCAGACTCTTTAATATTATCTTTAAATAAGAAATCATAATAAAAACCATCATCGATGGAGGGTCCAACAGCAAATTCTGTACCTGGATAAAGATTTAATACAGCTTGGGCTAGTACATGAGCAGTTGAATGTCTTAAAGTGTCTAATGAATATTGATCATCTTTAGTAAAAATCTTACAAACCGAGTCTTCTTCAATCAAATATGAAAGATCTTTCAATTCTCCGTTGATTTCTATGCAAACAGCAGATTTGGCTAAGCTATTGCTTATTGATTTTGCCAATTCAAGTCCATTAATACTTGATTCATATTTTTTTACTGATTTATCTGGAAAAGTTATATTTATCATTACTTTTGTATATTAATTATTAATTAATTCTACATAAGAAACTATAAATTAATTAAACATCTGTTTTAATAAATATATGAGTAAAACTACAGAAATATATCTCAAAAAAAACAAAATTGTAGTTAGTCATAAATCTATAATAAAAAATCAAATTGTACATCTTGAATTTATACCAATAAACAAATACCAACTTATATGTAATAAAATTACAATTGAAAATAAATCAAAGATTATAAATATAAACTCAACTGATTTTAGAAAAATTAATATTCACAACTTAGTAAAAACAAGTATTAGGTTGATTGATAAAAATATTGAATTAGATAGAAAAACTTATAATAGAAATTCCCCAATATATAACCCGCGAATAGACTCTAAAGATTTAATAAAAAGAATAAATAAAAAAAATTATAGCAATAGGTCTGAACTCCTATCTATGTACTCTTTGTTATACATAAATACGGAAAGAGAATATGGTGAAAACATATCAAGAAAATTAAGTGAGAAAATTAAATATAAAGAGTCTTACTTAAAAAACTTAACTAAAGAATGTTTTACTAAAGGTTACCTTACAAATTCCATTAAAGGTGTTGCAGGTGGTAATCTGACTGATAAATCGTTAAAATTTCTTAATTCTCTTTAATATCTACACTTTTTATAAATACATCATCAACAGGTTTGTCCATATCCCCAGTTTGTACATTCGCAATTGCATCAACAACATCTATACCATTCGAAACTTTACCAAATATTGTGTAGTCATACGGTAAAGGATAATCTACGTGCATTATGAAAAATTGACTTCCATTTGTATTAGGTCCTCTATTTGCCATCGCAACAATTCCTTTTTCATATTGCATTGGATTATTCAGTTCATCTTGGAATTCATATCCAGGATATTTACCCATTTCACCGTGCCCTGTGCCACTGGGGTCACCACCTTGTATCATAAATCCTTTAATAACCCTGTGAAAAATAACATCATCGTAATAACCATCATTGGATAAGTTAACAAAGTTATTAACAGTTATAGGAGCAATATCGGTAAACAACTCGATTTCAATTGAACCAAGTGAAGTTTCAATAACAGCACTGTAATTTCCACTTTCGTTAATATTCATAGCAGGCAGTTCTGAATATGTTTTATCGTATGTCATTTCTATTTCCTCCGTTGTTTCAATTGTTGATTCTAATGTATTTTCTTCTGGTGGATCTTCACCACAGAATATAAATAATAACATGCTTATAATTAAGAATTTTTTCATGTTCTGTCTATATTAGTTAATCTGACTGTAGAGCGTGCACATTCTTGATCGTTATTGTAAAGTTTTGCTTCCCAAATTTGTGATCTTTTGCCTAATTTAATTGGTGTTGCTTCACAAATAATAATTCCTTCCGTTACAGCTTTTATAAAATCTGTATTGTTGTTTACGCCAACCCAAGTACCTTCCTGGGTATAATACGCAGCATAAGATATTGCCGCTTCAGCCATTGTATCAATTACTCCTCCATGGACCATTCCCATTGGTTGTTTATGAAAATCTTTCACTTCCAACGAACTTTTAACATAACTTTCTTTTATTTCTAAAATTTCATGTCCTATGTAAGGATCAAATGTACCCTCTAAAAATTTATCATTATCCATTGTTTTGAAATATTCTTTCTAATCTTTTCTCGCCTGTACCTGATATGAACCACCAGTAACCAACAACTAGTGTAATAACTGTTATACCTATGACAAAATAAAGGTAAACCAAATTTAATTTAGCATCATAAATCATGTACATAGACCATAAATATGAAGAAAATCCATAAGTAGTTATAAATAAAGTAACAAAACTAAACCATGAAAAATTTTTATTAAGTACAGCTACAACCATTTTTTTTTGTTTTGTTGGGAAAAAATAATCATTCTCTAGTTCGTGAGCTATTAGTATTTTGTTATCAAACTCTTTGTTAATTTTTTGTTCTATAAATTCTGTGTAATTTCTTGAAAAAATTAGAAAATACGCATGAAAACTCAATATAACTGAACCAAATAATGAAATAAGTGGGACAAGATATAATGCATATTCATTGCTTAAAGATAAGTAGATAAAAATTGTATTCAAAATAAACAATATTCTGACATCCAAGAGAAACTGATCATGATAATACCTATTCATTGACCGCATTCTTGATAATTGCTCTTTATAAATCGTAATTTTTTCCATTTGTTAGAGTTTATATTGGTTATGTTTAATATAAAATTACCAATTTGGTTAAATATATTGTTAATTATTACTGTTTTAATTAATATTTTCTCAAGTGTAACTATTGAATATCACACTATTTCATTCCAAGAGTACAGAAATTATGAAATTGTATGTGGAAACATATTAGAAGTTATTAGTACTACAAATATAGAAGATTTAAGTAAGGATTTAAGATTAAATTGGAGTTCATGCAGAGAGAAGGCATTTGTAATACTAATAACAAACCTTGTATCTCTCTCATTTTTAATAATTTTGCTAATATATCTTGTTTATATATATAAAAATAGAAAAGAACGTGAAGACATAAGTGATCTTTTAACAATTTTAAAAAGGATGAATAGAAAATGAAAATTGGTGCAATGGTTCCACAAGGATGGAGAATGGATTTACATGATATTAAACCGGAACAGCAATGGGATACAATAATTGAAGCCTCTGCAAGAATTGAAAAATTAAATTATGCTTCTGTTTGGGTGTATGACCATTTTCATACTGTTCCTTCACCGACTCAAGATCCTACCTTTGAGTGTTGGTCGTTAATGGCAGCATTGTCACAAGTTACCACGAATGTAAGAATTGGACAGATGTGCACATGTAACTCATACAGAAATCCTGCATACCTTACAAAAGTTGCATCAACGATTGATTCAATGTCTGGTGGAAGGTTAGAATTTGCAATCGGTGCTGGTTGGTATGATCAAGAATATAAAGCATATGGATATGATTATCCGTCTGCTGGTGTCAGGTTGAAAATGTTAGAAGAAGCATTACAAATTTATATAGCTATGACTACTCAAGATAAAGCATCATTTGAAGGTGATTACTACAAGATAAAAGATGCAATCAATCAGCCAAAACCCTTACAGAAACCTTACCCTCCACTTTGGGTCTGTGGTGGTGGTGAAAAGGTAACACTAAAATTGTTAGCTAAGTATGGTGATTATGGGAATTGGGATGTTGATGTTGAGGGTTTTATTCATAAATCTAAAATTTTAAAAGATCATTGTGAAATTCAAAAACGTAATTATGCCGATATTAAAAAAACACTACATACAAACGTAATTATTGGAAATGATGAAAAAGACTTAGATGCAAAAATAAATAAAATAGTGAACATAACAGGAATCCCTAAAGAAATGTATATAGACAGACCATTAGTGGGAATAAAAGAAAAAGTTTTTGACACTATTGATGAATTTTCCTCAGTTGAATGCGAATATTTAATTGCATACATTCCAGATATTGTATGGGGTGATACTTTAGAAATTTTATCAGAGAAGCTCTAAAAAACGGAAGCCCCCAAAAAGGAGGCTTCCCAACAGGGCTGCGTATCACACTTAATTGAAACGCACTCTTAGATTACCACGAACAATTCTAAAAAGTAAAGCTATTTAGCCAAAAGAAGGATTTTTTGTGTTCGGAACAAGTGAAATCCAGACTTTACCTTTAGGGACATACAATATATTGTTGTTGCTGTCTGTAATATGAAACGGATCTAGGTTTGATCCTCTTGTCCATTTAGCTTCTAGCATTTTTCCACCATGTAAAATTATTGCTCGTCCTTCACCAACTGTTTTAACAGAAGGTAACTGTAGAGGATGAACATATGGTTCACAAAAAAGGGCAATAACAGTATCGACTGAAATTTGTCCAGTATTGCCGTTTTCATCTAACCAATTGTGTATATTATTCTTATTTTGATTTTGATAAGCATCATAGTAAGTTCTAATATATGATGATCCATTCCATGTCCATGTTGTCTCGGTATAACCAGAAAAAACTAAATTCAAAAATGAGTTGTTTTGCCAATTTTCAAAAGTTGGATCTCCCCATGGAAACAAAGGTTGAGGTATATTAACTTTCTTATAACCTTTTGATATAGCTATAGATTTTAATTTTGCTGTATCTGCATATAAATTATGTGGAGCTTTTCTAGATGATATTCTGAAATATTCAGGTCTTCTGTCAGTAATTACTGGAACACCCATATCATTTATTTCGGGAATTAATCCACCAGTAGCGCCACTGGCAACCAATACACCGCCCAAAGGTCTCAAAACTGTTGGATCAGTAGGTCGTGCAGACCTAATGGGCCCGTGATAACTAGTATCACTTTGAAAGAAAATATTGATAAATCTTGTCATACCCCCTTCAACTAATACTTCAAATACAGCATCAGCTTTTTGAGGACCGGATTGTGGTCGAGCTCTTACATTATTATCATTTTTAATTCCTATCACTATGGAATTATTTGATCCAGATGGCATTGGAAGTCCATTCACTGGTGAGTTAATTCCTGAGATGTAATTTTGAGTTGGAACTTCACCTAATGAATTATATATTTTTTCCTTGGTGAGTGACCAATTTTGACTCAAATATGCATCAAGTTCTGCTTGAGAATTTACTTGAGCAGTTTGTCCATATCTATATACAAAAACTGGATAAAAACAGGGATCAGGAACCCAAACTTGAGAGGAATTTACATATCCAGTTATACAATTTTCATTTGGATTGTAATATCTGAGATCAAGAGCCGAATTATTAGATGATTCAACAGATATTCCCTGATTATTATCTGTAATGTATGATTCTTCACCCTTTTCTAACGCAGCTTTTGTAATTGGACCTAAAATTCCATCGACTACAAGACCTGACAGCTTTTGAAACTCTTTAATTGCTGTTTTTGTAGCTACTCCATTTATACCATCAATATCTCCAATATAAATATCTAAGTCTTTAAGTAATTTTTGTGCATTTTCGATATCTTTTGAATATGTAATCTCTCTTATAGTATTAATATCGGCTCCACCGATTGCGATAAAAGATTCTTCACCTTTTTCTAACGCAGCTTTTGTAATTGGACCTAAAATTCCATCGACTACAAGACCTGACAGCTTTTGAAACTCTTTAATAGCTGTTTTTGTATTAATATCAAGGACTCCATTAATTTCTCCTGTATATAAACCTAACTCATAGAGTTGGTATTGAGCATCTTCAAGATTTAAAATTTCTTTTAAAACAATTGTTGTCGTAGTTGTCGATACTGTAGTTGTAGAAGTTAATAAAGACGGCGCCGGTACTGTTGTAGTTGACTTAATGATGGTATCTGATACTTCAATTGCATTTGAGATGTTATCAATACTTGTATCAATTTGTGTATTTAAGTTTATAGATATATAAGTAACAACGCTCAAAAGTAAAAGCCCAGAAAACAAAGATAATGTATATTTATTTCTAACACCGGTACTTTTTTTTAGAGAAACATCGTCCAAATTGATTGCGTCAGTAATATCGATATTTGATTCAATAACCTTATTGACAGTTGGATAATTTGGTCTCTTATTTTTTTTAGAATATAAACTTTTGTGTAATTTTTTATTCATACGCAACCCTAAATATTATTTTACTAAATTAATAGTTGTGTATTTTTTAAATGAAAATTAATTATCAGAAATGGTAATTTCACCATTTAAAGGAAGTAAATGTATCCATTGTTTACTAGGTGGTACATCTATTTTATTTTGACTAGCATCAAGAAATTCAAAAGGATCCGAAATATCGTTTCTTCTCCAAGTTCCTTCAATATATTTACCTTCATAAAATATTGTTACCGGACCAACACCTACTGTCAAAACGCTAGGTAGAGTTGTAGCTTCATCATTGTATAAAGGCCCTTGAATAACTACGACTGTAGGAGATTTTAAAATATCTTCATATCCATCTCTAGTAATAAAGTTATGAGCAACTGCATCAGTATTAGGTGCATAACCATCAGCAATAAATCTACTGTACTGATCATTATCTAATTTCCAAATAACAGTTGTCTTTTCACTATATTTTAGGGTTATTCTATTTGCTCCTGGTGACCAATTATTTTGATCAGTACCAAACTTGTATAATGGATTCACATCCTGATTGAATAAGAACCCCTTACTGTCAATATACTCTCTCACAAGCTCAGTATCAGCATAAAGATTATGTGGTGCGTTTCGATCAGGAATTCGGAACATTGTCGGTGCACTTACTTCTTCTAGAACTGGAACTCCGAGTTCACGTATAGTTGGAATGAGACCAGCAGTTGCACCAGACACAACTAATATTCCACCATATGGTCTAACCATTGTTGGATCAGTAGGTCTTGCTGACCGAATTGGTCCAACATAATCACTTGATCTGTCAAGGTAAAAAGCAAGGAAGCGAGTCATGCCACCCTCAACAAGGATCTCCATAACAGAGTCTGCTTCCTGTAATCCAGATTGGGGACGTGCATTGTAATTATTATCAATTTTAAAAGCTATAACTCTACGCGGTCTTTTTAACCATAATTCATTACTTATCTCTAAACCAGTAAATGGTGACATTTTTTCTTTATCATAAACATAACTTTCAACAATAGAAGTAGATGATGTATTTACAGTAGTTGTAGTTGAGTCTTCTGAATCATTATTCACTTGGGCTAATGTAGTTGTACTTTCAACAACATCAGTTGAATCATTTGAAGATGAACATAAAACTAATAAAAAGGTAAGAAGAATAAAACCAAATTTTTTCATATGCTCATATTAGTGCTGAAAACATTAACTTTATAAAATTTATTGGTGAATTACTAATTTGATAATATGTAAGGTTTCTAAATAATCGTCTTGATTTTCTATTTGTAATAAACCATGGGGGATCAATAAATCTAGTCATTCTAAATTTCGTATATACAACTCCTTTCAATGGTGATTCAAATAACATTGAATTGTGTACGACTGATTGACCACTTTGTATGTCATTATCTTTGTTACCAGGAAAACCTCCCCATGGTAACTGAGGAATGATATAGCCCATTGCTGCCCATTCGTTTATCGCAACCGTACCATAATTTAATTTATCAATATATAGCTCAGTTAAATGCTTATTAAATTTTTTATCTTGATCTTTTATGATTACAGTTACACCAAGGTTTCCCCATAATTCATTGTTGCAATAATCTATTGCTTTACTTGCAAAGTCTTCTGTATTTTTATAATCAATTCTTTTGAAATATAAAGCTGAAGACCAAACCTCATCTAGTTCGTATTTATTATAAGCTTTTATCTCTCGAGTAAGATGTGGAGTTGTACAGCTTAAAGAATTAACTCTTTCGTAACCTTTATCTTTTTCTAACTTCTTTAATCTATCAATGCTATCTGGATAATAAGCCTTTCTGTCTTTAATCTTGTTCATGTAGTGCTTTATGTACTTAATTAATGTATCAGTATGTCCCCACCCATCAGGGAGAACAACAACTTGTGCAGATATACAATTAAAACCATTGTTATTTAATTTTCCAGTAACAATTTTTCGAGCTTGATATTTAATATCAGATGTAGACCAATTACCAGGTTGGATAATAATTGGAGTAACATTACCTAACTCGGATGTAATTGGTTTATTATTAATCTTTCGAAGTTTTTTTAGTTTTCGATCATTATCCGAAAGTTCTCTTCCATAGACAATATCTTCGTAGGTTTTGTCTGATCCCGTAAGATGAATATGATTTATACCTGGATGTTTTGTCATATATTTTGACTCATCAACATTACCCGTAGTAACAATAATATAACCACGTTCAATAAAATTTTGAAAAACTTTTTCAAACACTGGTTTTAAATATTCGTTTACTGGATTTAATTTTAATAATATTACTGATCTCCTAGTTACGAGATGATACATTACATCAAGATATGGAATTGAGGAGTAATTTCCAGCACCTAGAACAAGTGTTATTGATGGATCAATGTCATATCTTTTAGAAAATCCTCTATATAAGTTTATATCTTCAAATGACATTGATTTATTGAAATATACTTTTGCATTAATAAATGGGAAAGATATACGTTCAATCATATTATTTGGAAAAACGTTATAACTATTTTCTTGTTCATTATATTTGCTCACACTTAGGTCAGAATCGTCAATAAGTGTATCTCTGTAATATTGTGTTGCTAGTACTGCAGCATACGGTCCTCCTACCCATTCTTCACCCTCTGCAGGTGTTTTAGTTGTACCTTTATTATCTGATGAAATTGTTGCCCAAAAATAGGCTACTTCATTAATATTTGAGATAGTTTCTTCTAACATTGAAGCTAATTGAACATTATTGATTAAATTAAATTCTTTTGATTTTGTCCTTAAAGTGCTTATAAACCGATCTATATCTAATTTTGTAAGGGACATACTTACATATTATTCGGTTATTTCAAGAAGTTCAAAGTCTCCCCAATTAACTGTTAAATATTTAGCCGGAATAAGTTCGTTAGGCCTACCAACAGGTAAGTTTTTAGGATAATCTTCAAGTACGGTGTCATCCTTTTGTAAATCATCAACAATAAGTTTTAAATTTTCGGCCAAATCATCTAATGTTTCTTTTGATTGAGTTTCTGTTGGTTCAAACATTAAAGCCTCCTCGACAATTAATGGAAAATAAATTGTAGGTGAATGAAAACCTTTATCAAGTAATGCTTTTCCTACATCATAAGCTTTGATCTTATGTGATTTCTTTAAATCTTTAACAGAAGCAACAAACTCATGCATGCATGGTTCATCATAAGCAAGTGGAATAATTTTAGAAACTTTTGAACTAAGATATCGAGCATTCAAAACTGCATAAGCACCAAGTTTATCTAATCCTTCTTTACCAAGTAACTTCATATAAACTAAAGCTCTCAGAGTAACTAAAAAGTTTCCATGATATCCATGCATTCTACCAATACTATTTTCTGGATGATACCAGTTATATTTGCGATCTTTATTTTCTGCTATTGGACCAGGTAAAAATTCTCTTAAGAAACTTTTTACAGCTACAGGTCCAGATCCCGGTCCACCACCTCCGTGAGGAGTAGCAAAAGTTTTATGTAAATTTGAATGAACAATATCAAAACCCATGTCACCAGGTCTTGATGCTCCAACAATTGCGTTAAGATTCGCACCATCATAATAAAGAAGACCACCAGCATTATGAATGATTTGGGAAATTGTTAAAATTTCTTCTTCAAATAATCCCCCAGTATTAGGGTTCGTTAGCATTAAGCCTGCTGTATTGTCATTTACAATTTCTTTAAGCTTTTCAATATTCACCATTCCACGAGAATCTGTTTCGACTTCAACAACAGTGAATCCAGCCATTCTTGCAGATGCTGGATTAGTTCCATGTGCTGAATCTGGAACAATAATCTCTGTTTTATGATTCAAATTATTAACTTCTAAATATTTTTTGATTATTAATAAACCTGTGAGTTCACCAGAGGCTCCAGCAGGTGGTTGAAAACTAGCATCATCCATACCAGTAATTTCACAAAGATAATTTCCTATTTCATAATAAACCTTTAAACATCCTTGGGTAAATTCTTCTGGCATAGAAGGATGCATATTTGCAAATCTTGTATCAGATGCAATAGAGTCTGCAAACCTTGGATTATATTTCATAGTGCAAGAACCAAGTGGATAAAATCCTAGATCTACAGCAAAGTTTCTATGAGCGAGTCTCGAATAATGCATAACTAAATCATGCTCGGATACTTCAGGAAGTCTTGCTCTCTCCTTTTTAAGAGATTCATGATTTATTTTGACTTCAGGTACGTCAAGTTTTGGAAATTTAGATGCTCTACGGCCAGGACTAGAGAGCTCTTTTATAGTAGGCTCAGGTTTACCACCAACTAACGGTAATGAACTAGCGTTACCACCACTAACCATTGTCTACCTCCATAATTGACTCTATGTAATGATCGATTTCGATTTTTTTACGCTTTTCTGTAACAGCGACAAGTATATGTTTTTCATCATATAAAATTCCTGCAAGAAAACCTTTATCACCCATTTTGTTAATAACTTCAGCTGCATCAGTTTTTACTTCAAGTAAAAACTCTCTCAAGCTTGAATCGTCATTAGGAATTACATAACCATTTTTAATTAGCTGTTTTCTCATATAGTTAGCTTTTTGAATGGCATGATAACCCATCTCATACATTCCCTCAGGTCCAAGCCAGGAAAGATGAATAGCTGATCCAATTGCATTAAGTGTTTGATTAGTACATATATTTGAGGATGCTTTTTCTCTACGGATATCTTGTTCCCTTGCTCTTAAAGTCATAACATAGGATTTATTACCATCTTTATCTCTAGATTCACCAATTAATCTTCCTGGAACTAAACGAGCAAACTCTTTTTTGGTAGCAAACCAACCAACTGTTGGACCGCCAAAAGATAATGGGGATCCTAATGATTGGCCTTCTGCAACAATAATGTCAAAGCCCATTTGTCCAGGTGTAACTAATACTCCTAACATTGATGGATCAACATAGCATATAGTTACTAGACCTTTTTCTTTTGCACGTTCAACTAATGTTGTTAAATCTTGGCAAGAACCTTCGTAATGTGGGTATGAAACTACAAATGCAGCTTGAGATTCATTAAATTCAAAATTTGAAGGAAATAAATAGTTTTCTAATTCTACATAATTCAAATTAAATTTATTTCTATCAATTAATGTATTTATAACTTTTTTACTATTTGGATTTAAACCTGACGATATTACAACGCCATCACGTTTTGTTTTGTTAATTGCAACTGAAATCGCTTCAGCTATAGATGTTGCACCATCATATAAAGAAGCATTTGCTAACTCCATGTCAGTTAAATCACAGACTAATGATTGAAATTCGAATAAAACTTGAAGAATTCCTTGTGATATTTCTGCTTGGTAGGGTGTATATGATGTCATAAATTCAGGTCTCATAGTAAGAGATTTGACTGTTTGTGGAAGGTATACGTCATAATGGCCCCCACCAGCAAAACATACTAAATCTGATTTATTACGTACTGCAATATCATCAAAATAATCTATAGATTCAAGTTCTGATAATGATTCAGGCAAATCAAGCCCATTTTCAAGCAATAATGCATCAGGAATATGAGTAAATAAATCATCCAAAGAGTTAATTTTTAACTCATCAAACATTTTTTTTAAATCTAATTCAGAATGTGGTACAAACATTAGTTTAAAAACCTCTTATTAACAATATTGCCTTCTATTAAATTACCACGAATATCAAACTCTATTAAATCCTGAGAAGGCATATTTTCGAATAACATAAAGCCAATACTTTTATTAAGAATCGGTGAAAAATTTCCTGAAGTAACTAACCCTTTGGTTTCCCCAGCAATACCCACTGTTTCTGTTCTTGCTATCTTTCTCGAATCAATTATAAATTTTTTCAAAACTTTATGATTTTCACTCGACAACTGTTTATTTATTCTTTCTGAACCTAAGTAATCATTTTTATTTGTTAATGTCCACGATAAAGATGCTTCAACAGGCGTAATATCCTCCGTTAATTCAAAACCATACAATGGTAGTGAAGCTTCTAATCGAAGTGTATCTCTAGAACCTAATCCACATGGTTTTATACCTTTTTCTGTTAAAAATGTTAATAATGATTCTGCATCTTCATTATTTGCCATGATTTCGACTCCGTCTTCCCCTGTATATCCAGTACGAGCGTAAAGATAATTTTCTGTGTGATTAGTGGAAAATTTATCAGGAATTTCAAATCTATCTTGAATTAAGTCAATTGTATCTGGTCCTTGTACAGCAATAAGAACGGTATCTTCTGATTTATCAATATATTCAACATTGTGTGTAGTTAAATGAGATTTGATTTTATCTAAGTTAGATGCATTTGGAATAAGTATGATCTTATCTTCAAATTTCCAAAATATTACATCATCAAGAGCATTCCCCTCTTCATTTGTAAAAATTGAATAGAGTGCCTTATTTGTAGGAATATCAATAAGTTCAGAACAAATCAAATTGGATATTTTTTCAATTTGAGAATATTGGATCTCTAACCGTCCCATATGAGATACATCAAAGAAACCAGATGATGTTCTTACAATATTATGTTCTTTTAATGTTCCTTCATAAGAAAATGGCATAGACCAATCACCAAAATCGATAAACTTAGCTTCTTGAGATAGATGGTAATGATGTAGTTGAGTTGTTTTTTTATCCATTAAGATACAAAAGTTTCATACTCTTGATAAGACATTCCTGAGTCATCAACAGTATTTACTTTTGCTTTAAACATCCACCCATCACCGCATGGATCATTATTGATGGTTTCTGGCTCAGTCTCAAGTTGTGAGTTGACTGCTGTAATTGTGCAATCCATCGGTGCATATGCATCTGCAACAGTTTTAGTTGCTTCAACTTCAACTACTGCAGCACCCTTTTCAAACTCTTGCCCAACTTCAGGCAATGTTACATAAACGATGTCTCCAAGTTCGTTTTGAGCAAAATCTGAAATACCTACTGTGATTTCATCGTCTTTCATGAGATACCATTCATGAGTTTCTAAATATTTTATATCTGACATATTCTCCTATCTCGGCTTAACCGTTGATAGACCCCCATCAACATGTATAGTCTGACCAGTAACCCATTTTGAGTCTTCTGACAATAACCATTTTACAACAGGAAGTATATCATTAAAATCACCAATTTTTTGTATTGGGTACATTGATTTTGAGAGTTCTCTAGCTTGTTCTGTTGCGAGTAGTCTTTGACTCATATTCGTATCCATAAGTCCAGGGGCAATAACGTTTACTCGAAGATTATCTTTTGCATAGGATGCTGCAGCTGATCTCGCCATACCTTCTAATCCAGCTTTGGCAGCAGCAATAGCTTCATGATTAGACAATCCCTTTGTTCCAGCAACAGATGAGAAAAATATTGCAGAGCCATTTTTCATACGTCTAGCAAATGAACTTAAAAGATAGTAACTAGAAAAAAGGTTTACTCTCAGAACTTCTTCAAACTCTTCAGTCTTTGTTCCGTGTAAAGGTTTTATCAAAATTGAACCTATGCAATTTACAAGACCATTTATTTCTTTATCGTCAGGAATGATCTTTGAAAATTCACGTTGTTCTATGGTGTTAGTTAAATTAATAAGGGAATATTGAGCATCAATTTCTTTACTTAATGCAGAAAGTTTTTCTTCATCTCTTCCAATTAAGTGAACTTCGTTTTCTTTAGATAATTCCTTTGAAATAGCACTACCTACAACTCCTGTAGCTCCTGCAATGATATAGACCATGTTTTATAGTTTAAAAGAAAATTATTTTATAGATAAAACGTTTGAGGATGAAATATTTCCAAACCAGGAAGCTGATTTATGAGGTAATCGTTCATATGTTTCCCTATTGACCTCTACTAAACCAAAGTTCATTTGATATCCCAGGTCCCATTCAAAATTATCTAACAAAGACCAGTACAGATAACCAATTACATTATTATGTTCAGTCACGAATTTGTGCACATCTTTTAATACGGTTGTTACAAACTCAATTCTTTCATCGTCATTATCTGTTGCTATTCCATTTTCTGTAATAAAAATTTCTTTATCAGGAAAAATCTTCTTTAACCTTTTTAGATTATATAAAACTGCTTCTGGTCTATATTCATAACCCATTTTTGTAGTTCGGGTTTCGCTTGTTATTGCTCCATTTCTGCCAGCAAAAATTTGTATAATACGAGGTAAAATAAATTTTCTTATAAATCCAATATTTAAAAGTAAAGAATTTGAAAATTTTAAAAATATATTTTTTGGATATCTTACGATTGTATAAGTTTGTAATCCGATGAAATCGTCATCAATAGATGCTTCTAAAAATTTATCCTCAAGATGATATTTCAAATATTCTTTTAATTTATTACTATCATCATCTTCCCATTCTTGTAATGCATGGGTCATACCAACTTTTGCATTTTGATTATATTTTTTGATTGTCTTTAATGCCTTTCTATGAGCAGACATTATATTCTCTGAAGCTTGTATAAATTTTGTCTCATTAGCTATGCCTGGGGGGAATTTGTTAGTCGAAAAATATCCAAAAAATGCGAATATCCCTGGTTCATTTATAGTGTTAAAAAACTCAATATCACTTGGTAAATATTCCATTAATTTCCCAACATAATTGTCAAAATATTCATCAACATCTGGGTTAAGCCATGAATCCTTTTTGAATAGCCATTCTGGTGTAGTGAAATGATGAAATGTAATGATAGGTATTATGTTGCTAGCAATTAATTTATTTGCTTTCTCTACATAATGATTAATTGCCTCAGTATCATAATTACCCTCAGTAGGCTCTACTCTGCTCCATTCTATTGAAAATCTAAAAGCTTTTATTCCAAGCTTTTTAAGAAGTTCAATATCTTTGTCCAACATTTCGTAATGTTTACATGCTTCATTACATGGCTCAACACAAACAGAGTTTGATTTATTTTCCCAAATAGTCCAATCATTATTGTAAATACCACCCTCAACTTGATATGAAGCAACAGCCGTACCAAAGAGAAATTTATTTGGAAATTTCAGTTCATTCATATAAATAAATAATATAAGCGATTCCAATATAGAAAAGCTGCAATAGCAATCTTAAGAAATGTTGATAATTTGAAAAATAGCGATTTCCATAAGGAAGATCGTTTATCCATACATTTAAATTTCCAATATAAATAACAACTAGGAAAATTATCATTAAAATAGCGGCCTCTTTTCTGTATCTTGTAAAAAAGAACAGTGGAAGGACTATTTCAATTACACCTGTAGCTAAATGAATAATACGCGGGAATGGTATAAAATCAGGTACAATCTTGTCGTAAAAGATAGGATTTACAAAATGGTTTATTCCAGCAACAACGAAAAAACCAACATATCCTAATGTTAAAAACTTTATAACCAATTTTTAGCTTTTTCTATTGCTTTATGCCACGAATTAAGAAAGTTAATTCTTGTTTCATTACTCATATTAGGATTCCAAGTTTTAGATGAAGTTATATAATCACTCATGGCGGAGATAGGTAAATCCATAATATACAGATAACTTGCAAGACCAACTCCAAGAGCAGTAATTTCATTTATTTCCTGTGAATGAATAGACTTGCCCAAAATATCAGATTGAAACTGCATTAATAAATTGTTATCTACCATACCCCCATCAACTTTTAGATTTTCAAATTTAGTATCAAGATCTATTTCCATACTTTCAATTAACTCATATGTTTGGAAAGCTACTGATTCAAGTACTGCTCTTGCCATGTGTGATTTATTTGAAAATCTAGTCAATCCAAATAATGAGCCTCTTGCCGTCTCGTCCCAGTGAGGAGAAAATAGTCCAGAAAATGCAGGTACAAAATAAACATCCCCATTATCTTTTTCCAACATCGCTAATGATTCAATATCTTCACTTTTATCAATAATATTTAAGTTATCTCTTAACCATTGAACCGCAGCTCCAGCAATAGGAACTGATCCTTCCAATGCATACATAGCATCTTCACCTTCTTTTTGATAAGCGATAGTTGTTAGCAATCCATTGTCTGAGTTGACAATGTTGTTTCCTGTATTTGTTAGTGCAAAACAACCTGTTCCATAAGTGTTTTTGACATCGCCTTTCTTTGTACAATTCTGACCAAATAATGCAGCTTGTTGATCACCTAAAACAGCAGTTACAGGTACGCCCGGTATTATCTCATTCATTTCACCAAAATTTGAAAAAGATGGTTTAACCTCAGGTAAGGAATTTATCGGAATGCTTAACTTACTAAGAAGATCTTTACTCCATTCCATTTTGTATAAATCATACAAAAGTGTTCTGGATGCATTTGTAACATCTGTATAGTAATTTCCGGTTAAATTATATATCAACCAACTGTCAATAGTTCCAAAGCATACATCTGTATCTAATGTCTTCTTAATATCAGGAACATTTCTTATCAACCATAAAATCTTTGATAAAGAGAAATAGGTTGCGACTGGTAATCCTGTTTTATCAAAAAAAACTGATAGTTCTTTATCAGCAACTAATTCATCACAGATGTCTTGAGTTCTTGTATCCTGCCAAACAATAGCATTATAAAGAGGCATCCCTGTAGTTTTACTCCAGGCAACTATAGTTTCACGCTGATTTGTTATACCTACGCTCTTAATACTTTTAACATCAATTTCTTTAGTAACATTTCTAATGCATATTTTTACTGTTTCTAATATTTCAATAGCATCGTGCTCAACTGATATATTATCTGGAAAAATTTGTTTAAATTCAACTTGATGTGATGATTTTATATTTCCACTTTGTTCAAATAATATAGACCTCGTACTAGTTGTTCCTTGATCTATTGATAGAAAATAGTCCATTGTTAAATAATATTAAAGTTGTTATGAATAAGCGTTAATATTTATAATTTTAACATTTTGAAACAGATCATTTGCATCTTGAATAATTCTTAAATACTGAATATTTATTTCGTTCTCAAATTCAATAATTATTTTTTCATTCAAACAATTAAATGAATTAGAAGTGATATTTATAGGATCTTGATAGTTAAAAACACGATCATTTTTGGCCTCATTTTTATTTTCGATATTAAGTCCACCAGAAACTCTTACGTCTTCAATCCTTATACGTACTAAATTGTTGTATGACTGAATAGAGCCAAACACAAAAATTTCTTGAATATTACATTTTTTCAAAGTTGAGGAAACAAATGTTTCTAATATCTCCAGCTCTAATTCCTTCACATTGTAAATATTCAAATCTAATTTTGTTTCATTTTGCTTTTCAAGTTCATATGTACCTAATTCAATTTTCTCTAAATCATTAGGTAAATGAAAAAGAAAAATATATACAACAAAGAAAAAATAGATATAAAAAAGAATATATTTTGGAGGTTTATACCTCACTAAACCCCAACAATAGAACCAAATGGACCGATTATAGTCCCAACTATCGCACCATAGAGAAATCCATAAATGATGCCTTTACGTAAATACTTAATTGTCTCAATTTTGAATAGTTCATGCCCGAATTCAGCAATTTTAAACTTCTTTCTATATTTATTACTTATGATATGTCGCGTAATTGGATACAAATAAAATACTGTGCCAAGTCCAATTCCAGATAATAGTCCTTGGACAACTCTTTCAGTTACAAATTCGTACATTATTAAAATCTAGTTGTATTATCAAATAAACATAGTTCGTTTTAAAATTTTTATGGACATTACACAAGATACAAATACGGTATATTTATTTCTATTTGGAGTTTCAATTCTTGCTTCATTCATAGACTCAATTGCAGGCGGAGGTGGATTATTAACTACTCCATCGATGTTATTAGTAGGAATAAATCCATTGACCGTGTTGGGAACAAATAAATTTCAATCTTCGTTCAGTACCTTTACATCATCAAGAAATTATTACGTTAATGGATATCTGACAGATATAAATAAGAATAAATATTTTATATTGTCTTTTATTGGATCATCAGTTGGAACTTTAATGGTTAGTAGGCTTTCGGATGAAATATTAAGAACATTGATTCCAATCCTTTTAATATCTGTTGCTATTTTTTTTGTTCTTAATAGACAGGTCAAAACAGACTTAAGTAATTATGTAGTTTTATTAACACCTTTAATTTTTCTAATTGGTTTTTATGATGGTTTTTTTGGTCCAGGAACAGGCTCTTTTTTTGTTATGTTATTTCTAGTGTTTAAAAATCAAACTTTACTTGAATCAACAGCGACATCTAAATTATTAAACTTTGCATCTAACTTTGCAGCATTTATCATCTTTGCGATTCAAGGCTACGTGATTTGGGAGCTTGGGTTAATTATGGCCGTAGGTGGAATAACTGGTGCTTATTTAGGTTCAAAATCTGCAATAAGGGTTGGTGATAAATTAATTAGACCGATACTTGTTGTTGTCTCAATATTGTTATCTCTAAGAATCTTAACTAGCTAGTTCAACAGCTTTTCTAATAACTTCAATATCGTTTTCTCTTTTATTTTTATCTAAATCAAGTAACTGGAGGTATACGGATTGAATTCCAGCATCTTTCCACATCCCAATTGTCTCAGCTATCTCTTCGGGAGTACCGTATAAATAACTTCTATCTTTCCAATTCTTAGCAATTTCATCTTTAGGCTGGATTAGAGATTTAGCTGCATCAATTAATGATTGATCGACTTCGTCTTTTGTAAATCCGACAACAGGTGGACATGCAGTGGAAACTTCAAGTTTATTGACATCCCTATTGTTTTTGTTTGCCACATCATAGAAAAGGTCAATACTATTTTTTAATACATCTTCAGGGCCTGCATAGATATTAAATTCATCAGCATATTTCCCAGCAAGAGTAGGTGTTTTTTTCTTTCCTCCACCGCCAATAATTATTGGGACTTCACCTTGAGCACTAGGAAGTAAAGGTACATTATCAAGTTGATAATATTTACCATTCATCCCCTTATTTTCTCCAAACATACCTTGAGTTATATATTCAAGCGCCTCGTGTAACATTTCAAACCTTGTTTTGAGATCAGGAAAATCTATACCAAATACTTCATGCTCAATTTCAAGCCATCCAGTGCCAACACCTAATCTAAATCTTTTCTTGGCCATTTCATTAATAGTGGTAGCCATTTTAAGAAGAACACTTGGATGTCTGAATGTAATTGGAGATACTAAAACGGAGTATATCATTGACTCTGTATCGCGAACTAATCCAGCTATTGCGGTTAATAAGTCTAAAGCTGGTGCTGGTTCATTTTTATCATTTCGTTGTTTACCAACAATATAATGATCGGGTAATCCAATACGATCAATATTGTTATTTTCACACCATATTGATAAATCAAGCAAGGATTCATAACTTCCCCTTGCCTGCAAGTAAATCTTCATACACATATGTTATCACTATGAATTGCGTTTCAAATTTGAACCTCAAGATACCATGAATCTACAATGTATCTATGAAAAGAATTTATACCTACGGACATCAACAGGTTCAAAGAAATTTAACTATTGGAGACATTGTAGAAAATAAAAAAAAAGGTGTAAAAATGACACAGGTAACTGCACAGAATAGAGAAGAAGCAGAAATCTTATCTGAACAAAATATTGACATGATCATCACTGGAAGTGATTCATATGAAGATGTAAGAAGTGGTGCTCCAAATACATTCATTACTGCAGCTTTATTTGCAGGTAGATTCATAACAAAAGACGATATTTTAAAAGGGGCTATTGAAGTAGCAATGAAAGGTGCTGATTCAGTGTTAACCCCACGTAGCCCAGAAATTGTTGAGATGCTAGCTAATGAAGGTATGCATGTTCAAGGACATGTAGGAATGGTTCCATCAGATGCTACAAAATTTGGAGGGATAAGAACAGTAGGAAAAACAGTTAATGAGGCACTAGAAATACTTAAAGATTTAAAAGATCTTGAGAATGCAGGTGCATTTGGGGCAGAAGTTGAATGCGTCGCTGAAGATGCTTTGATTGAAATTAGTAAACATACCGATCTTGTATTAAATTCTCTCGGCGCAGGGTCCGGCGGTGATGTTATATTTCTTTTTTTTGAAGACATTGTTGGTGAAACAAAAAATATAAAGATGCCTAGACATGCGAAATCATGGGGTGATGGTAATAAAATTTTAAATGAATTAAAACTAGAACGATCGAAAGCAATTAGTGCATTTAAAAATGATGTAAATAATAGTATATATCCAAATTCAGATTACACAATATCTATGGATGATGGTGAATTAGATAAATTAATTAATGAGTTAAAAGAGGGATGAGCACAATCATTAGAAAATTCTTTTTATTTTTTGGATTTCACAAATCATATGGCAGACTCTGGATTACAAAACGTTTTGAGAAAATAATTTGGGGATCATTTATTGTCTTAGCATTTTATAGATACTTTAATTAATGCCTAACATTGTAGTTTCTCCACATTATCTTTCAACAAATGCAGGAATAGATATTCTTAATAACGGTGGTAACGCTGTTGATGCAGCAATTGCTACAAATATCGTCCAAGGTCTTGTAGCGCCTGAGACATGTGGGATAGGTGGTGATTTATTTTCACTAATTTGGATTAATGGTGAGTCTGCTCCTTATTGTCTAGATTCGTCAGGATATGCTGGATCAAATGTAGATATTTCACAATTATCATCTCAAGATAGTATTCCTTTAGATCACCCAATGTCGGTAACTGTTCCAGGAGCTGTTAAAGGCTGGTTTGACATGCATGAAAAATTTGGGAAATTAAGTATTGATGAAATTTTTAGACCTGCAATTGATATATGTTATAGAGGTTTTGAAGTTTCAACTGAACTATATCATTCTCTTTCATTACATAAAGACACATTAATTAAACAAGAATCGGGTTCCGAATTATTTCCTGATGGTGAGTCACCAGAAATTGGAGCAATTATTAAAAGAAGCTTACTTGGTAAAACTTTAAAACGTTTAAGTATCGATGGTCCTGAATATTTTTATACAGGATCAGTTGCAAAGAAAATTTCAGAAACGCTTAATCATGTAATTACTGAAGACGATTTGAGATCTTTTGAATCAAAGTGGATTGAACCTTTATCAATAGATGTCTACGGCAAAACAGGCTGGGTTACTCCACCTCATACACAAAGTTATCTAACACTTGGAACATTAAAAATTTATGAGCTCCTAGATGATGGATCAGATAATATTGACTTTCATACACTTGTTGAGTCATATAGAGCAATTGCATCTGAGCGAGATGACCTGACATATGATTATGGTGAAAATATAGACCAATTTAATGGGCTTAATCTTGAATATCTTAAAACTCTTTCAAAATTGATTAATAAAGATACAACCTCAGTATTTGGTCAACCAAAAGAACTAGGTGGTGGAACGGCATACATGTGCACTAAAGATAATGATGGGAATGCAGTCTCACTAATTCAATCTAATTTTCATGGTATTGGTAGCACTATTGGTGTTGATGATTTAGGATTCTTTTTACACAATAGAGGGGCAGGGTTTAATCTTATTCAGAATCATCCAAACTCATTAAAACCTGGAAGAAAACCACTTCATACATTATCTCCAACTATGTGGAGTGTAGATGGAAATCTTGATATGATCATAGGTACAAGAGGTGGAAGGTATCAACCACAACTATTAAGCCATTTTATTTTAAAAATACTTAAAAATGAAAATTTAGAATATGCAATGACGTCTCCTAGATGGAATATTGATGAATTCGGAAAAGAATCAGTATCTGAAATAAATATTGAACCTGGGATAGATAAAAAAATTATTAATGAACTAATTAAGAAAGGTCATAAAGTAAATCAACTAAGCGATTTACAAAATAGCTATGGACCTATATCAGCAATTGTTAATACTGGAGAAAGTTGGAAAGCTTCACATGACATTAGGGTTGATACAGCAAGTTCTATAATTAAAGAGAAATAAAAGGAGAAAAATGCAATTACATAATAACAGTGGAAACATAACAGTAATTATTGATGTGTCATTCGATGACAGAGACATGTTTACAGATTTCATATTGAATGAACAATGCCAGTTTATTGATAGTGTCGATCCTGAAGGTTTGATTAAGTTTGAATGGTTCCTTGATGAAAATTCCAACACAGGAACTTTGGTTGAGGTTTTTGAGAAATCAGAAAATTTTCAAGGGTTAGCTGGAAAAGTAATGGGAACACCTGTTAATTTAAAATTTAGAGAGATTGCAAATATTGAAAAAATGACAGTTCTTGGTGATGTATCAGATGAGTTAATGGAAAACCTTGCACCCATGAATCCGATATCTAAACGATATAAAGGTGGGCTTAGCTAAAAATATAGTCCCAACACGTAAAAAAGAGTCCAGTTTCCTGAACTCTTTTTTGAGGTAACAGGCTTATTACCTAATCAAATATTACACAGTATATAATTAAATCCAATTGAATAATTTAAATTTTCTTATTGAAGCCGTTCATTAACAAGTGGTTTTACCACTTCTCCAATAAGCGTAAATGTTTGTAATAAATCATCGTGACTTAAACCTGCATTGTCTATCTGAAATGTAAAACGTGATAATCCCCCTAAAGCTTCACTATGTCTTACTAACTTATCTGCAACTTCTTCGGGGCCTCCAATTACATATGCACCCAGATCGCCTATTTGTTCTTCAAATCTCTCCATTGTGACGGGTGGCCATCCTCGTTCTTTACCAATTTGATTGAACCAGATTCTGTAACCAGGGTAATATTTCTCAATAGCCTCCTCTTTAGAATTAGCTACAAAACCTAAAGAATGTAAGCCAACCTTTAAAGTTGATTTATCATGTCCCGCTTTTTCTGCCGCCTCGTAATAAAGATCTACTAGTGGTCTAAACCTATGTGTTTCACCACCAATAACAGCAATCATTAATGGTAAACCAAGAGTTCCTGCTCGAACAAAAGAAGCAGGTGTTCCTCCAACTCCAACCCATATCGGTAATTTATCCTGTACAGGTCTTGGATATACAATTTGGTTAACTAAAGGAGGTCTAAATTTACCAGACCAAGTAACATGTTCTTCATCTCTAATTTTTAGTAAAAGATCAAGCTTCTCAGCATATAAATCATCATAATCACCGAAATCTAAACCAAACAAAGGAAAAGCTTCCGTAAATGAACCTCTACCAGCGACAATGCCGGCCCTTCCATTTGAAATAAGATCTAAGGTTGCATAATTTTGAAAAAGTCTGACAGGATCTGTTGCACTGATAACTGCAACTGCACTTGTAAGTTTTATATTGTCTGTTTTTGCCGCAGCTGCTGCAAGTATATTATGAGCTGCTGAATCTAGGAATTCTTCTCTGTGATGCTCTCCAAGTCCAAAGACATCAAGTCCCACTTTATCTGCATGTACAATTCTTTCAATTAATTCAGACATTGCTTTTGCATCATCATCCACAGTTCCACCTTCATTAGTTTGAGTTTTTTTAGCGAATGAATCTATTCCAATTTCCATAACTATTTGTCTCCTTTCTCACCGATTTTAAATCGCTCGACAGGTGTAATATCTAGGTCTCTTTGAAACTGAACGTAACTGACAATCTCTGGATTTTCAAATTCATATACAGTGTTATCTTTAGAAAATAAATTTGACATTACTCTAAAAAATCCATTTAAGTCTCCTGCAGTAATGTCTCCCTCTGAGATTTTCTTGTCATAAGCATTAATTGCTTTAGCTGCTAAATTATGCATTCTTGCCATTAATGAATTGTGATAAATATTTCTTATCTGATTGATAACAGCTTTACATTGTGGGGTTTGTAGTCTTCTATAAACAGTAGATCTACTTAAACCTAATGCTTTAGCAATATTAGGGTTAGATAATCCTTCAACATGTAATTCAGCAATTCTAAAGTCTTTGTTATCTGGTTCAATTTCTTCCATACAACTAATTTTAACAGTTGAAATCATCGTTGGTTTTAGAGGTGTCATCTACGTCATAAAAATGTAATATGAAAATAACCAACGACACTAATTATTTTTAAAATAAACGAAGTAAGTTAAACGAACGCCAATATACGAAAATTTAAAAGTTAAAAGTAAACAGAATATGAATTTTGTATCACATGTAATTTAATAAAAGTTAAACAAATAGAATTATTATCTTGTTATTTTTTCAGGAGATAAGAGATGTGTATCGTTTAATTTTTGTAACCTAAAAATATGTTCTTTACCTACTGATACCCCAACTAGCATAGCTATTGATGCATGGTCTATTCCTAATCGAACGACATTCCAGGGTTTAAAATCAAATGAAAGAAGTTCAGATAACAGTACTGAATTAGTACCTCCATGCCCAACAATAAGTAAATTCTTATCTGTAGTTATCTCCCATACTTTTTCATCACCATTTCTAGTTTGTTGATAACTTTTTTTTATACCAAAATCTTCTAATGACTGATAAAAATGTGGTGTGAGATTGTTTGCATGATCAACAAAATTTTCCATTGATTCAAAACCCTCGTACCATTTATCAAGTTCAACTGCATTGAAATCAGATTTTTCAGATCTTTCAGCATACTCTTTCATACCCTTAAAATCGAGTAATTTGACTTCATTCAACCAAGAATGCTCTGACATTTTTATATTGTTATCAAGCTCTTTAGAAATTAATTCTGCTGTTTGTCTAGACCTAGTTAATTCTGAATGCCAAATTGTTTCAAATGTAATATCCATGCTTTTCAAGAGATTGATATAGTTACCTGTAAACTTTCCCTGCTCTATACCAAGCTCTGTTAGTTCAGGATTGTTAGGATCTTTTGCTTCCTCTCTCCAAAAAGGTTGCGCATGCCTAACCAATAATATAAACATTATGTTCCCTCTATAATTTTTGATCGTATTCTCGATGAAATCTCATCGATAATAACAACTACAAGGACAGTAAATAATACAACGGTTCCAGCTCTTGGAAAGTCTCTATATTGAAATTGTCCAAGCAATTCTGCCCCAATTCCACCTGCACCAATAAGTCCTAAAATTGCTGAGGCTCTTATATTTATTTCAAATCTATATAAATAAAAACTTAAGAGTGATGGGAGAACTTGAGGAAGGACAGCCCATCTAGATTCTACGACACTTGTAGCACCAGTTGCAATAACAGCTTCTCTCTGCCCAAAATCAACCTCTTCTGATAATTCAGATTGCCATTTACCGAGCGTTCCTATTGATCCTATGCCAATAGCAAGGGTACCTGTTAAAGCACCTAGCCCAGTTATGGGTATTAATACATAGGCAATAATGAGTTCGGGTATTGCTCGTATTATCACAAGTAGTGATTTAAAAGGGCCCCATACGAAGTTTGGAAACAAGTTTGAACTTGCTAAGAATCCAAGAGGTATTGAGAAAATTATACCAATTATCGTGCCTACCCAGGCAATCCATATTGTCTCTTCTAGCTTAATAAAGACTCTGGTAATCATTTCAGTGCTTAAATCTGGTGGAATCATTAAGCTAAATATTTTTGCAACTTTAGGGAATGAGCTTACAAACCTCTCCCATGTTATTGAGAGGTCAGATGAGGACCAAAATACAACAACTCCAAGTAAAATATAAAATCCTAACCTGATGTATTTAGTTCTATTATCTGTTGAGGTTATCATCTTAACAACCTACTTCGTACACTAGTTGAAATGATTTCAAGGATAACTATCATTGCAGTCATTGCCAAGACAATTGCACTTACGTTATCCCAATGAAAGTAAACTCTTTCAACATTTAGCAATTGACCTATGCCGCCAGCACCAACTAAGCCTATCACTGCACTTACCCTTATAGAGAGTTCAAGCATAAAAATACATAGAGCAAAATATATAGGATTTATCTCTTTAACAACTGAATGTCTTAACGATGTAAAATATGTTGCACCCGTAGCATTTAAAGCCTCTAAGGGTCCAGGATCTAATGCATCGATAGATTCTGTAAACATCTTATACACAACAAAAACAACAAATATAATAATTGCAACTAGGCCCGCAAATGGCCCGAAACCAAGTGCTGTAGTTGCAAGTATTACCCAGAAAAGTTCGGGCATTGTTCTTATCACATTTACTGAAGTTCTTGTTGTGTTTAATACAACTTTGTTTGGAGCTGTTAATTTAGAACCAAATAAACATAAGGGATATGCAAGGATACAACCTATGATTGCACCCAGGACTCCTACTTGAATTGACTCAATAAAGGCTCCAGAAGCTACCTCATACGTCCATTCAATAGCACCCCCTTCTTGAAAATAATCTTCAGGGAAAAATTTTGAAACAACAAAAATTAAATTATCAATAGCACCATCAACTCTTCTGGGTGAAAAACCAACCCTATCAATTCCAAATACTGTTAATAGAATTATTGATAAAACGATAAAAAATCTATTTCTTAAGTTTTTTCTTGAGTCAGGATTTTTAATTTGTTCTTGTTTCATTATAATCTTCCTCGGTGAGTTGACCTCCATAGATTTTTTCAAAATCTGCATCAGTAATATCATCAACCATGCCATCGTAAACAATTTTTCCATCGTACATGCCTATGATGCGTTCTGCATAGTCTTTTGCTAAGTCAAGGAAGTGTAGATTTACAATTGTTGTTATACCTAACTCAACGTTAATTTTTTTGATATAGTCCATAACTTTTCTAGATGTAACTGGATCTAATGAAGCAACCGGTTCATCAGCTAAAACAAGCTTAGGTTTTTGCGTCAAGGCTCTTGCTATTCCAACTCTTTGTTGTTGACCACCAGATAATTTTGAGGCTCTTGTCCATGCTTTCTCTTCTATCTCTACTTCTTTTAATGCATCCATTGCTATTTTTTTATCTTCGTCAGACCATAATCCAAAAAATCCTCTAAGTGTTGACATCTCGCCTAATCTTCCAGTTAAGACATTGTTAAATACTGTGGTTCTTGTGACAAGATTGAAAGTTTGAAATATCATCCCAGTCTTTGAGCGAATCTCTCTGAGCTCTCTTTTTGATGATGTTGTAACTTCTTTGTCAAAGATATTAATACTCCCACTTGATGTTTTTACTAGACCATTGAGCGTTCTTAATAAAGTTGACTTACCTGCTCCTGATTTTCCAACTATAACTAAAAAATCTCCTTCATTTATGTCTAATGAAACATCCTTCATGGCATGAGTGCCTGTTGGATAAATAACATTCACATTTTTTAATTTGATCAAAATAACTCCCTTATTTTAAATATGATAATCCGGCAGAGCTTTAGATCTGCCGGATTATTCAATTCAATGACGTACTTTATATAAATGAGGAGATTTACGGCTCAGTTATCCCAAAGGATTCTTGAGCTTCCCTTACCGGGTCAAATTCTGAATCTTCTACTGGTTCAACAGCAGTCCATCCATAAAATGTATCAAAAAAGTTCTCAGCCTCTTCTCCTTGTGCAAGGAATGCAACCATACCATCTAATATAAGCTGTTGTAATTCATCTGAAAGATCAGCATTAACAGCTATGACATCGTTTGGTATTTCTGGTGAGATTCCAATAACAATTATTTTTTCTCCAACGTCTGGATTCTCTTTTCGGAGAGTTCTTCTTGCATCATCATATGAAAATCCAAAATCAGCATCTCCATTGTAAACTGCTTGGATTACTCCACCGTGTCCACCAGCAAATATGAGATTCATATCTGCATCTAAATCAAGTCCTGCGTTTCGTGCTGCAAGACCTGGAAATAAATAGCCAGAGGTTGATGCTGGATCAGCAGCAGCAACAGTTTTACCCTTCATGGATGTTAAATCTGCTTCACAAGCATATCCAGGGCTTACTGTTTCTCCAGTATCTAAAACTTCAGGTTCTAATCCATTATCACCAAACGACCATCCCACTTGTAATGCTTTTACATCTGGTGGTGCAGTTGTTGATCCTGGAATAATTTCTGGTGTTCCATTTTTATTAGACCATGCTCCAATTACAGGTGCTGATTTACATACTGATGGATCATTTGTAACAATCTGTCCATGATACGTTGCAGAACCAAATCGTATAGCTTTTGATATGGCTGTAATTTTATCAGGGTATTGTTGTTGTGCTAATACAAACCCCAAAGGTCCTAAACCTGCAACATCAAGTTGTCCAGACCCTAAACCTGTAATAGCTCCGGCATAATCTTGTGTAAGACTTGCCTCAATTGGTATTCCAACATAGTCACTCATAAATTCAACAAATGGTTCGGATAATTCCTGTAATGCATCTGCATTATCAGCAGGAATAAATCCCCATTTGATGACTTCTGGATCTCCTGGTCCGCAAGCTGCGGTTAAAAGTCCAAATACGAGAAGACATATTAAAAGTTTGTTTCTCATTAATTAATCCTCCTATGAGTTCAATAATGGCTGGTGAAAGTAAACAAAGCGTAAACTCAAATAAAACGGAGAATTATTATTTTTTACTGCAAAAATTTGATACTTACATTACAGATGTTGTAATCGATTGAGGATTTTTACTTTTCACTACATCCTTGTAAAGATAAGAGGGTTCCCATCCTGGAGAAACCACTTATCTAAATAGCTATTTAAATTCCTCAAAATAGATAGCCGTTTAATTAATAATATATTGCTGTAGGTATAAAAAAATTAGATTAATGATTTATATGCTTCATCAATTAGGCTTTGTCCCCTTTCATTAATTAAATATTCACCACCTAATTTGTTTACAAGGTAACCAAAAGCTAATTTACAATCAGGATCAGCAAAAGTTGCACTACTTCCACCAAAGCCAACATGGCCAAATGCATTATTACCTATCAAAAAAGATCCCCCTTCGCCTTCAAATTTTCCTCTATTATCCATATTTAACATAAATCCTTCAGAAAAATTAGTTGGAAGTAAAAGCATGCTATCGATATCTGATCTAATATTGGATTGACTTAAACGCTTAACACCATCTTTCGAAATAATTTTTTCATTGTTTTGTGCTAGTGGTGTCATCATTTCAGCTAATGACCGTGCATTAGTTATACCGCCAACTCCCCCTAATTCGGATCTATAAGTGTTTGGAGAGTTGTAATCGTAGCCACCGGTATTTGTAAGTGATAATCTCTGCATAGAGGATAAATCATTTCTAAAAACATCGGCAAATTTACTTGGTTTATCAGATGGACTAGATGTAAAAGGGGTAACTTTAGCAACTCTATGATCTTCACTCTCAGGTAATCCAATCCAGTAGTCAAGATTTAGTGGATCGCTGATTTCATCTTTAAAAAATTTTCCTAGAGATTTTCCAGAAATTCTTCTAATTATCTCACCTATTAACCATCCTGTTGTCATCATGTGATATCCTGTTTGGTCTCCTGGTTTCCAAAAAGGTGCTTCATTTTCTAATAAATTAACTACATAGTCCCAATCTAAAAAGCCACCATCTT
>CACNFT010000005.1 GCA_902619825.1 uncultured Candidatus Actinomarina sp.
TCTACAACTTTTTTTTCTAAATTATCACAAACTAAGATTTTCATTTTATTTATCTTTTAATTTCTCTAATGCTAGTTCATGAAGCTCTTTAGAAGCAGAGGCTAAAACATAAACATCTTTATCCTCAAGAGAAAGATCGTTTCCATCCCAGTCGGTCATAACTCCGCCTGATCCCTCAACTACTTTTACAAGAGGTAGGTAATCATGTGGAGCGGTAAGTTTTTCAGCCACAATATCTACATATCCGCTTGCTAGTAATCCATAGTTGTAACAGTCACTTCCTGTAGTTGTTACTTTAACGCTCTCTTCAAGAGATTGATAAGCTCTCCATTTTTTCATACCGAATTGATGACTTGAGGTTGTTGCCATTACAGAGTATTCAAGTTGATCAATTTTTCTACACCTAATTACATCACCATTTACAGTAGTTACATCTCTTTCAAAAGAGATCCATCTTTCTTTCAACGCTGGACAATCAATAACCCCTCCAATAATTTCCTCGTTTTTTACCAGTGCAATTAATGTACCAAAATCGTTCTTTCCAGCCACAAAACTTCTTGTTCCATCAATTGGATCAATATACCATGTATATTCTGACTCATTGTTTAGTACTTCAAACTCTTCACCAACAATATTGTGATTAGGATAATTTTTTTCAATTTCTCTTCTAATTACTTGTTCGATTTGTTTATCTGCAAGGGTAACTGGACTTTCATCAATTTTTATTGTTAGATCTCTTATATCACGAAAGTGAGCCAAGGCTATTCTTCCTGAGATATCTAGAGTTTCATTACAAAAATTTATTAAGTTTTTAGTATCCAATTTATTTTCAAACATTATACAAATTATAAGGAATTTAATTTTTCTGTGAGCTCTACATCTGTAGGTTCAACAAGGAAGCTTCCATCTTCAAAAACTATAGTTGGTATTCTTGGATTTTGATTTTGTATTTTTTTAGCAATTTCATATCCTTCTTTATCAAAATCAATATCGATTTCAGTAAATTTGATATTTAACTTATCAAAAACTTTTTTGGATCTGACACAGTCACCACACCATTGTGTGCTGTACATAACGATTTCAAATTTTTTATCCATTTGAACCAAATGGATCAGTCAGTACTGATAATAATTCGCTAAGTTTCCCAAGATTTTCAAATAAGGGCTTGAGTTGATTAAAATTATTTACTGCTTCTTCAATTTCAGGAAGTACTGTTTTCATGTCCTCGACTACTAATAATGCACTCTCTAATTGAATTGTTAAATCGTTAACTGTACTTTGAATATTTACAACAAAGTACCCGAACATAAGAAATATAAGAACTTGTAAAACTAATACAATTCTCAGCACTATTAACCTAGTGAAGTAATTTTCTCTTTAATAACTTCTTTTGGTTGAACACCTACAAATCTATCTTTAACTTCACCGTCTTTTAAGATTACAACAGTGGGCACACCCATAACTTGATTTTGCCCTGCGATTTGAGGATGTTGATCAACATCAAGTTTAACGAATTCTACACCTTCGATTTCATCATTTAACTCTTCCAAAATTGGGCTCAAGACTTTGCATGGGCCACACCAAGTCGCATGAAAATCAATTACAACCGGTGACGAAGAGTTGATGATTTCAGCATATTCTTCAGCATTTATTTCTTTTACCATTATTTCCTTTAATTTCTTTATAGTTTATAAATTCTAAATTTATAAAAGTAATTTAAAATAAAAATTATTTAAGGTCTCTGATTTCTTTTTTAATTCTTTTATCAGTAATTTTTCTTCTTTTGTCTATATTTTTTTTACCCTTTGCTAAGGCTAATTCAATTTTTATAAATCCATTTTGTTCAAATACTTTTGTTGCAATTAATGTAAGCCCTTTTGTAGAAGTTAATCCAATTAATCTCTTAATCTCTTTTTTATGAAGAAGAAGTTTTCTTGGAGTTTTAGGATCATAATCAATTAACTCTGCGTACTTATAAGGTTCAATATTCATCTCTCTAATAAGAACTTCCTCATCTTCGAGACTAGCAAAAGCATCAATTATTGAAATTCCACCGTTCCTGATACTTTTTGTTTCTGCTCCTGTAAGTACAATTCCAGCTTCAAAGAATTCTAAAAACTCATATGAGGTTCTAGCCTTACGATTTTCTGCAAAGACTTTCATCTATCTAAAAAACAGTAGGGGTTCATTCTGCCTCTAGATGTTGGATCTAAGTATGGAAGACTACAACTAACAGAATTAGGATTTTTTAGTCTTACTTCAAAGTGTAAGTGTGGCCCTGATGATCTTCCAGTTGTGCCAACGGTGCCAATTACATCACCTGTGACAACAGTTTGACCAACGGAAGCTTTTATTTGGTTCATATGAAAGTAAAGAGTTGTCATGCCTCCACCATGATCAATAAACACTGTCCTACCGGCCAAGCCATAATACCGTGCGAGAATTACTACGCCTCCAGCCGCAGCTTTTATAGGTGTTCCCGTCCTTCCAGGTATATCAATAGCACCATGAAAACTTGTTATGCCTCTAAAACGCCTCCATTTATATCCACTTGAAACATAACTACCAGTTACTGGCCATGTCAATTTATCTGGAGCTACTCCCCCTAATGTACTAAGTCTCTCGATATCAGCCTGAATAGCATCTTCAAGTTTTTCAAGATTGGCATGTTCAGCATCTAACTTTGCGAGTTGATTATTGGCTTGAGTAAGAAGATTTTGAGCATTTCTTCTTTCTGCTAAAACCGCTGCCTTTTTATTTTCAACTTTTCGTTTTTCGGTTTCAACTCTATTTTTACTTTCTTCTACATCTTCAGCATACTCTTCAGCCTCAATCGATATCTGATTTTTTTTCTCCTCTTCGATTTGTAGTGTAGAAATTATTTCCTCTCTTTCTTGCTCACGATCTTTCAGAAACTCAGTCTGGGTTTCAGATAAATTTTCAAAAGAATTTAAAGATTCAATTATTTCATATGCTGTATTTACAATTGCAGAAGCATAACCTAGTACAGCAAGAAAGTCTGATAAATCATTTAAATCTACAAACAATGCAGTTGCTGGACTCATAACTCCATTGATGTACATATCAACAGCTTTTTCTTGTAGTTGATCTTTTGCTAAATTTAGACTTTTTTGTGTCTCAAATAATTCATCTTTAACTTTTGATATTTCATTTTTTGTAACACCTAGAGTGACTTGCTCTTTTAGAATACTTTGCTGAACAGCAGCAAGATTGTTTAAAGCCTCATCGTAACCTTCTAATGCCTTGTCTAAAGCAAGCTCTGCTGCAATTAATTCTTTTTGTACGACAGCCAATTCATTGTTTACCTTCTTTATTGCTGCGTCATTTGCCAAAATTGCCTTTTCTAAATCAGTCTTCTCTCCTTCATATTGCTTGATTTGATTAGCAACAGCAATAAGCTGCTTTTCAACCTCTTCAAGCCTTTCTTCAGCTGTGATTGCAAAAGAGGTATCTACAACACTTGATTGAATAATTAGAAGAAATGATATTAAAGAGATAAAAAATTTTTTAATCATTTAAGACTTTTCTTATACCTACAAAGCTTGCAAAAAATCCAAAAATAATTGTTGAAAGTAGTAAAACTAAAGTCAAATTAATTAAATAAGAATCAGAAATTGCGATATCGAATATACTCTCAGCTATAAATGAAGTTTTTGAATACTGTATAAATCCCCATCCAAGTCCAACCGCAATACTTGTTCCAATTAAAGACTCAAATACAGCTTCAAAAATAAAAGGTAAGCGGATATATGTTGCTGATGCACCAATGGTCCTCATTATTTTTATTTCTTTTCTTTTAGCATAAGCTGTAAGCCTCAAAGTGTTAATGATTAATATAAAAGCTGCAAACGCAATTAAAATGGCAAAAATAGTTGCAGATAAAACAAGAGTATTTGTTAGCGTAAGAAGTCTTTCAATCGCTTCTCCAGAAGCTCTAATTTCTTTTACTGCAGGATTTCCATCCATTCTCTCAATAATTAATTCATAATCGGCTGGATCATTCAAGTTTATTCTCAGGGAAGTAGGAAGGATATCAAAGTCTACTTCTTGTACTAATTCTGGTTGATCTTGGAATAATGTTTTAAATTCTTCAGTTGCTTCAGATTTCGAAAAATATTCTACCATCCTCACTTCTGAATAACTTTCTAATGTTTCTTGTAGTTGTTGATGAGCTGTAGAAGTAACTCTATCATCTAAAAAAATGACTACATGAACTCCGTTCTGCCAACGTGATGTATTGTTTTCAACAATTGCTCTCGCTGAAAGTGTTGTGAATACTAAAAAAGAAGATACAAGAACAGCAAGCATAGTTGCGATAACTAATAAAGGATTCCTTCTCATATTTATGAAAGTATTCTTTATCACATAATTTAGTTTTTTCATACTGCTTTAGATGTACCTTCCTTGATCAACATCGCTTACTAATTTACCTTCTTTGAGTTGTATAACTCTTTTCTTACGTCTATTTACTATTGATGAATCATGAGTTGCCATTAAAACTGTTGTTCCCGCTCTATTTATTTTTTCAAGCAAAGTAACAATTTGAATACTTAAATCTGGATCTAAATTACCAGTTGGTTCGTCACACAAAAGTACTAATGGATTAGATGCCAAAGCTCTAGCAATACAAACTCTTGTTTGTTCACCTCCTGAAAGTTGATTAGGGAATTTATACATGCTTTGGTTCAAATCAACTAAATCTATAAGTGTGCTCGTTTTCTCATCTATTTCTTTTTCTTCATAACCTAGAACTTCTAATGCGAAACTTATATTTTCATAAGTAGTCCTGTCTTCAAGAAGCTGTGGTTCCTGTGTGACAATGCCTAATTTTCTTCTAAGCAATGGTATTTTCCATTTTGGTAGAGTGGTTACGTCCATATCAGCAACCTCAATCTCTCCTTTTGTTGGTGAATATTCTTTATATAAAAGTTTTAGTAAAGAAGATTTTCCACTCCCAGAATGACCTATAACATATGCAAATTCACCTTCTGAAATTTCTGTGGAGACATTTGAAAGTGCAACACTTCCGCCTTGAAAAACTAGTGAAACATTATTTAATTTAATCATTTAATCCCTGTCTACGCCATTTTAGATACTCATTTATAAATATGTTAATATCTCCATCTAAAACTGATTGTATGTTTCCGACTTCAATATTTGTTCTTGAATCTTTTACTTGTTGATAAGGCTGCATTACATATGATCTTATCTGCCTACCCCATCCAGCTTCTACTTGTTCACCCCTTATAGAATCCAGTTTTTTCAACTTTTCCTCTTTTTCTTTAATAATTAATTTTGATTTTAGAAGACCTAATGCACGAATTTTGTTTTGTAATTGTGACCTTTCTGCCTGACATGCTACAACAATACCAGTTGGAATATGTGTAACTCTAACAGCTGAATCAGTTGTATTTACATGTTGACCCCCAGCCCCCGAAGATCTATAAACATCTATTCGGATTTCATCATCATTTATTTGAAAATCATTTGAATCTTCAATTAACGGAACTACATCAACACCTGCAAAGCTAGTATGTCTTCTCTTGTTGCTATCAAATGGACTTATCCTTACCAAGCGATGAACTCCTCTTTCACTTTCTAAGTTTGCATAAGCTCTGAAACTTTCTACTCTTATTGATGCAGATTTTATTCCTGCTTCTTCTCCAGAAGAAATTTCTTCTATCTCATAACTCATTTCTATACTGTCTAAATATCTTGTGTACATTCTTAATAACATTTCTGCCCAGTCATGAGCATCAACTCCTCCCGCACCAGCATTAACTGTAAGAACAGCTGAATGATTATCAAACTCACTTGAGTACAGAGACTCTTCCTCTAGGTCTATTATTTTTTTCTCGATTTCTTCAAATTGAGGTTTTATTTCTTCCAGTTCAGATAGATTATCTTTGCTTAACTCTGTTAATTCTTCCAAATCTTTGATTTCATTGTCTAAAGTATTTAATAAATTAATTACTTTCTCAATGTTTGAAGCATTTTTAACAATATTTTGAGCATTTGATATTTCTGACCAAAAATCTTTTTTTGAGATAATTTTATTAAGTTTTTTTAGTTCTTCTTTTTTATTATCAAAGTCAAAGATACTCCTTGGCAGAAGTTAATCTTTCTTTAAAATTTTTTATTTTGTTTCGGATATCTTTATACATCTATCATCAATTCCACATTTTTTGTATTTAATCCCACAACCCTCAGGACATGGATCATTTCTTCCAATTTTATCTCCATTATTAATATTTGATATTTTTTTCTTTTCCTTATCTAAATTATTATTTTCTTGTGAGATTTTCTCAAAGTTTAGTAAGAGTCTAACAACGGATAATTTTACATTATGAATTAAATCCTCAAATAAATCATAACCCTCTTTTTGATACTCAACGAGAGGATCTCTTTGGCCCATAGCTCTTAAGCCAATACCTGATCTTAAATAATCCATTTCTGAAAGATGGTTTTTCCATAATTGGTCAATAAACGATAGAGAGCCCATTCTTGCTAGGTTCATAAAATTTTCTTTATTTAATTCAAAATTTTTGATGTACAAAGATTCAAGACTTGATATTATTTCCAATTTGTCATTTACCTCAATATTTTTAATTATTCGTTTTTTTACGTTGTCAGACAGAATTAAACTTAATTCATCATCTACGTAATTTTGAAAATCCTCAACTGTTTCATATTGTGTTTTGTAATTATCAATATTGTTTTGTAAATCATCAAAAATATCGTCCCGCCAATCAATTATTAAATTTTCTATATTGTCAGACGTTAGCAACTCTCTTCTCCATTTATAGATAACATCTCTTTGTTGATTTAGAACCTGATCAAACTTCAGTACATTTTTTCTAATTTCAAAGTTCAAGGATTCAACCTGTGCTTGGGCTCTTTCAATACTTTTTGTAACCATGCTTTGTTCAATTTTTTCATCATCCGGAAGATTGAGCTTATCCATGATTGACTGTATTCGTTCACCTTGAAATCTTCTCATAAGTTCATCCTCAAGACTTATATAAAATCTTGATTCACCAGGATCACCTTGTCTTCCTGATCTTCCTCTTAGCTGATTATCAATTCTTCGAGACTCATGCCTTTCTGTTCCAATAACATAAAGACCACCTAGTTTAATTACTTTCTCTTTTTCCTCATTGATGATTGATTCAAATTTTTTCGTTAAATCTTCAATAAATTTTAGATCTTCAGATTTATTTTCATTATCTGCCTGGTTTTTAGCCATAAATTCACTATTACCTCCAAGTTTTATATCTACACCTCTACCTGCCATATTCGTTGCAACGGTTACAGAATTTAATCTTCCGGCTTGAGCAATTATTGCTGCTTCTTCCAAGTGATTTTTTGCATTTAATACAGAATGTTTGATACTATTTTTTTGTTAACTCTTTTGAAATTTCTTCAGATGAATCAACGGAGACAGTACCAAGCAAAACTGGCTGACCCATTTCATGTCGATATTTTATATCATCGACTACAGCATTTAATTTTGCCTTTTTTGTTTTATACACCGTATCCTGATTGTCATTTCTTGCAACAGGGAGATTTGTAGGTATTTCAACTACTTCAAGATTGTAGATCTGAATAAGTTCTTCTTCTTCAGTTTTAGCAGTACCTGTCATACCAGCAAGATGTTCGTACATTCTAAAATAGTTCTGATAAGTAATGGAGGCTAATGTTTGGTTTTCATCCTGGATACTAACATTTTCTTTTGCTTCGATAGCTTGGTGTAGTCCATCAGAATATCGTCTACCCTCCAAAACGCGACCAGTAAATTCATCTACTATTTTTACTTGGCCATCTGAGACAATGTAATCGACATCTTTTTTATATATTTCTTTTGCACGCAAAGAAGCAGTTAAATAATGAATAAAGTTTGTAGATGTGTTTTCATATAGATTATCAATACCTAGTTTTTCTTCTATAAATTCAATTCCATCTTCAGTTGGATGAATTTGTTTCTTAGATTCATCAACTTCATAATGAAAATTTTTATTCATTTGTTTTACAAACTTTGAAAATTGCAAATACCATTTTGTAGACTCCTCTACTCTTCCAGAAATAATTAATGGTGTTCTTGCTTCATCTACTAATATCGAGTCAACTTCATCAATTACTGCATAAAATAAATTTCCTTGAGTTAATTGCTCCGAAGATTGGGCCATGTTATCTCTTAAATAATCAAATCCAAATTCATTATTGGTTCCATAAACAATATCCTTTTTGTATTCAGAAACTTTTTCTTGATATTCCTGATTTGAATAAATTAAACCAACTTCTAGACCCAGGAAGTTATAAATTGGACTCATCCATTCAGCATCTCTTCTAGATAGGTAATCATTTACAGTTACAACATGTACACCCTGTTCGAAAAGTGACATAAATGAGATTGGAAGTGTAGAAACTAATGTTTTTCCCTCTCCAGTTTTCATCTCGGCTATCCTATTTCGTAATAAAACCATTCCACCGAATAACTGTACATCGTAATGACGTTGTCCTATTGTTCTTTTAGATGCCTCTCTGACAAGTGAAAATGCTTCAACCTCATAGTCAAATTTATTTTCATTAGTAATTTTTGTTTTTAGATCTTGAAACTTATTTTTTATTTCTTCGTCTGAATATTTTTCGACTTCTGATTCTAAATTATTGATTAGCTCAACTTTTTTATCAAGCTCTTGAGCAAGCTTTCCACTTCCAACAGATAAGACTTTTTTAAAAATACTCAAATTTAGCTTGTGCCATGCTCCCACGAGTCGAGGTAATCAATTTGCTCTTTGGTAAGTATTTCTAACTCTCCACCCATGAGTCCTAGTTTTGTAGCCGCAATTTTTAAATCAACTTCGTTTGGAAGTGTGTAAACCTTTGGCAGTAATTCTTCATGATTGTCTTTAATCCATTCAGCTGCCAGTGCTTGGTTGGCAAATGACATATCCATTACTGAAGCTGGATGCCCCGATGCGGCAGCTAAGTTAACAAGTCTACCTTCAGCAAGTACTAATATTTCCTTCCCATCATATAAATAACTTTCGACGTGGTCCCTGACTCTATGGATCTCTGCACTTTCTTGTTTCAATGCTTCTAAATTAATTTCTACATCAAAATGTCCCGCGTTTGCTAAAACTACACCATCTTTCATTACATCAAAATGCTGTTTATCTAATGCATGCATGTTTCCAGTCACAGATACGATTACATCTGCAATTTTTGCAGCATTTACACTACTCCTTACCTCGTAACCATGCATCAAAGCTTCCAACGCACGTACAGAGTTAGGCTCAACAACTGTAACTTTTGCACCCATTCCGTATGCCCTCTCTGCTACTCCTTTTCCACAATCACCAAAACCTATAACAACAACATCTAAACCAGCAATTAAAAGATCTGTTGCTCTTACAACACCATCCATAGCACTTTGACCTGTTCCAAATCTATTATCAAATAAATGTTTAGTTTCAGAATCGTTCACAGCAACAACTGGGAAACGAAGCTTATTATTTTTTTCCATTGACTTAAGTCTTATCACTCCTGTTGTAGTTTCTTCCATTGAACCCATAACTGGAATATCGGCTCTGTCTGTTAAAAGAAGTGTTACTAAATCTGCCCCATCATCCATTGTTATATCCGGTTTAGTATCAAGTACAGAATTAAGATGTTTAAAAAAATCATCATTTGATACACCGTGTACTGCGTGTACTTCAATGTCATTTTCAGATAAATAAGCCGCAACTGAATCCTTCGTTGATAATGGATTAGAAGCACATAAGGCAACATTGGCTCCTGCAGCCTTTAAAGTAAGCATCAAATTAGCTGTTTCTTTTGTGACATGCATACAAGCACCTATGTTTAAACCATTTAATGGTCTAGAGGAGGAAAACTCTGTCTTGATTTCCTCAAGAACTTTCATTTGTCTTGCAGCCCAATCAACCTCTTGTTGACCAATTGTTGCTAAATTTTTATCTTTTATTGTGGACATTATTCTCCTAGTAATTTTTTCAATTTTTCAATTGTGTCTATATTTTTTGGGTCAACAGTAAGTTTTGCAGCTAAATTTAAACTTACTAAATCACCTAGTAATACTAACTCCAATAAAGTTTTTAGTGTACTTTCTTGATTGGGTAAATTTACTTCAGTTATATCTACTTTTTCCCCTATTAAATCTTTAGTAAATTCAAATCTTTTTCTAATTTGAGGATGTTCATTTTGATCTCTAATGAAAATAACAACATAGTTATTTTTACTTCCGTCTTTATCTGAATCCCATGAGAGGATTTCATTATGATGAATCTCTGGTAAATGACCAACAAAAGCTTTGGATTTGGCATTCTCATTAATTTGTGTTTTCCAACGTGACGAAGCAACTCTTGACATCTCAGTACCTGAATAAATAATTACAGTTTTTTTATTGATACTTTCACATATATCTATAGACAACTTATTGATATCTGATTCATCATCGTTTTTAGACAATTTATCAATGTATGAACTTACATCATTTAATTGAGATACATAATTTGAACCCTCAGAAACATCAATTATTTTTGAAACTGCAAGTGTGAGATATCCAAATGCTGCCCTTGGTTGTAAACCATTTGGAATTTTAATATATTCTTTACCTTCATTTTTGGCCATATCAATCAACTTGCCGCCACTTGAAATAACTATCCAGTCAAAATTGTTTCCTTTTGCATCAGATATTCCTGATAGAGTTTCCTCCGTATTGCCAGAATAAGAAATAAATAAACATAGAGGTTTAAACTTTTTAACTTGTTTAGGGATTGAATAGTCTTTCTGCACAAAAATGTTTTTATCAGATATTTCGTTTGATAATAACTTCATTACATCGCCGGCAACACCTGATCCACCCATGCCCATAATTAATAAGCTTTCGTATGAAACTTTTTGAAGATTACTTGAATATTCAAGATTAGCTATTATTTGATTTTTTAAGTCAAAAGCAACATTTAACATCTATAAACTTATTATATTTGAAATTTTATCAATGATGCTATCTAAAGTTTTTTGATCTACTGCTTCTGCATTTAAACGAAGCATGGGTTCAGTATTTGATCCTCTTACATTAAACCAAAAATCATTAGCAAAATATGATATTCCATCTAATTTATCAAATTGGCCCTCAAAAGAATTTTCGATATTTTTCAAACTTTTTTCTACATCTTCAACCATATAATTTATTTCACCTGATGATGGATAAAATTCATAATTTTCTACTAGTTCCGAAGTTTTAACATTTTTTTCAGATAAAATTTTTAAAAATATTAACAATGTCAATATTCCAGAATCAGCATAAAAATTTTCCCTTAAATAAAAATGAGCACTATGTTCACCACCAAAATCAGCATCTTCATCCCTCATAATCTTTTTTATATATGAGTGACCAACCTTGGATCTTATTGTCTGTATTCCTTTACTATTTAAATACTTCACAACAGAGGGTTGGACATTTACATTGTGAACTATCTTTATTTGAGATTTTTTTTCAAACAACCAATCAGAAATTAAACATGTCATTAGGCTTCCACTAATAAGATTTCCTTTATTGTCGATAAATACAGACCTATCTGCATCTCCGTCAAAAGCAACTCCAAAATCGAGATTCTCTGATATTACTTTATCCTTTAGATCTGATAAGTTGTTTTCATCAGAGGGATCTGCTGGGTGATTGGGGAAACTACCATCTACATCCATGTAAAGACCCGCAAAATTTAAATTAAAAGTATCAGATAGATCTTCAATAATTGCACCAAGTACACCGTTTCCAGCATCAATAGAAAATTTTACTTTGTCACTTATGTCTGTTGGATCTACTATTTTTTTAAAATGTTCTAAATATATTTGATTCATTATCTGCTTTTCTGGCAAATCTGAAATAACAAAATTACCATTAAAATTTTCAGCTATTTGTTGTATTTCTTTTAATCCTGTTTCTTGCCCAATCGCTACTGCCCCAGCGTTACAAAATTTCATGCCTGTGTATTCACTGGGGTTGTGAGAAGCTGTAATAATTAGACCAGGCAAATTCTTAATTCCTGACAATGTGTAAACAACATCTGTGGGAACCATGCCGACATACATTACTTTTTTGTCCATATTCTGAATTCCTGAACTTACTGCAGCAAACATTTCACTATTTGAGATACGGCCATCGTGCCCAACAATAATTTCGTTTGAATTTACATACGAAGCAAAGGCTGCACCTATTTTATAACCAATTTCTGGTGTAATTGTTTCATTAAAAAGGCCTCTTACGTCGTAAGCCTTAAAAATTAAATCTAGTTTATTTTCATCCACTCCATATGTATTGTAATGTTTATGAAAATGAACAACATGATAAATAATTTTTCAGTTGTAATACCAGTATTTAATGAGGAAGAAATCTTTTTAGAATCTGCAAGAAAAATTTACAAAATTTGTCTAGAGATGAACATGCCGTTTGAAATTATTTTTTCTGAAAACGGTTCAACAGACAACACAGTAAAACTTATTGAAACTTTTATAGGGGATAAAAACAATTGTTTTATGATAAATAACAATTATGCAAATTATGGGCTTGCATTAAAAAATGGATTTGAGAATGTGAAAAATGAAATTGTAATATCATTCGATATCGATTATTTTTCAAAAAAATTCCTTAAGCAAGCATTGAAACTAGATGAAAATTTTGTAGCACTTGTTGCATCAAAAAGACTAAATGAGTCTGAAGATGAAAGAACATTTATCAGAAAAATGGCAACATCAACATTTGTATTAATTTTAAAACTTTTATTTAAAACCTCACTTAGTGATACTCATGGAATGAAAGCTATAAGAAGATTTAATATTCAAAAAGAAATCAATAATGTGATATCAACACAGGATATTTTTGATACTGAACTTTTAATTAGAATAGAGAAATCAGGATATAAAATTCTTGAAGTACCTGCAAAAGTAAATGAGATTAGACCAAGTGTGTCAGTTATTTTTACAAGAATTCCTAGAACACTAAAAAGTTTATTTTTATTACGTCTTCAATTATTTAAAGAGTCTTTAAATACAAAAAATTTATAAATTAAATATTTAATGGGAAGAATAAATCCATGTATCAAAACAGTTGCTATTAAAAATTGTATTTCGTTATCTTGAATTGATGGTCTGATCGAGTTAATTAAAAACCAGATAAACAATGGAACAACTAAGTTGATTAAATTAGTAAGCAAAAATTTAACAAATTCTTTAAATCCCCCCTCGTATATAGATAATTTGAAAATAATTCTTCTAGACAAAAAATATGAAACTATAACTCCTATTGAAAAAGCAAAAATATTTGTTAAATAAGTTCTTTGAGGAATCTCAATTGAATAAAAAACAAAAAATTGAAATAAATAGCTTATTCCTAGACCAAATACTAAATTGAATACACCAACAATATAGGTTCTAAATAATTGTACATAGGTGGAATCACCTACTAATAATTTGGAATTTTTAAGTTTTTTTAACATTTTTTAAAGATCTAATAAAAATAATCAATGATAAGACTAATGAAAATATTGAAAAATAGAAGCTGTTTTTTTCAAGTGTGGTTTTTTTAAAATTGATCTCTACATATTCCTGATTGGGTATAACTGACATAAATGATGGAGAGGTCCTAAATGGCCCAAACCCGTTTGATATAGACCAATTCGGAAAGTAAGAAACTTTAATCAAATGTAATTCGCCAGGATTGTTTGTAAAAAATGAAATCTTCTTATTTGTAATTTTTACGTCTGTAACTTCTAAATTATTCTTATTTGATGGCTGTATCAATATTTTATTACTTACTTCAACAACTCTCTTTTCATCTAGTTCATCAAAATTTTCATATGCTTTTTGAAAAAAATTAGTTATATTAGTGTCTCTAAAAACTGAACTTAGAATGCCTTCTTGTTTGTTTACTTTTGAAAACACATCAATATCTTGATAAATTAATTCTACTTTTGAGGAATTGACTTCAAATACTGAAAACGGCTCTGATGAAAAAAGAAATGTAAGTCTTTCAGAATTCATTGCTTTACTTTCAATTTCTTCTGTATACGTAATGAAATAGTCTATACCTAGGTCATAAAGATAATCTACACCTTTATCAAATTGATTATTTATATATGACAGTCCACCTACTGGATTTGATGGTCTTTTTGCCAAACCAGATACAGATATAAAATGAAATGGGGTTGTAATACTTGAATCAAAATATAAACCTTCCATGCTTGTATGTTTTGTGAAATAAGGAATTGTCATTAGAGTCATTGGGGTTCCATATTTATTCATATCTGAATTAGGTTCCCACACAATTCTTCCAGGACTTAAATTGTCTAATTGTGTGTATAGGTTTTGAATTTGATTCCAGTCGTTCTTTCCTTCGTAGCCTGTAAAATTCCAATTAAGCCAATGTGGCAAGAAAGATATAGTAGAAAAAATAATAGAAACAATGAGCAAATTAAGTTGTACAACAACATTTTTTAAATTAAGGATTGCATAAATCATTATCAAAAAAATGATTGGTATGTAAAGATTTAAATATGATTGGTTATTAGACCATTTTTCATAAAATATATACAAACAATAAATTGTTCCACCTAAGAATAGGCTTGTTAATAGATTGACTCCCTGTTGATAAAGATTAATATCATCAATAAAAATTTCCACTGCTTTGAAAAATAAAAAAATAATTCCAAGATTGAAAAATGGTACCAATCTACCATTCCAAAGAGCACCTTCTGGGACATAAAAATAAAGGAGAACAGATGAGGAGATAATATAAAGATCAAATAAATTTAATGTCTTTTTTTTAATCAAATTTTTATGCTTTGCTATCATTAAACCAATCAAGATAAAGATAATGGGTAAAATATCCTTCTTGATTAAATCATCTAATCTTGAAAATGGAGTGTAACTCATATTTGTTGTATATTCTAAATTCACCAACAATGAGACAGACCATCTTGATGCAAGTGCTAAAAAAATAAAAATTGAGAGTATTCTTTGATTTAGATTTTGTTTTTTTGATAACCAATAAAATGCATAAATTGGAGAATAGATAATAAATGGAATTAAATGAGACAACAAACAGAGAGCCAGAAAGATTGAACAGATTGTAAATCTAAAATTATTTTCTGATTTTATTAAGTAAAAAATTGAAAGATTTGCAAATGCTAATGAATACGCAAAAGAAAACTGCCCTGCCAATGTTGATGCTAAATTGCCGCCATAAATAGTAAACGACTCAGTAAAAATGTAAAATAATCCAGCCGTAGCACCATAGATTGAAAATTGATTTGATGTTTTTCTCATAAGTTTTTCGATGGAGTAAACAACCAAAATGGTGGAAAATACAACCATAATTTTGAAAGCAATTCCAAAAGGAAATACAATATTAAAGATAAATGTGATTATTGCAGGAAGAGGAAAATAAAAATAGTATAAAGGATATCCACCAAACCAATCATTTGACCATCCATTTATTTCAAGATTTGGCATAAAGTCTTTTATAAAAGTATCAATTGCAACGATATGAGCTCCCATATCTCCACCAGTAGGTGTATTGTTTTCAAAAACTAAATCAATTCTTAGAAATAAAACTAAAACAAGTAAATAAAATAATTGTTGCGAAATATTTGAATTTAAATTTTTACTAACTGATTTCATTTAAAATCTTTCCAAGATATTTAGTACTTCTTTTACCATTTTCTGACCACTCAGCATACCAATACGGTCCATGAGGACAACTATTACATGATTCTCTTCCACATTTTATTAATTTTTGCCTATAGGATATTTTTTGTTCATCACTTGTGGGCCCAAGCTTGTTATCAATTAGAATACGTAATCTTTTTAAATCCGATTCTCCTAATTCAGATATTGCCTCTAGAATTTCTCTATCTACCATTATTAAAATGTTAATGGAATATTGGTAAGAGTAATAAAGTATGAAAAAAATTGTTTATTTATCCGGTGGAATTGGTGGAGCAAAACTTGCAAAAGGTTTTTACAATCTCAAAGAAATCGACCTAACAATTATTATCAATACGGGTGATGATGAAACTATACAAGGAGTTAAGCTATCTCCAGATATAGATTCTGTAATTTATGCATTAGCTGGAATTGAGGGTGATCTTGGATGGGGCCAAAAAAATGATAGTTTTGTTGTAAGTGAAGAATTTAAAAAATATTTTCCTCAAGAATTCAGTATTGGCGATAAAGATCTTGCTTTAAACCTTTTTAGAAATCAATTACTTTCAGAGGGCAAATCACTTACTCAAATAACAAAGATAATTTCTGATAAATTTGGATTAAATTGCAAAATATTTCCAATGACAGATAATTTAGTTAGTACAAAATTGAAAACCACTGAAAATAAATTATTAGACTTTCAAGAATATTTTGTTGAATTAAAGTCGGAACCTGATTTAAGTGATGTTATTTATTTAAATTCTGAGGATGCAGATATAACTAATGAGGTTTCTAAAGCAATTGAAAAAGCTGACAAAATAGTGATTGGACCTTCAAATCCAATACTTTCTATTGGACCAATTCTCTCAGTAAAAAATTTAAAGGAAAAATTAATTAACGATGATAAAACATACATTGTTTCACCATTCATACAAGATAAAGCAATCAAGGGTCCTTCCAAGAAAAATTTTGAAGATCTTGGTTACAAAAGTGACATAAGTGGATTAAAAAAATTTTATGATTATGTTGGAGATTTCTATGTAGTGCATAATGGTGATTCTGATGACGCTGAAAATACAATCGAAACAAATATATTATTAAAATCTATAGAAGACTCGACCAACTTAGCTAAATTCATTATTGATCATGAATAACATAAATATCATTCCTATTAAAAATCTACCTGAATTTTCACCTAAGCATGATTTAGCTGATGAGTTAATAAAAGGATTTGAAAAAAACAATATTGCTCTAGAAGACAATGATGTAATTGTTGTCACCCAAAAGATCGTATCTAAAGCTGAGAATAGATTGATAGAAAACAATTTTGAAAATATTGAAGAATTAATTAAAAAAGAATCTTTAGAAATTTTAAGAAAAAGAGGCGATACGATAATCGCAAGAACAAAACATGGTTTTATCTGTGCAAATGCAGGTATAGATAAATCAAATATAAAAAAAGGTTCTGTTTTACTATTGCCTGAAGATCCAGATAAGACATCTAGGGACATAAAAAAGAAAATTGAATACAACACAAATAAAAAAGTCAGCGTAATCATATCCGATACTTTTGGAAGAGCATGGAGAAAAGGGCAAACCAATGTTGCTATAGGTTCATCTGGAATTGAACCTTTGGAAAGCTATATTGGTGAAAAAGATGCTTTCGATAATGAGCTTTTTGCCACTGAAATTGCAATTATTGACGAACTAGCTGGTGCTGCTGAATTAGTTATGAAAAAAAGTGACAATATTCCTGTAGCAATCATAAGAGGTGTTGATTATAAATCCTCTGATTTGGGAGTTGGAGAATTAATAAGAAAAGAAGATGAAGATTTTTTTCTTTAAAAATTTTTTATGAATTCTTAAACCAATCTACTAATTCTTCAATACCTTTATTTAAATCATATTCTGGTTCCCAATCCAAACTTATCTTCGCTTTGTTGTTATTTAAAACACTCCTCAGCAATTCTCCGTCTCTTTGAGGTTTGTAATCAGGTTCCCCTTCCCATGAAGTTTTTGTCGCAATTAGTGATACTAAATCATTAACAGATGTTTCAACACCTGTGCCTATATTTAAAAATAAATCATTATCATCTTCAGATGATTTAATTAATGCACTCACAACATCTGCAACATATATGTAGTCTCTTGTTTGGTTTCCATCACCATAAATTATTGGTTTTTCATTATTTAGCATTTTTCCAGTAAATATCGACATTACTCCTGCTTCTCCGTGGGGGTCTTGACGTGGACCATAAACATTTGATAAATTCAAAATTGAGTATGACATTTTTTCATTTTCTAACATTAATTTTATAAAGTCATTAAGCTTTTTTTTTGCTACACCATACGGAGAAGCTGGCTCACCTGCAAAGTCTTCTTCAGAAGTTGGAATTATATTAGGTTCACCAAATATTGTTCCTCCGGAAGAGCTAAAAACAAACTTCTTACAATCTGAACCTATTAATGTTTGTATTAATTTAATTGGCTGTAAAAGATTATGTTCAAAATCTAGCAATGGATCTTCTACAGAAATTACAACTGAAGATTGTGCTGCTAAATGAAAACAAATTTCAGGTTTAAATTTTTCAATTTCTTTTATAGATTCATTAGAACCAATGTCATCATAAATTATGTCTACGTTTTCTAATCTGTCTAAATTTGTTTTTTTTCCTGTCAATAAATTATCAATAACTAAAACTCTTACTTTGTTTTTCAATAATTCATCTACTAAATGTGAACCAATAAATCCGGCTCCACCTGTTACTAATGCTTTTTTATATTTCATAATTTAAAAATTTCGTCATTTACAACTGCTCCATCTTCAATTATCGCCTCACTGCAGATTATTGAATTATTAACTTGAACACTATTTCCAATGGAACTTGAACCTAATATAACGCTATTCTCTATCACTGTGTCTTTTCCGATGGTCGCTGATTCAGAAATCCAATTAGTTTGATTTTCTGTATGAGCATATATATATGACTCTCTTGTTCCTATATCTAACATATTTCCATTTACACTAAAACAATCCAATAAATTATTTTTCGCTAATTCAGGAAATACATTTTTCTCAAAAGAACAGGGTACTTCCAAATTGTTTTTGATTTCTATGATATCTTTTTTGTGAAAACAATATACACCCAGGCTTATATTGTTTCCAAATTTCATGTCTTTTGGCTTCTCAATAAAGTTTATAATTTTTGTACCTTCCAACTCAAGTACGCCATATCTCGATGGATCTTCAACGGGGATTGAACAGATAGTTGAATTTTTTGAATTATTTGCCATTTCCATGAAAGATTCAAAATTCATATCAATGAGTAAATCTCCATTCATACAAAAAAATTTATCATCAAAATTGTCTATATTCTGAATTACATATCCACCCGTATCTAATTTTTCATGTTCAAAATGTAAGTTCACGTTATATTTAGAATTTTTTTTGTAATCTATCCAGTAGCTTTCATGCTTAATTGAACAAATTAAATTTATGTTATCTAAATTTGCTTCTTCCAAATTCTCAAGAATTAAATCTATTAATAGTCTTCCCTTTATCGTAAGTAATGCTTTAGGGATACCTTCTGATAGAGGTCTAAGCCTTGTAGCTTCTCCTCCTACTAAAAGATATATGTCTTTAATCATTGTCCAATAAATTTAAAAGTTCTTTAAAGCCAGATTCTATATCGATTTGTAATATGTTTTCCCATAAATTTTCAGCTTTTTTATCTGAAAAGTAATTTTTAACATTATGAACAAATTTATCTTTCAATAAGGGTATTGCCTCATCTCTTCTATCTGGATGACCTATGGGAGTTTCTATTTTTACTTTATCAGAAAATGAGCCATCGTTATATTTAAAGTAAATCTCATTTGAAATATGGCGTTTAGCAATGTCATAATAATTTTTTGTAAAGTCTTTATTTTCATGAACTTTTATCTTTTTTCTCAAAGAATTTATTTTGTTTAAACCATGAAAATTATCACTATAAGTTTCCGAGGTTAAATCTTTAAAAATTAGGGCGGCAGATACCATATATTCAAGAGAGTGATCTCTATCTGAAGAATTATTAAGTTCTTTTTTATTACTAATAATTCTCAATGCTGGCTCATGTGTTTCAATAACTATTTCCTGAATATCATTCTCTTTTTCATGAAATAAATCAGATAATTGAAAAGAAGCCTCAACTGCAGATTGTCCATGAAACTCTGCTGGATACAAGACCTTATACAAAATGTTTTGAATTACCCAATCACCTAGTTCTTTACCAAACGATAAAATATCGTCATCCAAAAAAACTTTGTTAAATCCCCATATCTGATCATCTTGTATATTTTCATAAATATTATCAGGAAACTGACTTATTTCAGCAATCTCGATACCTCTGGATGAAGCATCTCCTGCAGCCCAGCTTTTTCTTTTACCGACATTTGGTGCCTGTCTGTAAGATCTTAAATTAACACCATCTTGTAAAATATTATTTACTGTTCTTGATATTGATTCTTCATTTTGATTTGATAACAGGGATGAAAATACTACACCTGATGCTAGCTTGACATAAAATACATGATCATAACCTTTTTTGTTTAAGGAAGTACCTAGTGCTAAGCATCCTTGTATTTCATACATTTGGATTATCGATTGAAAAAATTGTGATAGATTTTTATTTTTGTGGTTTAAAAAGTAACCAAATGCTGTTCCAATATTATCAGATGGATGTGCCCACTCTTTTGCCAAAAAGGTATCGTTATAATCAAACCATCTCGTCAATATTGATAAATACCTCGCAATCTCTTTGGAAGATTGCATATCCTTAATAATCAAAATAGGATTTGTGTTTGAACCATGCTTACCTCTTGTTGCAAATCTCATCGGATCTTCATAAGTTGAAGCATTATAAATACAACCCAAAGTGTCTAAAAGCGACAATTTTGCAGCAAGTAAATTTTCGTCGGAAAATTTAATGCTCTTCGAAAGATAATTCGAGATAATTTTATCAATATTTTGTTGAACCAAAAATTAGTCTCTTTCTTCAACTCCGATATATTTTGCAGCAGGTCTAATCAATGTGTCGTCCGCTCTTTGTTCAAAATAGTGAGCTGCCCAGCCAACTGATCTACCAGCAACAAAAATTGGAGTGAATAAATTTACATCAAAATCTAGCTCAGAAAGTAAAAGGCCACCGTAAAAATCAACATTTGGAAATAATTTTTTTTCTTTATCCATTATTTCATCAATTTTCTTTGCAATTTCAAATCTTAATTTTGCTTCATCATCAGATATAAGTTTTTCAACCCAGTTTTTTACAATTGGACTTCTAGGATCTTGAATTTTGTAAACACCATGACCAAATCCCATAATTTTTTTCTTTTCTTCAAGCATTTTCATGACACCTGAAGTTGCGTCATCTACATCTTTAAATGAATTAATTAATTCAACTGCTCGCTCATTTGCTCCACCGTGCAGCTCGCCTTTTAGTGTTCCAATTCCAGAGACAATTGCACTGGTTAAGTCAGACCTTGTAGAACCTGTAACTCTTGTAGCAAAAGTTGAGGCATTAAATCCATGTTCAGCATAAAGAATTAAGATGTCATCAAGCGCTTGTAGCTGATCATCAGATGCATTATTACTTAACATAGAGCTGGCAACTGTATACTCATCGTTTAATTCGCTTGTATCATTCTCGTTATAACTTGCTATTACATAAGCTACAGCCGCAGAAATTTGAGTAGTTAATTCTAAATCAGATTTTTTCTCTGACTCTCCAATGTAAGAAACTATTGTTCTAATTACATCCATTGGGTGAAGTCTTGATTTAACTTGCTTGAAAAGATTATTAACGTCTGTATCTTTGTCTAGTTCTGTGTAATATTGCTTGAAAAAAGTTGTGAATTCAGAACCATCCAGATCGTCACTTATTATTAGCGATGCAACATCTTCGTACGTTTGCGTTTCTGTAAGTTTAATTGCGTCATATCCCCGGTATCTTAAGGATGTACCTTCCATTCCAACAGTAGAAATTTTAGTTTCTCCAGCAATTACCCCTCTTAAACCTGGTGAATATTCCATAGTTAATTAATTCTACATATAAATTAATAAATTCGACTACCGCAAAGTTGAATTTTATGAATACTAAAATCTTGTCATGGCACAAATTCATGAACTTGAATCAAAATCAAGATTTGGGACAAAATATATAGTTGGAATAATCTTAGTTATTTCAACACTTCTAATTGCAGGCTGGATTGGTTTTTTTGTTTTTTTACCAATCAAATCAGGAATGAATACTGTCTATGAGTTAGAAGAAAGATTTTTACCAAGAGCAGAAGGAATGGTCTTAGATTTTGTATCTCTTTCAGAGCCATCGATAATAATCACTAGTGATGATGTACTTTTAGATGAGCTTCATGATGGTCTAAATCGTGACCCAATTAAATTGTCTGACGTACCACCATTTGTAATAAACACTTTATTGGCCGCTGAGGATAGTAATTATTATCAGCATGAAGGTGTTGATTTTATTGCAATTTTGAGTGCTGTTCTTGATAACTTGAGAGGAGTAACAAGGGGCGGATCAACAATAACTTCTCAAGTTGCAAAACAGTCATTCGTTGGAGATGAAATTTCAATTAGAAGAAAAGTAGCTGAAGCTGTTGTTGCAGCAGAGCTTGAGAGAAGGTATACAAAAGATCAGATTTTAGAATATTACATTAATTCAATTTATTGGGGATCAGGTGCTTACGGATTGCAATCAGCAGCATTAGAGTATTTTAATAAAGATGTATCGGAACTTACATTAGACCAAGCTGCAACATTAGTTGTTATTATTCGAAGTCCAGCGTATTACAATCCAAGGAAATATCCAGAAAGAGTACTTGAAAGAAGAAATGATGTATTAGATATTATGCTTAAAGAGGGTTTTATTGTTGACATTCAACATAGGTCAGCAAAACTTGCCCCTTTAATAATCTCTGAGTCAAAAATATTAGAAAATAATGCAGAACATGTTTCAGCTGAGGTAAAAAGACAATTGCTAAATGATCCACAGTTCGCATTTTTAGGAAATTCAAAAGAAGAAAGAAAGAAAAAATTATTTGGGTGCCCATCAGATGACACAAGTTGTACAGGTGGGGGTGGATTAAAAATTTATATTACAGTCAATCTTAAATTGCAAGAACATGCAAATAATATATTAAATAAATGGGTTCCATCATCAATGGATGAAGAAGATGAAGATGAAAATGAACCAAAACCTACAGGTGTTATAACTTTATTAAATAATTACACAGGTGCAATTGAAGTAATGGCTTCAGGAATTCCTTTCGAGGAAGAACAATACAATTTAGCAACTCAAGGAAAGAGGAATCCAGGTTCTGCATTTAAGCCGATAACTCTTCTTGCAGCATTAGAAACAGGATCACAATTATATAGTTATAGGGATTCTAGATCACCAACAGAAATCGACTGTGGATATCCATGTGCTCCTGATGGAGTTGGAACAAATTGGGTTGTAAGAAATTATGGAACATCCATAACAGCTGACAGATACATAAATAAAATTGCTGCTCAAGACCGTGCGATTGAACTTCAATGCATTGGAACCCATGTAGATGAAATTAAAAATAAAGACTTTATAGAGCAATTTCCTTTAGCTGAAGGGCTTGATGATATTGAAGAAGAGAGTGATAAATTATTAGAGATAGGGAAGGCACTAAACCAGTATGATGAAGAAGGTCTTCCAATAATTTATAGTGATAATGAAAATATTGAAAAAGAAGAGAATCAAACCGTAGTTTTAGATGAATTGCTTATTGATGAGCAAAGTAACTTAATACAAATTGATCTTGAAGCTGAGAAGCAATATATTTTCAAACCATGTCAGGACAAATCGGAATACAATAGATCTATAAAACTACTTGATACATCTGGAATGATATCACTTGAAGAAGCTACTAGAAGATCAATTAATACAGTTTTTGCTCAGTTGGCATCAGAAATTGGAGGGGAAAAACTCGCCAGTACGGCAAAAAGAATTGGTATTGATTCAGAACTTGAACCAGTAATTTCTTTAACCCTCGGTGCTGGAGCTGTTACTCCCATTGAATTAGCATCTGCATATTCTTCCTTTGCTACAAATGGAAAATTAGCACCACCATATTTGATAGAAAAAATTGAAGACTCAAATGGACAACTACTTTATAAACATATTGTCTCCACTAGAACAAGTATTCCAGATCCAGCAGCAGCAGCTGCAGTCAGAAAAACACTTGAGGTTGCAGCTCAAATTGGAACAGGTACAAGGGCAGTTTTAGACGATAGACCAATCGCTGGTAAAACAGGTACCCACCAAGGATTTAGAGAAGCATGGTTCATAGGATTCATTCCTCAATATACTTCCTCAGTTTGGATTGGTTTTGCTGAGGAACAATTACCACTTACTGATGTAGAGATTAATGGTGAGCTCATTAAAAATGTTTCAGGAGGTAGAGTTCCCGCACCAATTTGGAAAGAATTTATGCAAGAAGTCGTTAAGGGTTTACCTGTTCAACAGTGGCCAGAAGATCCTATTGATATTGATAGATATTATGAAATTCCTAAAATAGAAATTCCAGAATTAGTTGGATTAAACGTTCTTGATGCAGAAGAAATTGCTTTCTCTGGTTATATACTTCCAACAATAAATCTCGTTGACTCAGAAGAAGCACCTGGATTAGTCTTGAAACAAAATGTTAAAAATTGTAATCGTGAAGAAGAATCCAATGATTCAGATGAAAATGATAATAACTCTGAAGAAGATGACTGTATTGGAGTTGAAATGCCGGAGGGTACAGAAGTCATTCTTGAAGTATCAGGTAAAAAATTTACTGGAAATCTTCCGAATCTACCACCTTGTGAATACACAATCGATGAGGCAGAAAGTTTAGTTAAGGAATTTATGAGAGAGACAAATGTAATACTTTTCCTAAAAAATATATTTGAAGAAACCGACTTAGTAAATTGTGAAGGAAAAGTCATTGGAACTAATGTTGCTCAAGGAGGTATCGTATCTACTGGGGAGACACTTTCATTTATTATTGGAAGTAAAAACGAAGACTAATCTAAATTTTTAAAAAATTCATAAAGTGATAAAACTCCAAATCCAGTTGCACCCTTTCTGTTATCTGAGCGTGCTGGACCCGCTATGTCCAAATGTATCCAGTCATTTTCACCAATAAACTCTTTTAAAAGAAGTGCGGCAGTTATTGCTCCACCGAATCTCCCACCAGTATTTTTCATATCAGCTAAATCTGAATCAATTAGATTTCTGTATCCATCAAATAGTGGAAGAGGGTGAAAATTTTCATTTGTACTTTTAGCAGATTCAATGAATTTTTTTTCTAAATCACTGTTGTTTGAGAATATGGCACCAATATCTAGGCCTAACGCTACGTAAGAAGCTCCTGTTAATGTAGCGATATCGCAAATTAAATCTGGATTAGTCTCAGCAGCAAATGCCAAAGCATCAGACATAATTAATCTTCCTTCTGCATCAGTATTCATAACTTCAATTGTTTTACCATTTCTAGTTTTAAGTACATCACCGGGTCTTATCGCGGACCCACTAACCATATTTTCTACGATCGGAGTGTAAACTGTTAAACCTATGTCCTGATTTGTTCTTGCAATAATATTGATTACACCCCAGGCACTAGCTGCTCCTGACATATCGGTTTTCATTGTTTCCATACCAGCAGGACTCTTTAATGAGTATCCCCCCGTATCAAAAAGCACGCCTTTACCAATCAAAGATACTTGATATTTTGCTTTTGAATTGTATTTGCCAACTAAAAAATATGGAGGCCTATCCGAACCTTTCCCAACACCCAAAACGCCACCAAAATCATTTTTTTCAAGCCACTTTTGATCATAAGCTTCAACTTCTATTCCTGATGAGTCAACTAATTCATTTACCTTATTTATAAATTCCTCTGGTGACTTATCTAAGGCAGGTGTATTTATTAAATCTCTTACCCAAAATACTGAATTCTTTTTTATTTCATTTTCTGAGGAATCTAGATCTTGAAATATAATATTGTTTACAGAAGAATGATCTTCAGATTTATAGTTATTGAATTTATATTGAGCATATAAAATTCCATCAATAATTAAATTTGTATCTTCCACAATGTTCAAAAAATTAATTTCTGCATCAGAATTAATTTTTGAACCAATTAATGTCCCCAGATCATAAAAATTAATATCTTCTTTATTTTCACCAAGGCCAACGATAAATGTTAAATTCTGACTTTTTGAATATGATGGTGGAACTGAAAGTATCTGATTCTTTTTGCCTTCAAAAGAATGTGTTTCACAATATTCTTGAAACAAATCATTATCGAAGTATTCATCATGACCGTTCATTTCATTATTCAGAAATAATATATCAATTTTCATTTACTTGGTGTCCAATCATTTTCAAACTCTCTTGCTAACATCCATAAAAAATCAGATAGTCTATTTAAATACACCACTACTTCAGAATCATCTATCTCTAAATGTTTTTGCCATCTTACACATTTTCTTTCGGCTCTTCTTGAAACTACCCTAGCCCAATCAAATTTTGCAGAAATATCATTTTCACCAGGAACTACAAAAAATTCAGGTATTCCATTTTTTTCTTCCAGAAAATCAATATCTTTTTCTAGTTGTAAAATCATTTTTTCTTCAACTAAAGTTTTATCAGGTTCAAGTTTTTTTCTATTTTCTTTTGTTGTCGCTAATTCAGCTCCAACAATAAACAATTCTCTTTGAATCCTTAATACATTTTCTTGGACTTCAATTGGTAAGTTTTTATCTGCTCGTACTAAGCCAAGTGCAGCTACAAGTTCATCGACAGATCCGTATGCATCAGGAGCTAAATCATCCTTTGAAACTGCATCACCAAAAAGCATGCGGGTTTCACCTTTATCTCCTTTTTTTGTATATATCTTCATAATTATCAATATAGTCCTAGGACAAAAGTAAAAGACCTCCAGAAGCTCCTAGAGAAACAATTAAGGATAAATAACTCAATCCTGTTGACGCCATTACACCAGTATATGATTTTTCGGCCAGTGACCTATACGAGGCAAAAGATAAAATACCAGCAGAGCTATAAAGTACTAAAATTACATTTTTAAATATAGAATCAATATCTGGACCAATAATTTCAAAGAATACAAGAAGCAAAATTAATAATGACAAAATGGAACATAGTAATGCTATTTTCATCATTCCTTCTTTAGAAATAGTTGGGTCAACTAAAAACCAATGACCAATCATCATAGACGATAATACACCGCTTGTTAGGGAAATAGGAAGAACATAATTTAATAAAAATACTGAAATACTTAAATCTAATTTTATAAAAATATCAATATTTAGAATTAAAAAACTTAACCCATAAAAAATAAATTTAAATTTATCTTTTTCAATTATTAATGTCAAAGCCAAAATTACTCCTGCAATCAAAGAAAAAAAGCTAAATTTTAATAAAATAACCATCGAAATAATTGAAACAAATAAAATACTAAAACCTTTTCTAGGATTTATTCGATAATTTGAATAAAGCAAAAATGGAATACAATAAGCCAACAAGACATAAACAAAAAGATTCAATTCCATATATCTTTTACAATAACAATATATGTTAAAGAATATAAATCTTAAGAAAGCTTTAAGTGCTGTAATGTTATCTTTAAGCTTTATTTACCTTACTAATACATTGTTTGAAAATAATGAATTATATTTTGATACAAATTTCTTTGTTTCTTTGTCAATCTATTCAATATTGAGCTTTATTGCTTTATATGGATATGATTTAAATAAATTAATTGGCTTGATTTTATTCACGTCTATAACTTTTTTATCACCAAATCTCTATCCTGATTATGCTGGAGAACTATTTCCAGTTACTTACGTTGTATTTGCTTTATTTCTGACATATTTTATAGGAATGGGAATGTACAAGAAGTGGAAAACGAGTCTGTAATCAAATAAATGATGAATGGTAGGTTAGAATAGAATAATGTTACGGGGCCTAATTAAAAAATCCATATTAATTTTTATTGGAGCTTTTTTTCTTTCTTTATCTATTCAATCTGAGGCATATTCTTTCACAAATATAAAATATGACACTAATTTTTATTGTGCAGATAATGCAGTAGCTCCTCTTGACTCTGTAATGGATATACAAACATACCTAAACTGTAATGGATTTAGTCCAGGACCAATTGACGGAGTTGCTGGAGGGCGAACAACTACTGCCATAAAAACTTTTCAAGCCTCTGTAGGCCTTACAGCTGATGGTGTTGTTGGGCCTGCAACTAAACAAGCTATGAGAAGTTACAGTGCTGTTACGTTCACATTTACCGGCAGCGGTTGGGGTCATGGAGTGGGTCTTAGTCAATATGGAACTAAAGGCCTCACCGAACTTGGAGCAAGTTTCTGCAGTAATAGTAGTTCATGTAATTCTGACGAGGTAGTTAAGTATTATTTTCAAGGTACAAATGTAAAAAATTTAGGTGATATTTCATTGTCATCACCAGATATTGTGTCTAACAACAATGCTTTGTGGGTTGGCTTAGCAAGAAATGCAAAAAATATATCACTCACTACATTGCCTTCATCAAGTCCTCCAAGCCTTCAGATCTGCCAGGATGGTTTATCAAACACAGCAGGTGTTCAGTTGTTTCTTACATCTAGGGGTTTTGAACCAGGTCCAATCGATGGTGCTTATGGAGATAGGACTGCTGATGCTATTCGAAGTTATCAAGCTTCAGTTGGTCTTGGTCAAACAGGATCAATCAATGATGAGCTGATGAGCAAGATTAAGTCTGATGCATCAAGTGATGGTCCCTGCGAATCAATTTGGGGTCCATTAAAAATTGGTGGTGGAGCAACAATAAATATCATAAACAATGGTAATGAATGTTATATGACAGGACACCCATTGGTACCAAAAATAAGGGCAAGTTGCAACATTGGTGTGAAATGGAGTGATGGAGGAAGAATTAGAGTTGGACCAAGAGAGCATAAGCATGGCATTTTAAAATTGAGAAATAAAAATGTTTCTTCAGGTTTTCACGTTGCATTAGCAGTAAATCTAGAAAAATATCTATACGGATTAGCGGAAATGCCTTCAAATTGGAATGTAAAAGCTCTCGAAGCACAGGCTTTGGTAGGAAGAAGTTACGCAGTCTTTCATTATCTTGATGAAAATATTCCATCAGCATCTACAAACCTTGATGCTGGCTTAAGTGAAAAACAAAAAGCATATTGCTGGTGTCATATTGGATCTACAGCTTCAAGCCAATATTACTATGGCTACTTAAAAGAGATATCAGGTCCCAATTGGGTACAAGCTGTAAATAATACCTCTGGAAAAGTGATTACCTATGATGGTTCCTATACAAGAAGTAGTGTAATTCAGGCATTTTATTCATCATCTACAGGTGGAAAAACAAATACAAATGTTGTTGGATTTGGCTCAGCTACGCCATGGCCATATCTTCAGACTGTAGATGATCCGTGGTCAATAGATAATAGAGTTGGTAACGCAAAAGCAGCTTGGTCATTCGACTTTAATACCTATCAACTTTCAAAAAATATTTTATGTGGAGATACTCCTTGCTTTGATGCTTTAACTGATATTTATGTATCTTCAGCTGCTGAGTCAGGAGCAGCTTTAGAAGTAACAATGAAAGGTTTTAAAAATGGTTCACCTAAGTCTGTTACGAAGTCTGGGAGAAATATCAAATCTCAACTAGGGTTTAGATCTCATTATTTTAAAACATCTAGTAATTCAGATATTTCTAATTTAAAAGTCGGACCAGTTCAAGCAAATGCTTCATCGAGTAATGATGGCACAGAAAATCTCTCATCTGGTGAAACAGCACAGTATGCAACTTCCTTCGCAGGATTTAGTTATATGGCTAAAGGAGGATTAATTAATGAATGTGATGGAAATTCATCGGGTTGCCAAGCCAAAACTTTAACTCGAGAAGAAGCAGCAGCAATAGTTACGGTAGTAGGTGGAGTGTCTCAAGATTCTCCAAATGCTTATAGTGATGATGATCAAAGCATTTATCAGTCTGCAATAAATGGATTGCCGTATTACGGAATGCAAGTTTGTTTTGGAAGTCCATTTGAAATTCTTCCTAAAGAAACTGTAGCTAGAGATGAGTTTGCATGTTTATTAGTTAAATCAATAAAGGCCGGAGCAACAACAAACCTTTCTGGTTCTATTGACAAATACTCGGATGAGGGTGCAAGTAAATGGACAAATGAAATAAATACTTTAGCGGCAAACGATGTAATACCTCCATGTAGTTCATTAAGTGATAAATTTTGTCCAAGTAGAAAAATTTCAATTGGAGAAGTCGCTTATATAATGGACAAGCTTGTTGGCAAGTCTCTTGTTTCAAGCGATTTGTTTAATTCTTCTCCATTTAATAACTCTTGGGAACCTTCTGGTGGCGAAGTTGAAAATGTAGCCGAAACTGCTGTTTCAAATCCAAATGCAGGAAATGACTCTTGTGTTCCCAAAGACAACTCGGCAATCATTATCAATTCAGTACTAGACGTCCAACAATTTCTTGTAAACAATGGATTTAATCCGGGACCTGTAGATGGACAATCTGGTCCAAAAACAAAAGCCGCAATAAAAGAGTTCCAACAAAAAAATGCTTTATTTGCTGATGGAATTGTCGGTAACAAAACAAAAGCTGCAATGAAAGCTTACACTGGTTGCGAATCAGGAAATGTTTGTAAAGCAAGGGACAATACTGGTGCGAAACTAGATAGCGTTGCAGGAGTTCAAACATTTTTAGCAAATAACGGATTTAATCCTGGAATCATTGATGGAGAAATGGGTTCTTATACGAGAGAAGCAATTAAAGCATTCCAAAGAAAAGTTGATTTAATTCCTGATGGAGTTGCAGGCACAAGAACCAAAAATGCAATGAAAGCTTATACAGGTTGTTAATTCAATAAACTTCTTATTTCATCACTAATTTTTTTGGCACTTAAGCTAAATCTTTCAGTTAGCGCTTCAATTGGAGCTGATTCTCCGAAAGAATCAATTGAAAATGATTTTGTAATATTTTCAATGTATGAATCCCAACCTGTTGATCTTCCAAGTTCAAGTGTAAAAATATTTTGATTGAGATTTAAGGACTCTATCCTCTCTTTATTTGTCTTGTTAAGAATAGGAGCACTTATTATCTGCACAGATAAATCTTTTAAGTTTTTACTTATTGCAACAGCAAGCTCGAGTTCAGAACCAGTCGCAACCAAAGTAATATCTTTACCAGGCAAAAATTCATAAGCACCTGTAAGAAAATCCTCATAGCTAACATCATTATCAAAAAATTTCATGTTCTGTCTTGATAAAATTATTGCTTTAGGATTATCTCTTTTTTCTAATGCATATCTATAAGAATGAATTAATTCCATGCTGTTTGATGGCCTGATAACATCAAGATTAGGTATCAGTCTTAGTGACATTAAATGTTCAATAGGCTGATGTGTTGGTCCATCCTCTCCAAGATATATTGAATCATGAGTGAATATAAATAACGAATTAACATTCATCAAAGATGCTAATCGCATACTTGGCCTCATATAATCGGAGAAAACTAAAAAAGTTGATCCATATGGCATTAAATTACTATGTAATGCAAGACCGTTAACAATTCCACCCATTGCATGTTCTCTAATTCCAAATTCAATACTGTTTCCTCCGAAATTATTTGAGCCGAAGGTATTATCACTTATTATTTGTTTTGTTGAAGCAGCTAAATCTGCAGATCCACCAATAATAAATTTGTTAGATAAACCATATTCATTCAATATTTTGCCACCGACAACCCTTGAAGCTTCATCGCTTGACCATTCCAATTCAACCGCTGAGGTTTCAAAATTATTAAACTGGTTCCACAATTGCCTAAAATTCTTGTCAGATTGAAGTTTCGATTCTAAGTTAGCTTTCCATTCATCAAATTTTGAATTATCGTTTTCTCTTTTTTCATAGAAATATGAATAAATTTGCGAATTATGAATAAATGGATCACCCGAAAACCCAATATTCTTTAAAAAAAGCTCGAATTCATTTTCACCCAGTGGAGAACCATGAACTCCACTTGTGTTTTCTTTATTTGGAGCGTATTTACCGATTGTTGATTTAGAAATAATCAATGTTGGCTTATTGGTAACACTTTTTGCAGATTCAACTGCGTCAATAATTTCATTTTCATTATGTGCATCAATTTCGAGCACATCCCATCCCATCGAAATAAATTTATGTTTTTGGTTAGTGACTGACACTTGTGTAACATTTCCGTCAATAGAAATGTTGTTGTCATCAAAAAAGTAAATTAGTTTACCGAGTTCCCATAATCCAGCTAGTTCTGCAGCCTCAGTTGATATACCCTCCATTAAATCACCATCAGAAACAATCCCGTAAATATGATGGTCTACAACATCCTCTCCAAAGACAGAGGCTAGATATCTCTCAGCTACTGCCAAGCCTACGCCATTTGCAAATCCTTGTCCGAGTGGTCCTGTAGTTGTATCTATTCCAATTTCAAAATCTTTTTCTGGATGTCCTGCAGTTTTTGATCCTAATTGTCTAAAATTCTTTATTTCATCTATAGATATATCGAATCCATTAAAGTGTAAAAGACTATATAGAAGCATTGAACCGTGTCCTGCGCTTAAAACAAATCTATCCCGATTGATCCAGTCTGGATTTTTATTCGATACTTTTAAGAAGTTTTTGTACAAAACAACTCCAACATCCGCCATACCTAGTGGCATACCAGGATGTCCAGAGTTTGCTCTTTCAACAGCGGCAGCAGAAAGAACTCTTATTGATTTTGTTACATCGTCAAACATTGCTCTAAGTATATTTATATATCAAACAGAGGCAAAGGAATCTTTTGCATGATATGAAGATCTTACAAGAGGTCCTGATTCAATATGTGGGATACCAAGCTCTTGGCCGATAGTTTTATATTGTTCAAATTCTTCTTCTGATACATATCTATCAATTAACCTATGTCTTTGTGTAGGTCTTAAATACTGTCCAATAGTGACAATATCTATATTGATACGAGATAAATCCTTAAGTACTGCTATTACCTCTTCAAATTCTTCACCCATGCCAACAATTAAACCAGTCTTGGTCTTTCCGAGAAAATGAGATTCCTTAGCATATTGAAGTAGAGCTAGAGAACGACCATAAGATGCGGCTGTTCTTATTTCTCTTTGAAGGCGTGGAACAGTTTCTAAATTATGATTCAATACTTCAGGATTGGCATTTATGATATTATCTATCGCCTCTTTACTACCTTTAAAATCAGGAATTAAGACCTCAATGGATGTTTGATTGTTTTTAAGTCTGACCTCATCAATGGTTTTTGCAAAAAATGCAGAGCCTCCATCATCAAGATCATCTCTATTTACAGAGGTTATAACAGCGTGGGTAAGGCCCATAATTTTTACACTTTCTGCGACTCTATAAGGTTCATCCATATCCAAATCAAATGGTTTTCCTGTATTTACATCACAAAATCCACATGCTCTTGTACAGGTATCACCCATAATCATAAATGTTGCAGTACCCATGGACCAACACTCATAAATATTTGGACATGATGCTTCTTCACAAACTGTGTTAAGCCGTTTTTCTTTAATTAAACTTTTTAGTGAGAGGTAATCTTTACCAAGGTTGGCTTTGACTTTCATCCATTCCGGTCTCTCTGGTTCACTTTTAACTGATGAATTTAAAGTAATTGGAACGGAGTTTTTAGAGGCATTGAACACACCATTGTTTACCAGTTGATCAATATGAAATTCCTTTTTCTTTTTTAATTGTCTTGGGGTAAATTGAGAAAACTGTTTATCTACTTTCTCATATTTAAATATTTCAACAAATTTTCTTGAAATTATTTCGGTAACTTCTTTAAATGAAACTGTCTCATCATATTGCTGGATAGAAACTACATGTTCATCACTGCTTCCACACGGATTTATAAAATCAAACCCTTTTGTATTTTCACTTATGTTTAATGAGAATCCGTGAAGTGTTGTCCATTTACTGACTTTTATTCCAATAGAAGCAATTTTTCCTTCTTTGGTCCATACTCCAGTGTCATCAGTTTTTGAGAAAGCCTCTATTGATAGTTCAGCAAGTGTATCAATAATTACATTTTCAATTTTACGCACAAAAGGAACTACTTTTTTTGGATCATCTAATCTAATTATTGGATATCCAATTAATTGACCATCGCCATGAAAGGTTATATCTCCCCCTCTATCTGTTTCAAAAAATTCAATATTATTTTCATTAAGTATATTTTTTGAAACTAGTAAATTGTTGATATCTCCTGATCTTCCAATTGTCACTACATTATTATGTTCTAACAAAAGTAAGTAATCGAATGGTGAACTTTCTTGACTAGTAGCTGAATGAAGACCTTTTTGAAGAATATAGGCTTCTCCATAAGGTAATTTTCCTAACCATCTAATGTTTAATTCTCTCAAGATATTTCCTGAGACCAATCTGTATTTTCAAGCTTATTTTTAATTGAATTTAAAAACATCAGAGCTGTAGACCCATCAAAAGCTCTATGATCCCAAGTTAAACTCAATATTCCAACGTGACGAATTGCAATTGAGTCGGAACCATCATCCATCTCTAAAACTACTGGTCGTTTTTTAACTGACTCAGTTGAGAGTATTGCTACATTCGGCTGATTTATAATCGGTGAAGTAAGAAAGGAGTTGAATGATCCATTATTTGATATGGTAAAGGTACTTCCTGTTACATCGTCTAGATTATATTTTCCATCCCTCAATAGCTTTGAAATTTCAGATATTTTTCTTGCGGTACCTTTTAAATTATAGGAATCAGCTTCTCTGATAGTTCCAACAAGAAGCCCTTCTTGATTTATATCAACTGCAATGCCTAGTTCAATATTTTCATAAACTGTATGAACTCCTTTTTCCAAATCAAATGAACTATTTACTACTGAATGCTCTCTTAATGCACTAACAACAGCTGTTGCAATAAATGGCAAATAAGTTAATGAAAAATTATTTTCTTCCTTAAATTTATTCTTTACTTTGCTTCTTATGTTTTCCACATTTTCGAAATCTACCTCTACTGATGTCATCACATGTGCAGATGTTTGTTTTGATAAAATCATATTTTCAGCAATTTTTTTCCTCAACCTTGGAATCTCTGAAGTACCAATTTCAGCAGATTTTGATTGCGTCATTGAGGGTTTTGTTTGACTGCTAATTTTTCCAGATCCGTTGTTTATAAAATGATCAATATCTTTTCTTGTAACCCTGCCGTCTTTACCTGTTCCCTGTACAGATTCTAAATCAATGTTATTCTCTGATGCCAACCTTCTGACTACTGGTGAGACTTTACCAATATTTTTTAATTTAGTTATTGGCTGATCTTTTTCTACAACTTCTTTATTTTCTTCAATTTCTTGAACTGGATTTTGATCAGTTGGAGCTTCTACAACCTCTTCAACCACATCATTGGTATCATTTATAACATCTTCTGACGACTCTTCTCCATCCAATTCAAGTAATGGAGAACCAACTTCTACAGTTTCACCCTCCTCGACTAATAATGCAGAAACTGTTCCAGAAAAGGGACTTGGAACTTCAGTATCAACTTTATCTGTAGAAATTTCTAATATTGGATCATCTTCTTTTATTGAATCTCCAACATTTACAAGCCATCGGAGTATCGTACCCTCAGTTACAGTTTCGCCAAGCTGTGGCATAGTTATGCGTTCACTCATATATTTATTGTAATTCCTTTATAGCATTTATAACTTTTTCAACACTTGGAATGAATGCATCCTCTAAAACAGGGGCAAATGGAATATGGGTATTTGGTGATGTAACTTTTTTAATAGGGTTATCAAGATTCCAAAAACCTTTTTCAGCAACAAGTGATGAAATTTCTGAAGCAACTGATGAAAAGGGAACATCCTCTTGAAGAATGCAAATATTTGATGTTTTCTCGACAGAATTCAATATTATTTCTTCATCAAGTGGAACTATGGTTCTTATATCGACTATCTCGACCGAGATATTTTCTTTTTCAAGTTTTTCAGCAGCTTCTTGTGCAACTGAAACCATACCAGACCAAGTAACTATGGTTACATCAGATCCTTCACGAACAATTTTTCCTTTACCAATCTCAACCTCATACAGTCCTACTGGTACATCCATTTTGAGATCTGGTTTTCTATATAGTTTTTTATGCTCTAAATACATGACCGGATTGGGGTCATTAACTGCAGCAACTAGTAATCCTTTTGCATCATAAGGATTTGATGGTGCAACAACTTTGATACCAGGGTGATGGGCTAATAAAGATTCAGGACTAATTGAATGAAATGGTCCAGATCTTGTTCCTGCTCCAGTTGGTCCTCTTACAACCATTGGAACTGCTTTTCCAGCTTTCCAATAATATTTTGCAGCTTCGGTTGTTAATTGATCAAGTGCTGGATAAACAAAATCATAAAATTGTAATTCAACAATTGGTTTTTGCCCAGCTAATGCAGCACCTACTGCTGCACCTGTGAAACCCCCTTCAGATATTGCAGTATCAATAACTCTAAATGGTCCGAATTTATCAAATAATCCTTTTGTCGCTTTAAATGCTCCCTCAAACACACCAACATCTTCACCCATAATGAATACACCTTCATCATCAGTCATGAGTTCGTCTAAACCATTATTTATTGCTTCAATATAATTCATTGTTTTTAAGTTGTTTAAATTATTTTCAATTGTTGGTTTTGTTCGAACAGCGAACATATCTTTAAGTTCATCATTAGGATCAGGATCTTCTTGGCTTTTTGCCCACTCAAGGGTATCTCTAATTTCAACTTCTAAATTAGATCCTAAATCTAAAAAGTCTTGTTCTGTAAATAGTCCTTCATTAATTAATGAATCTTCAAACCTAGCTATAGGATCTCTTTTCATCCAAAAATCTCTAACTTCATCCTCAACGTAATCAGCTGGATCATGTCCAGCGTGTCCATAATGTCTAAATGTGACTAATTCAATTAATGTTGGACCTTGACCGTTCCGAGCATTTTCACATGCTTCGTGGATGGTATCAATGACATCATAAATATCATTACCGTCAATTATTAAAGATGGAATACCGTATCCTGCTCCTCTATCAGCAACATTTGGAGTTCCAAATTCAGTCTCATTCGGTGAAGAGTAAGCAAATTGATTATTTTGAACTGTAAAAACCACTGGAAGGTTTAAAACGCCAGCCATATTTACACTTTCATGCCAAGTTCCTGTTGCAGTTGCACCTTCACCGCAGTTTGCAACAGCTACAACGCCACTTCCTTGTTGTTGAGAAGCTAATGCCCAACCTACTGCGACAGGTGCAGAATCAGGGAGTGGGGAAACAACCATTAAAGTTCCCTTATCAACTACCCCAAAGTGACTGTTTCCATCTCTTCCTTTTGATGGACCATCTTTTTTCCCAAAAAAGTTAAGTGCAACTTCCTTTAAAGTTACACCTTTCATGAGCTGGACACCTAAATCACGATGAGTTCCTCCAAATATATCTTGTTTGGCCATTCCTGCCCCTATACCTGCCATTGAAGCTTCCTGACCAATTCCTGGATAAACTGCACCACTTAACTGTCCACCTTTGTACATTTTTAATAAACGATCCTCAAGAAGTCTTTGTGTTTTCATAGATTTATATACTTCCCAAAGTTGTTCGCTTGAGAGAGTTGATGAATGTTCTTTTCTTACTATTTTTTCTACTTTCACTAATGCAATCCTTTCCCAGTCAAACCAAGTAATGATTCTCCTACTGCCTCGCTTAATGTTGGATGAGCATGAATAAATTCTGCTGCCTCTTCAGGTAGAGCCTCCCATCCAACCATATACATTATTTCATGTATCATTTCTCCAGCGGAAGGTCCACAAACACTCGCGCCTACTATAGGCCCATCTTTTTCTGCATAAACTTTTACTAATCCTTGGTTTTGCTCTGTAATCAATGCTCTTCCTACACCAGCAAAGCTGTGCTGAGATTGTTCAATTTCTATATTTTCTAATTTAGCTTTTTCGGCATTAAGTCCAATTTCTGCCAATTCTGGCCTTGTATAAACAACATATGGTATTGCTTTATAATCTAATGGCTTTTTTACACCAGAGGCAATGTATGTAATCGCGGATATTGCTTCGGCAAAAGCTGCATGAGCTAATTGAGGTGTATTGTTCACGATATCCCCAAGTGCAAAAATATTAGCAACAGATGTTTCAAAGGTGTCTAAATCTACATTTATAAAACCATTTTCTGAAGCAATATTTACGTTATCTAATCCAATGTTTTCAGTTAATGGAGCTCTGCCAACGGCAATTAATACTGTATCGAATTCTTTCTTTTCACCATCTGAAAAATTAACAGTCTTATCATCTATTCCATCAATTGATGTATTTAGCTTAAACTCAACTCCTCGCTTGGTTAGTTGCTTTCTTAGTTCACCTGATGTTCTCTTGTCCAAACCAGGAAGTATCTCTTTAGCTAATTCAACAACAGTCACTTCTGATTCAAGATCATTTAACAGACTTGCAAATTCACAACCAATCGCACCAGCACCAACGATACAAACTTTTTTTGGCGGCTCTTCCCAGTTCAGTGCAGTATCTGATGTGATAATGAAGTCTTCATCTGGTTCAATATTTGGAAGATTTCTTGGTTTAGATCCAGTTGCAAGAATAATAAAATCGGAATCAATTTTTTCACTGGTTCCATCTGATTTTTGTACTAAAACTGAAGACTGATTTTCAATAGAGCCCCATCCTTCTATGACATTTACATTCTTACTTTTTAAAAGCATTTTTATGCCAGATACAAGTTTTTCTACTATTTCAATTCTTTTGAGTGATGTTTTATTCCAATCTATTGATTTCCCATCCACATTTATTCCATAGTTTTCTGATGTTGAAATTTCATGGTTTAACTCTGCAACATGGAGCCAATATTTTGCAGGTATACAACCGCGGTTTAGACATGTTCCACCTAAGACATCAGACTCTATAAGTGTTACTTCAAGATTAAAGTTGTGAGCGTATAGTGCAGCTGCGTATCCAGCTGGTCCCCCGCCAATAATTGTTATTTTTTTCAAATTACCTCTTTCAAGATAGGGTTTCTATCAAATCGAGATAATAACTACACCATATCTAGGGGTTCCCTGAATATGGTGATCAAAGTTATTTTCACTATTAAATCTAACCTAAAAGATGACATCCTCCAACTCAAGATAACTCATTAATAAGATAAAATACTTTTATGCAAACTAGACATCTAATAATTGCTTCCCTGATTACAGCGATAGTTATTGTTGTTGCATTTGGTGTTTGGGTGATGACTAACTAAATTGAAAAGCTTTAATCTTGGTCACGGCATATTACATTTCCCTTTAAAACTTCCATGGGCTCCTCCAGGTTTTGTAAATATTTATTTAATTGAGGATGATGAAGGCTTCATCATGATTGATTGTGGAGTTAATGGAGATGAGTATTTTGATGAACTAAAAATAAATCTACAAAACTTAAACATTGATTTTTCAGATATAAATTTATTGATCGGTACACACATGCATTCAGACCACATCGGTCTTTCTGGAGTTTTGAGAGAAGAAGGATTGAAATTTGGACTTTATGAAAATTCTGAAGAGTTTATTCCCAAATATAATGATTGGACTGATCGATTTAGATTAATTAGTGAGTTTGCAAAAAAACAAGGTGCTCCGAAAGAATTTGTAGAAGATCTGAACTCGATTACAACTCCATCTACGACTGGCAAGCTAACCACCCCCGATGTTCTATTAAAAGAAGGAAAAATAAAAGATATAAGTCGAAATCTAGAAGTTATTTTTACACCCGGACATGATATTTCAGAAATATCAATTTATGACCCATCAAGTAAAATTATCTTTTCTGGTGATCACATACTTCCAAGAATTACACCTTTCATTCCTATTCATGATGAAGAAACAAGTATGTTAAATCATTATGTCGACTCACTAAATAAAATGAAGTCCTTTGAACATACAAAAATTGCACCTGGTCATTTTGAGATGATAGATAATCCACAAAATAGGGTTGAGCAAATACTTCTCCACCACGAAAAAAGGTCTGAGAAAATAATTAATATTTTAAAAGATGGTGAACTAACCGGATGGGAAGTTACGAAGAAATTATTTTCGAGACCGCTTGATGCAATGAATCTTCGTCTAGCTTTCCAAGAAACCATGGCCCACCTTAAATATATTGAGTCACAGGGGAAAATTAAACAAAAAGTTTCAGAAGTGAATACTTGGAGCCTTACTTAAAAGGTTTAAAACTTCTATTCTTTGCTTCCTCTAAAGAGTCCGGAGCAAAAGATTGTAATTGATTATTTTTTACAAGTTCTTTTTCTTCTTCAAGTTGTTCTAATGCTTTAAAATGATCAGGATTATCACAATCATAAACTTTCATATTTTTTCTATATCCTATAAATCTGTAACTTTCGAATTTTGGAAGTCTTGGCAATTTATAAACTTAAAAGTCTGGATACATCATTTCGAGCAGATTTGGCAGTTCCAAAAATAAGCGAATCAGATTTAGCTTTTTTAAAATAAAGATGTGCGGGATGCTCCCAAGTAAACCCAATTCCACCATGAACTTGTATGTTATCTCCTGATACTTTATTGAATACATCTGAACAATAAGCTTTTGCCATTGAAGAACTCATTTCTAGTTCAACAATATCGTCAGAGTCAACTCTTACAGAACTGTAGGCAATAGATTTTGCACTTTCGATTTGAAGAAGCATATCTGCGCACATATGTTGTATTGCTTGGAAAGATCCAATTGGTCTTCCAAATTGAATTCTTTCTTTTGCATATTGAGTAGACATATCTAAACAAGCTTGTGCTCCCCCAACTTGCTCCATAGCAAGAAAAGAGATAGATATATGCTTTACTTTATTCCATATATTTTCATCTTCTTTAATATCGAACATAAAGTTTTCATTACCAACCTCGACATTCTCAAGTATTATCTCAGCCATTGGTCTTGTTTGATCTAAGGATGTTGTTTCTGAAATTGTTACTCCAGGATTATCTTTATCTACCATTATGAATTTGAATCCATCTTCAGATTTAGCAAGAATAGCAAAATAATCAGAAGTATCTCCAAACATCACATAACTTTTCTTGCCATTAAGTAGGTATCCATTGTCATTATTTTCAGCTACTGTTGAAATATTTTCATCATTTATCTCATATCGGTCATTTTCATAAATGCCAAATGAACCAATCTTTGAGCCAGAAACTATTTCGGGAAGAATTTTATTTTTTAGTTCAGAAGGAGAGTGTAAAAGTAGTTGCTTGAATACAACACCTGAACTAAAAATGGGAACTATCGGCATGTAATACCCAAACACTTCAGAGAGTATGGATGAATCCACTTTTGAAAAACCTAATCCTCCATCTTCCTCAGGAACATCTAAACCCAACCAACCTTGTTCACTAACCAGCTGCCATAACTCATTGTCAATTCTTGTGTTATCGTCAACTTTTTTAATTAACTCAAGCAAATCAACTTTTTCAGAAAGAAGCTTTTGAGCATTTTCTTTAATTTCATTTTGAAGTTCTGTAAGACTGAATTGCATTCCCTTATTCTAATTTTGTTTTCAAATTTGACTAATCAAATGTCGTTTGTTTTTTTATAGAATTAATATAGTTATGTGTTAAAAATTGAAAATTTACATGCATCTGTGGAATCAACTCCAATTATAAATGGAGTGAACCTAGAAATTAACCCTGGTGAAGTTCATGCAATCATGGGACCTAATGGCTCAGGAAAATCAACTCTTGCTAATGTTTTAATGGGTAACCCAGTATATGAAATTACAGATGGAAAAATTACATTCAGTGGAGAGGATGTCACTGAAGAACCAGTAGACAATCGAGCAAAGAAAGGGATGTTTCTTGCTTTTCAATATCCCGAGTCAATACCTGGAGTGACGATAGTTAATATGCTCAAAACTGCTCTTACTAATATTGAAGAAACTGAATACACAACTGTAGAGCTCAGATTAAAAGTTGCTGAAGCAATGAAAGATTTAGGTCTTTCACCAGATTTTGTTGATAGATACTTAAACGATGGTTTTTCAGGCGGAGAGAGAAAAAGAAATGAGATTCTACAACTTGCAGTACTAAATCCTAAACTTGCAATTTTAGATGAAACTGATTCAGGTCTTGATGTTGATGGTCTAAGAATCGTAGGAGAAGGAATAAGTAATTTAAGAACTCCTGATCGCGCTTATTTAGTCGTTACCCATTATCAGAGATTATTGGAATATGTTAAACCAGACTATGTTCATGTATTTGTGGATGGAAATATTGTAGAAACTGGTGGTGTAGAATTATCTGAAAAACTTGAGAAAGAAGGATACGAATCTTACCAATGAGCAAATTTTCAGACATAAAAAAAGATTTTCCAATATTTGAAAGAGATATCAATGGAAAGAAATTAACTTACTTAGACTCAGGTGCAACCTCACAGAAACCTAACTCAGTAATAGATAAGATGAATGATATTTACAAATTTAATAATGCAAATGTTCACAGAGGAACTTATGTGCTTTCATCAGAAACTACCAGCGAATATGAATCAGTTAGGTATAAGCTTCAATCTTTCTTAAATGCATCTGAATCAGATGAGATAATTTTTACTAAGGGTACAACTGAAGCACTTAATTTTTTAGCTAATTCAATAGCAAATAAATTTATGGGTGAGGGTGATGAGATTATCTTATCGGAGATTGAACATCATGCAAATATTATCCCTTGGCAAATGGTTGCAGAAAAATACAAATTAACCATTAATTACGTAAAAGTAAATGATGACTTTTCACTAGATCTTGATGATTTATCTTCAAAGCTTTCATCAAAAACAAAAGTGGTTTCAATTGTTGGTGAATCTAATCTTTCTGGAATGCTTCCTGATATTAAAGAAATAAATAATTTAGTTAGATCAAATTCTGATGCTTTACTAATTATTGATGGTGCTCAATTAGTACCACATAGAAAAGTAGATGTTCAGGATTTAGGAATTGATTTCTTAGTATTCTCCGGACATAAAATGCTTGGACCTACTGGTATTGGTGTTGTTTGGGGCAAGAAAGAATTATTGAATTCTCTTGATCCAGTTTATGGAGGTGGAGATATGATTGAAGAAGTTCATTATGATAAAGCAACTTGGGCACCCGTTCCTCATAAATTCGAAGCAGGAACTCCCCCATACGTAGAGGCAATTGGCCTTGGAGCAGCTGTAGATTATTTAGAAAATTTAGGTATGTCTGAGGTTGAAAAACATTCTGATGAATTGCGTGAATACGGTAGAAAAGTTTTACTAGATATCGATGGTGTGAATGTAATACATGCCGAACAAGATATTGCAGGATGTACTTTTGGTATGTATGTTGACGGTGTTCATGCAGCAGACCTTTCGTTAATGCTAGATACACATGGAGTTGCTGTAAGAGCAGGTCATCATTGTGTTCAACCATTTCACAGAAAATTAGGTATTGATGCAACTATTAGATCAACAGCCTACATTTATAACGACAAAGAAGATATTGACACATTAAAGTCAGCACTAATATCTAGTGTCGAAATATTGAGATAAAAATGTCTATAAGAGAAAAAGTTGATGAATACAAAAAAATACTAGATATTTTCCCAAATGATCAGGAAAAATATCAATATTTAATTGAAAAAGCTAAAGAGAATGATTCTTTTCCTCTAGAACTACGACTCGATAACTTTAAAGTAAATGGTTGTCAAAGCCAAGTTTGGCTTGTTCCTGAAGAAAAAGATGAAAAACTTTTTTTTAATAGTGATTCAGATGCTCTTATTGCAAAAGGATTGGTTACTTTAATTGCATCAATATACTCTGATGAAAAAGCAGAAGATATTGTTTCGTCAGAAATTGATTTGATGGAAGAATTTGAGCTAGGTGTAATTTTAAGTCCTGCTCGTAGAAATGGAGCTTACAGCATGCTCAAAACAATTAAAGAGTATGCTAAAAATCTAGTTTCTTAGATTATTGTTTCCACCAAGATTCATGTGGAAAATCCACCCATACATTTTCTGTATCTTTTGCTAAATCCCTTATATAATAATGAGGTTCAAAATCGCATTCATTGTTCCACCAGAGCGATACAAATCTAACATCACATTCATGATTTATATTTTCTTTTATATATTCAGAAAGCCTTTCAAAGGTTTCACCGCTGTCACAAATATCATCAACAATAAGAACTTTTTCATCTTTAGACTTGGGTAAGTAATTTTCCCAATGTGGAAAATCTCTTGTTGATGCATGTACTGGCTTAAATGGAATATTTAATTTATGAGAAATCATAACTCCGGGTATTAACCCTCCACGACTAATACCAACAATTACATCTGGAACAAAATCATCTTTCTCAATAAGTTCACAAATTTCGTTTGTATCTTTTAGTTGTTCATCCCAAGAGTAAAATAATTTTTCCATAATTGTAAGTGCTAATTCTATCAAAAATTTAAATCATAAATCTTGTTTCTTTCATAAAAAAATGATTCCTAAAAGAATAATGTACTGAAGCCAATGTCTATAATGAAAATTATGAAAAGGAGGTAAGGATGCGCAAAAGTTGGGCAGTAGGCCTAATTATTATCAGTATTCTTACTATGGCCTGCGGTGGAGCCGCAGACGTAGATGATTACAAAGCTGCATTTGTGTATGTAGGACCAGCTGACGATGGTGGATGGTCACAAGCACATGATGTGGGTCGACAATTCTTAGTAGATGAAACTGGAATCGAAACAGCTTACACAGAGCTAATTCCTGAGGATGCTACTGAGTTCAGAACAGTTGCAGAAGCTTATATTGAACAAGGTTACAATATTATTTTTGGAACAACCTTTGGTTACATTGATGCTATGGCAGAAATGGCAGAGGAATATCCAGACGTAATATTCCTTCATTGTTCAGGCTACTTAAGTAATGACAGTAACTTTGGAAACTATTTTGGAAAAATGTATCAACCAAGATACCTATCTGGTTTAGCTGCAGGAGCAATGACAGAATCAAACAAAATCGGTTATGTTGCTGCATTTCCTATTCCTGAGGTTATTAGAGGAATCAATGCTTTTGCTACTGGTGTAAAAGAAGTAAATCCAGATGCTACAGTTGAGGTTGTTTGGACATTCACATGGTTTGGACCTGAAGAGGAAACTCAGGCAGCAAATGCTCTAATTGAGACAGGTGTGGATGTATTAGCTCAACACCAAGACTCACCTTCAACTGGTGTAGTTGCAGAAGCAAATGGAGCAAAATGGATCTCATATAACACTGCATACGGTCAAGAAGCTGCACCGGGCGCATTTGTTACAGCTCCAGTTTGGGCCTGGGGACCATATTATGTTGACGTTGTAAATTCAATTATCGATGGTGAATTTGCAGGTGGTGCTTATTGGGGTGGAATGGATACTGGACTTGTCTCATTATATGACTTAAGCTCTGATGTTCCATCTGACATTGCCGATTTAATTTCACAAAGAACAGATGAAATTATTGCAGGTGATTTTGATCCTCCAATAGTTGAGGAAGAGTTCATCGACAACGTTATTGGTACAGTTAGCCCGTAACAATTATTTTTAAAACACTCCAGCTTTAATGCTGGAGTGTTTTTACTACCATTACTAAATGAAAAAATATATTCTCGAAGCAAAAAATATTTCAAAATCTTTTGGAAATGTGAAAGCACTTGAGGATGTAAACTTCTATCTGCAAAAAGGAAAAATTCATGGCTTACTTGGGGAAAATGGTGCGGGTAAATCATCATTAATGAATATACTTTCGGGAATCTATCAGCCTGAAAAAGGAAGTATATATATTAATGATATTAAACAAAAAAGTCTTGATCCTGAGTCTGCATCAGAACTTGGAATTGGAATGGTACACCAAGAATTCAGACTTATAGAAAGTTTTAGTATTCAAGACAACTTAACACTTTCAAAAGCAAATATTTATCAAGACAATTTCAAAGAAGCATATGACAAATATTCTGAAATATTTTCTTTATCTGTAAATCCTGAAAAGAAAATTGTACAACTTTCAGTTGGAGAAAAGCAAAAAATTGAAATAATGAAATTAATTTTTAAAAACAGCAACATTATGCTTTTAGATGAACCTACTGCTGTTTTGACACCTCAAGAAACAGACCAACTAAGGATTTCTCTAGAAAGATTGTCAGATGAAGATGAAAAAACCATTGTATTGATTTCTCATAAACTTAGAGAAATCAGAGATTTTACAGAAAAAGTTTTTGTAATGAAAAATGGAAAAATGGTTGCTGAAGATCTTTCAACGGTAGATGTTACTGACGATGATCTTGTTGAATTAATGATGGGAAGTATGCAAAAATCAATTATCGACAAATCAAATAAGACTGGAGATACAAAATTAAGCGTAGAGTCAATCGAATATATCGATAGAGTAAGTAATTATAAGATTTTAGAAGATATTAGTTTAGAAATAAAAGCTGGCGAAATTCTTGGCATTGCAGGAGTATCTGGAAATGGACAAGTAGAACTTGCAAATATTATTAGTGGTGTTGAGATTGATTATTCTGGAAAAATATTCATTAATAATAAAGATGTTTCAAGAAAAGGAGTTAAGTCTCGAAAAAAACTTAATTTGTCTTACATTCCTGAAAATAGGCTTGGTGTAGGATTAGCACCAGGTGTCTCTGTTTTAGACAATTCAATAGTTAGAGATTATTTCAAAACAAGACTGGGTCCACATCTCTCTAGATCTAAAACTGAAACTTATCTTGAAAGTTTAATTAAAAAATTTTCAATTAAAGCTCCAGATTCGAAGGCGGAAATATCAACTTTATCAGGTGGAAATATGCAGAAGTTATTGATGGGAAGAGAGTTGGTCAGTAATCCAGAAGTAATTATTGCTTCGCAACCAACGAGAGGTCTTGATGTAAATGCTGTAGAAGCTATTCATACCTTGCTCGTTGACCAAAGAGATAAGGGCTCAGCTATTTTGTTGATTTCAGAGGATCTTGATGAATTATTTAAATTAAGCAATCGTCTACATGTTATGTATGAAGGAAAAATTGTAAAATCATTCGACATTGACAATGCAGATATTAATAATGTTGGTCTTGCAATGGCAGGTGTAATTGAATAACTTTAAACTTTTTAAAAGACAAACAGTAAATGAACTATCAACTTTTTACTCTTTTTTAATAGGATTTATAATTGCCATAATTATTGGTTCGATAATATTACTTATACAGGACAAAAATCCAATAGATACTTTTTCATTAATGTTAAGACTCTCTGTGGGAAGTGTTAATAGCTTAAGCTCATCTTTAAATAAAGCGATTCCACTTATACTTGCTGGTCTGGGAATTTCTATTATTAATTCTGTCAAGTTATGGAATATTGGTGCAGAAGGCCAAATTTTCTTAGGGGCCATTGCAGTAAATTTTATTTACATAAATACTCAATTTAATAACCCCTCATTTCATATTCTCGTTTTGCTCCTTGCTGGTTTTGTTGGTGGATCAGTTTGCATATTGATACCAGCAATAACAAAAGTAGTTTTTGGCGTAAATGAAATAATTACGACACTATTAACAAACTATATAGTTTTTGGTGTGACAATTTTTCTTATTAATGGTCCATGGAAAGATCCTAAGTCTTTAAATTTTCCAGCTGCAGCATATGTCGGTGAGGAAGTATTTTTACCGACAGTAATTGGGAAGCTTAGTTTTGGATTTTTAATATGTATACTTTTTACTTTCGTAGCTCATTATCTCAAAAATAAATCTGTATTTGGTTTTGAAATGAGAATTGCTGGTGGGTCTGCAATGACTGCTATTTATGCAGGAATTAATGCAAAACAAAAAGCTTTTATTGCCATGTTGATTGGTGGAGGTTTTGCTGGACTTGCAGGTGCTATCGAATTGTTAAGCCAAACACACAGAGTCTCTACTGGAATTTCGCAAGGTTTTGGATATACGGCAATAATTGTTGCTGCAATTACTGGCATGAGACCACTTGGAATTTTCTTAGTTGGTTCTTTATTTGGTGCTCTCTCAATTGGTGGATCTGTAATACAAACAATTGGAGTAAGTACTTATATTGCAGATATAATTCAGGCTTCAACTCTTTTTGGTGCACTTATAATTCAATTTTTCTTTACTTATCAAATAAAAAGAGTAGAAAATGATTGATATTCAACTTATTGGACTTTTAAATGCAACATTGCAAGCAGCAACTTTGTTATTCATTGCTGCATTGGGAGAATTAATTACCGAAAAATCTGGAATACTCAACCTTGGAGTAGAAGGTATGATCTCAGTTGGTGCGGTAACTGGCTTCATGACAGCAATTAATACGGAAAATATATTCCTGGCAGTTTTAGTTGGTGTTTTGTCTTCCTCTATCTTTGCATCAATACATGCACTTGTTACTGTTGTTTTAAAACAAGACCAAACAGTCTCAGGATTGATTCTTACAATTTTAGGTTTAGCCCTCTCATCATTACTTGGGAAAAATTACGTCGGAAGAAAGCTTGTTACAAAATTAGAAAGTGTTAGCTCAATAACAGAACCTTCAAATATAATTGAGGTCTTAATCAGCCAAAATATAATCTTTTATTTAGCTGTTGTTTTAATGATATCTACATCCTTTGTATTAAAACGAACAATGTTTGGTAGAAGGCTTGAAGCTGTCGGGGAGGACTCTAAATCATCAGATTCAATGGGTTTAAAAGTTGCAAAAACACAATTTATCGCAACTTGTGTAGGAGGTGCATTTGCAGGACTTTCAGGTGTTTATCTCACACTAAGTTATGTTCCATATTGGACTGATAACATGACTTCAGGAAGAGGCTGGATTGCTTTAGCACTTGTTATATTTGGGGGTTGGAAGCCATATAGAACTGCTTTGGGTGCACTTTTGTTTGGATTTCTAGAAGCCTTGGTTCCAAGATTACAAACTTATGGTTTTGAATTAAGTCCTTACATAGTAAAAATAACTCCATACGTAATTACGATTTTGGTTTTAGTTATTCTTACAATCTATAAAGGAGGAAAGACAGGAGCACCTAGAAATATTGGAGTTCCATTTTTTCGAGAAAATAGATAATTAACCAAACGTATTCAACAAGTTTGGTAATATATATATAGCTTTAAACAATGTCAGCGAGCATTGAAAGGATAAAATGACAATAGATAAAATTCTATTCCGCCTCAGTAAAGAAATCATTGAATCAAACACAGATAATCCATACTTATTAGGCATACCAAAAAGAGGAGATCTTCTAGCTCAAAGGATATCTAATAATTTATTGAGCGAAAACTTTAAACACGACATAGGAAAAGTAGATTACTTACCGTTCAGAGATGATTTAGATAAGAATCCAAAAAAGAACAATCTTGCTATATCACCAAAAGATAGAGAAGTTATATTAATTGATGACGTTATTTATACCGGCAGAACATTAAGGGCATCTATTGAAGCTGTAATGTACTCTGGTCGACCTAAATCTATTTCACTTTTATGTTTAATTGACCGAGGACATAGAGAATTACCTATCACCCCTAAATTTGTAGGTAAAAATATACCAACTAATCAAGATGAGTATGTTTCCGTTTTTTTGAAAGAAATAGATAACGAAGACAAGGTCGAGGTTACATAGAAATGAAACATCTTTTAGATTTTCAAGATGTAAACAAAAATCATTTAGAAAATCTAATTGACAAAACTAGAAGTCTTGAAGTTAAACTAGAAAATCTCGGCTCTTTAGCTCTATTAAAGTTTGACGAACCTTCAACAAGAACGAGACTTTCTTTTGCAATAGCAGCAGATAAACTTGGAATTAAAACTTTCGAAACTTCAGATGTAGTATCGGCGAAACAAAAAGGGGAAATTCTTAAACATGAGATAGAGACATATGTTTCTATGGGTATTGAAGTTTTAGTATTAAGGACAAAAGAAAATAATATCGATGATTATCGAGAATTTAATAACATCAGTGTTATAAGTGCTGGTTTTGGAAATAAATCTCATCCAACTCAAGCATTGATAGATATATCTACACTATATAGCCTGAATAAAATCAATGAAAAACGTACCCCTGTAACTTATGTTGGGGACGTAAAACATTCAAGAGTTTTTGAATCTGGAAGACAGCTCCTAAATATATTAGGATTCAAAGTTGGTGTCTTTACAGATAAAAAACTATTACCCGACAATAAAAATGACCTTGAAATTTATCAATCATGGGATGAAGTATTTGAAAATTCTAACGCAATAGAACTTCTAAGAATACAGAAAGAAAGATTAGAAGACAATGAAGAACTAAGCTTTGACGAATACATAAATAGTTATCAACTTACAAATGAAGTTTTAAGTAAATCTCAAAGTGATTTAGCTGTTCTTCATCCAATGCCAATCAATATTGGTATTGAGATTTCTAAAGAAGCTATTGAAGATAGCAAAATGAAATATAAAGACCAGCTTTTACACGCAATACCTTCACGAGTTACAGCCTTCAAATATGTAAGGGATGAAATATGATTGAAATTCCTGGATTTATCGATCTACATACCCATACAAGATATCCTGACAATAATAAATTTCCTTTCATCGATATCGATGATTCAGCAATTAATGGTGGTTTCTCAACAATCCTCGCAATGCCAAATTCTGAAATACCTATTGACTCAATCAAAAACCTACGAATTGCAGAGGAAATAGACAAAAAATTAAAAACAAAGGTACACCGTGTTGGCTCATTGACCATAAATTTAGAAGGAAAAGAACTTGTTAATTATAAAGAATTCGTTGAAAACGGTATCACAATTTTTTCAGATGATGGAAAATCTTTAATTGATGATCATTTAGCTGATGAGGCATTTAAACAAATTAGCAAACTTGGTGGTGCAGTCTTTCAACATTGTGAAAAAAGTTGTCACTCCAAGCCTGGTGATATTGCTCCACCAAATAGTGATAGTGACTTGATTCCAATAAATAATGATGAGGAGTTGGAAGTTCTTGAAAGAGACTTAAGTTTATCTGAAAAATACGGAACAAGATACCATGCTCAGCACCTTTCAACTTTTGAAAGTGTTCAGCTGATAAAAAAAGCAAAACAAGAGGGTCTTCCTGTCACTGCGGAAGTAACACCACATCATATACTTCTAAATAATGAAAATTTAGACACAAATAATGGACTATTTAAGATGTACCCACCCCTCAGAACTGAAAAGGACAGAGAGGGATTGGTTGATGGCTTACAGTCTGAAATTATAGATGTCATTGCTACAGATCACGCACCTCATAAAGCAGAAACTAAAAATGTCCCTTTTAAGGATGCTAATCGTGGCGTTGTTGGTCTTGAATCAGCTTTTCCTTTGATTTATAGTTCAAATATTTTTGATATAGATCAAATGTTGAAATTTTTAGTCGTAAATCCTACAAAAATACTCAATGAACTTGGTTACGAAATTCCCAAGACGATAAATACATGGAAGAAATCAAAGTCAGTTTTTATTACAAAATCAAAATTCAAAAATTCATTATTTGAAAATGAAAATATAGAAATTGTAAGGGTTCTTTCAGGTGTATAAAAAAGCAATTCTGTTGAATCAAAATGGTGATGAATTTCTAGGTTGGACAACTGAAATATTTGAGCCAACAACTGGAGAACTTATTTTCAATACAGCGATGACTGGGTTTGTCGAAATATTAAGTGATCCATCATATATAAATCAGATTGTAACTTTTACTTCCTCACATATAGGAAATTACGGTATGTCAAAAAATGATTTTGAATCCAATAAACCAAAAATTGAAGCAGCAATTGGAAATTCTTTTACAAACACTCCATCTTCATGGAGATCTGAGAAATCAATAACGTCATGGTTGAAAGAATATGAGATTCCATACAGTGGTGGATTTGATGTAAGAAATATAACAAAATATCTAAGAGACAACGGTTCGAGTATGTTTGCACTTGGTATAGATGTCGATACAAGAGATTTAAAGGAAATTTTATCAAAAGCAAAAAATATTCTTGGTGACAGTTCAGCAATGACTGCAGGAAACCAGAATAATGAAAACACTCCAACTGAAGGAAAGATTGGAATTATAGATCTTGGAGCTAAAAGAAGCATTATAAAAGTGCTTGAAGACCATGATTACAAAGTTGTAATGATCTCCCCCTCTACGACATCAAATGAGATTTTAAAAATGAATTTAAAAGGTCTTTTAATTTCGAACGGACCAGGTGACCCAAGATCATTGCTTACAGTAATAGATACCGTTCAAAACCTTATAGGAAAACTTCCAATATTTGGAATTTGTCTTGGTCATCAAATACTTGCTTTGGCTTGTGGTCTTAAAGTTAAAAAAATGCAATTTGGTCATCATGGTTCAAATCACCCAGTTGAAATAGAGGGAATAAAAAAAGCACTAATAACCGCACAGAACCATGGTTTCTCTATTGAGGAGTTTGAAGATGGGTTTGAGCATGAAAATTATGGAAACATTAGTGTCTTTGCAAGGAATTTAAATGATGGAACAAATGAAGGAATTAGTCTTTGGGATTCCATGGCGTACTCAGTTCAATTTCATCCAGAATCAGGACCTGGTACAACTGATGGATTACAAATTTTTAATCCTTTTTTTGAAATGATTGAGAATAACTATGCCAAAAAATAAAGAAATTAAGAGTATTTTGATAATTGGTTCGGGACCAATTGTTATAGGTCAAGCTTGCGAGTTTGATTATTCAGGATCTCAAGCAGCTAAAGCACTTAAAAAAGAAGGATTTCGTGTAATTCTAGTTAATTCAAATCCAGCAACTATTATGACAGATCCAGAAATGGCACATGCCACATACATCGAGCCTTTAACTCACAACTACCTAAAAAAAATAATCGAAATAGAAAAGCCTGATGCTGTTTTACCAACATTAGGAGGACAAACTGCACTTAACTTATCGATTGAATTAGAAAAAAGTGGTGTTTTAAAAGAAAATAATGTGGAACTTCTTGGAGCCTCGGCCAATGCTATTGAGATTGCAGAAAACAGATGGAAATTTAAAGAAGCTATGGATGGAGTTGGTATTAAAACACTTAAGGCAACTTATGCTAAATCTTTTGATGAGGGAATAAGCGCTAGTAAAGAAATTGGTTTTCCATTAATGCTAAGACCATCATTTATTCTTGGTGGTGGTGGAACAAGTGTAGTGAATAATGAAGAAGACTTTAAATCAAAATTATCTGACGCGTTTAATGCTTCTCCTACTCAGGAAGTCTTAATCGAAGAATCAATATATGGATGGAAAGAATTCGAACTTGAAGTAATGAGAGATAGTGATGGTAATGGTGTAATTGTTTGCGGAATAGAAAATTTTGATCCCATGGGTGTCCATACTGGAGACTCAATAACAGTTGCTCCTATTCAAACATTATCTGATAAAGAATATCAAACTATGAGGGATGAGGCACTACTTTGTTTGGACACTATTGGAATAGCAACTGGTGGTAGCAATGTTCAATTTGCTATAAACCCTGAAAATGGAGATAGAAGAATAATTGAGATGAATCCTAGGGTCTCAAGGTCGTCTGCTCTAGCTTCAAAAGCAACTGGATTTCCTATTGCCAAGTTTGCTGCCCTTTTGGCAGTAGGTTACAACTTAACTGAACTTGAAAATGACATAACTGGAACAACACCGGCTAGTTTTGAACCCGTCCAAGATTATGTTGTGGTTAAAATTCCTAGATTTGATTTTCCAAAATTTCCATCAACAGATGACATATTAGGCACATCAATGCAGAGTGTGGGTGAAGTTATGTCAATAGCTTCTACTTTTACAGAAAGCTTAACTAAAGCCATTAGGTCACTCGAAATTGGTAAATCAGGAATAAGAAATATAGACAATAGGTTTATAGGAATGCCAAAAGAAATTCTACAAGATGAAATCAGAACACCTAGACCTAGAAGAATATTTGCGATCCTTGAAGCGATTAGAAGAAACTGGCCACTTGAAGACATAGCAAAAATATCCTCTGTAGATATATGGTTTTTACAAGAAATTGAAAAAAGTTTTAATGTTAACCCTGAAAATACTCCATCCTCTGTTCTGAAAATGCTTGGATGGACGGAAGAAGATCTTGATAATAAAGAGTCTAAAAATGAATTAGAAAATAATAGAGTTTATAAGTTAGTTGATACATGTTCTGCAGAGTTCGAGTCCAAAACGCCTTACTTATATTCAACAAATGGTGTAAGTAACGACGATACAACAACTGACAAGAAGAAGGTTGTAGTTATTGGATCGGGTCCAAATAGAATTGGCCAAGGAATTGAGTTTGATTATTGCTGTGTTCATGGAATCAGTTCATTAAAAGAAAATGGATTTGAAGCAATAATGATAAACTCAAATCCGGAAACGGTTTCTACAGACTACGATACTGCAGATAAACTATATTTTGAGCCTCTTACATGGAGAGAAGTAAAATCTGTACTAAATAGAGAAAAGCCTGATTCGGTAATAATTCAACTTGGAGGTCAAACTCCATTAAAACTTGCAAAAAATATATCCAAAGAAGGTTTTAATATTGCTGGATCATCATTAGATGTAATTGACAAAACAGAAGATAGAGATCTATTTCAAAAACTATGTTTAGATCAGAATATTCGACAACCAGAGTCTAAAATCGCAAAAAATGAGAATGAGTTAGTTGAAGCTGTAAAAGAAATAGGTTTTCCAGTCTTGTTACGGCCAAGTTATGTATTAGGTGGAAGAGCCATGAGAGTTGTTCAAAGTGATGAAGAACTTGAAAATTATTTGGATATATTAGCGAGTGCAGATGAAGATGGTAATCCATTTAAATCTGGTCCCCTTTTGGTTGATCAGTTTTTAACGGACACTATTGAAATTGATGTTGATTTAATTTCTGATGGAAAAGAAGTTTATATTGCAGGAATTTTAGAACATCTTGAGCCTGCTGGAGTACATAGTGGTGATTCTACAGCGGTCATTCCACCTTATAGTGTTAATGAGGAAATGTTGAAAGAGGTAGAGGAAAAAAGTAAAAAGCTTGCTTTAGGTCTAAATGTAAAGGGACTTCTAAATATACAATTTGCCATTAAAGATGAAGAATTATTTATATTAGAGGCGAATCCTAGAGCATCAAGAACGATGCCATTTGTTGCAAAAGTAACCGGCAATCAAATTATTAAAGCTGGAACATTATTAATGCTTGGTTATTCAATTGATGAAGTTAGAAATAAGACTAAATACTTGAGTAGTTCATCAAATAAAGTTGCAATTAAAAAGGCTATATTTCCATGGTCTAGATTTCCAGCTGAAGACACTATGTTAGGACCGGAAATGAAAGCAACTGGTGAAGTATTAGGAGTTGGAAAAGAGTTTGGTACTGCATTAAATAAAGCATATGCAGCTGCAGGTGTAGAAATTAATAATAAAGAGAAAGGGATATTTGTAACTTTAAGTGACAGCGAAAAGCCAAATTTTATTCAGACAGTCAATAAATATCTTGAACTTGGCTTCACACTTTACTCAACTGAAGGAACAGGAAAATTTCTTGAAACTAATGGTATTGATTCAGTAATAGTTGGTAAAGCTGATGACTTAGGACAAACTTCGTTAACAATAATTGAAGATAAATTAGTTTCTTTAGTAATCAATACACCAACATATGCAAATGAATTGTCAGATGGTTGGAAAATTAGACGTTTATCACATGAAACTGGAGTGGCGGTTGTTTCGTCTGTAAGAGAAGCTGATGCATTTATTGAAGCTTTTTTAAATCAGAACTTAGTGTTAGATGATCTGGAGGTCATACAAGATGTCAGTTAAACCAATTTTCTTTGCACTGGATGGTAAGTCCCTAAAAGAATTTAAAGAACAATTAGATATCTTAAAGGATCATATTTATGGGGTAAAAGTTGGATTAGAACTTTTTACTTCTGAAGGCCCTTCATGTATTGAACAACTTAAGAATGATGGGTGGGTTGTTTTCTTAGATTTAAAACTACATGACATCCCAAACACTGTAGGTGAAGCGGCTGCTTCAGTTTCAAATATTGGAGCAGACTATTTAACTTTACATATATCATCTGGGAAAGAAGCATTATCAGAAGCTGTGGATAAAAAAAGTAAAGATTTAAATCTTCTTGGAGTCAGTAGTGCTTTAACAAGTAAATCAGTTGATTCAAATACAAGCAAGATTGTTAAAGATGAGTTTCAAATAGCTAAAGACTCAAATTTAGAAGGCGTTATTTGTCCAGCATCTGAAATTGCTAATACAGCAAATTTATTTGATCTAATTGTTACACCAGGCATTAGATTAGAAAATGATTTACATGGAGATCAAAAAAACATAACTACTCCTAAAAAGGCTATCGAGCTTGGAGCAAAATATATTGTTATGGGACGATCAATTAAAAATAATCCTGCAATGGTAATAAATGAATTAGAAGTATGAATAAATTTATTGCAGCACCTTTTGGAAACTACATAAAGACTAAAAATACTATTTCCGTATCTGGTAGTTGGACTGTTGAAAAAAGAACAGGTCGAATTGTTCAAATAGTTAAAACTTTACGATATACAAAACGTGGATGGGTTAACAAAATTGGTTTAAGAAATCCTGGTTTAACAATTGGGCTTCCTAAACATAAGACTGGTGAAGTCTTTTCAATTGCAGGAATAGAAAAAGATGACTGGAGATTATTTGCGGAGAGAATACCAAATGATTTCAATATTGAAGTCAATATGTCATGTCCAAATATAGACGCACATTACATTGATGGAATTGAAGATTTTGAGCCAGATACAAGAAACTGGTACATAGGAAAAATTTCGCCACTTACTACTTTTCAGGAATTGGATGAGTACATCAACAAATTTAGATTCAAACAGATTCATGCATGCAATACATTACCAATAGATAAAGGAGGACTAAGTGGTAAAGAGTTAATCCCATATACTTCAAAGTTTGTTAAACACATTAAAGATTCTTATCCTGATATTGAAGTTATTGCAGGTGGAGGTATTGATTCTCTAAAAGATATAGAGTACTACAAAAATATTGGTGCCGATCATATTAGTTTGGGTACTGTTTGTTTCAATCCACTAAAATTAAGGAAGTTAATATGAATTTATTTATTAAAGAAGATTTCATCTCTCATGCTGGCTTACCACTTACATGGAAAGTGGAATGTGATGCACTAGATGAAAATGACTACGAAGCATTAGCAAAAATAGTTAGTGAGAAAATGACTTTTAGAGATGTCAAAGGTATTCCACGTGGCGGCATACCGTTTGAAAAAGCATTAAAACCTTACTGTTCAAATAATGATACAGATCCACTACTAATTTGTGATGATGTTTATACAACTGGTACTTCTATGAGAGAAGTCTATGAAGACGGAGCATTAGGTATTGTTGTATTCGCTAGGAATGAAATTCAAGATGACTGGGTTAAAGCTATTTGGCAGTTATCAATATAAAGATGATAGAAAATAAGTATGCCTCAGCTTTAGATGGTCTTGAAATAGAAGATCCAGTAAAAAGCTTTTTTGATTTCTGTAAAGAACGAGAAAAGATAAGAATTTCACGAGAAAATGGTGAAGATTTTCCATGGAGTGCAGATGAAATTTTTCAAAATGGAAGGTTCTTGAATGTCTTTAGAGAAGATGATCGAGTTAGTAAATCAATTATTATTTTTGCGGATAATTTAAATGAAGAGCCATCAAAACTTATTAACGCTGTATTTTTTGCAAGGTGGTGCAATAGGCAAGAAGTTTTAGATACTTTAACGCCCGATGATTTAAATAATCCTGAAAACTTAAAAAATAAATTAGAAAGTATTGATCCATGGTGTAATGAAACTGCATATCCGGTTGAACCAGTTACATGGAAAGGTAAACAATACTCAAGAATTGATGCTGCAACTAAATTATTTTACGAGATACAAGGTTCTTTATTAAACATTCTTAAATCATCAAACAAAAGTGTAATTACTGCAACCAACAACATAAATAAAGAATTTCAGATGCAAAATGATTTTCCAATTTTCATGGCAGTGATTGATATTGCTTGGTTTAGACCCGATATTATTCCAATTGAAAGTGAGGTTCCTACAGGAATAGGTGCTGTTGCTTATCTGGATAGATTACAAAATCATCTTGGTTTAAGTTCCCACCAAGAAGTTGGTGAAAAAATGATTGAACTTCAAAAAACATACTGGCCTGAAGCAAAACGTGGTTTTAATCCAATAGATATAGAATATTTAGCTTGTGAATGTAGAAAATACTATAGCTATATAAATGGGACAAAGGTTTTTGAAGGTAAAAACAAATTTATACCTTAATTAGCTAAGTTTATTAATTCTATTTATGTATCTTTCCTCATTTAAAAAAGAGGAATTTAAAAATGACTCAGTTATTTCTTTTGCAGCCTCAATATCAAGATTTTCCGAACCGAGACATAGAACATTTACATCATTATGCTCAACAGATTGAATAGCGGTTTTTACATTAGTGACATTAGAAGCTCTTATACCTTTTACTTTATTTGCTGCAATAGACATGCCAACACCTGTCCCACAGATTAAAACTCCCTTTGTGTCTTCATTATCCAAAACGAATTCGGATACTTTCGTTGCATAATCAGGAAAATCACAAGGTTCCAAACTATCAGTTCCTAAGTCCTCAATTTCAAGATCAGAAGATAAAGATTCTATTAATAATTGTTTTAATTCAAAACCTGCATGATCAGAGGCAATAGCGATTTTATTAATCACTAGATAAGCTTCTCAATATCCAAAAGATCATCAATATCACCCTCTGACATTAATTCCTTGCTAAGCAATACATCTTTAATTGTTAATCCACTTTCCATAGCTTCTTTAGCTACTTCAGCAGCAACATCATACCCAAGCTTTGGTACAAGTGCTGTAACTAGGATTGAGTTTTTTTGAGTATCTTCATTTAGCTTTTCAGTGTTTGCTTCTAAGTCTTTAATTAGTTTTTCCCCAAACACACTCACTCCAGTAGTGAGTAAAGCAATACTTTCAAGTAGATTGTGAGCCATTACAGGAAGCATTGTGTTGAGCTCAAAATTTCCATTCGCTGATGAAAACGTAATAGTTGTATCGTTTCCAATAACTTGAGCTGATACCTGCATCATCATTTCAGGAATTACAGGATTTACTTTTCCTGGCATTATTGATGATCCTGGTTGCAAAGCAGGGATCTTCAAATCTCCTAATCCAGACACTGGTCCACTACCCATCCATCTAATATCATTTGCAATTTTAAAGAGCGATACTGCAAGTGCCTTCAAAGCACTTGATAAATGAACCACTTCTTCTCTTGATCCTTGTCTTGTGAAATGATTTTCAACTTCTTTAAAAGGTATACCAATTGATGACTGAAGTTCGCTTGCAACATCGGCCCCAAAATTATCAGGAGCATTTATTCCAGTACCAACGGCGGTACCCCCAATTGCTAATTTCTGAACATTATCTAAAGAAGCTTTAATGTCCCCCATTCTTTCATTAATGAGGTCAGCATATCCAGAAAATTCTTGGCCTAAACTAACAGGTGTTGCATCCATTAGATGAGTCCTTCCATTTTTATAGACTTTCTCCCACTGTTTTGCCTTTTCATTAAGTAATGAAATAAGATTATCTAATTCAGGGATGAGCCCTTCAGTAACATCTATTACAGCAGCAACATTTGTAGCTGTTGGAATAATATCATTTGATGATTGACTCATATTTACATGGTCGTTTGGATGTATTGATTCACCAGTTTTATCAGATGCTATTTTTGCAATGATTTCATTTGCATTCATATTTGTAGAAGTGCCTGATCCTGTTTGGAAAATATCAACAGCAAAATCTTTGTCATGATTACCTGAGATTACCTCTTCAGCACCATCAATAATTGCAGTTGCTATTTTTTTACCTAATAATTTATTATCTTGATTTACTACAGCACAAGCTTTTTTAATTTCACCAAGTGCTCTTATAAATGATCGAGAGAACTTAAGTTCTGAAATTGGAAAATTTTCAATTGCTCTTGCAGTTGAAGCACCATACATAGCATCAATAGGTACTTCAAATTCACCCATTGAGTCTTTTTCTATTCTTGTTTCTTTTTTATTCAATTTTCTTCCTGATATTGAGTGTATCCACCAGAATCGACTTCTTCAATCAATTCATCTGAACCTGATTTAACGATTTTACCGTTAACAACAATGTGGACTTTATCAACATCAAGATATTTCAGTATTCTGCTGTAGTGAGTAACTAATATATAGGATGTTTTTTCATCTCTATTTTCGTTAATCAAAGATGCAACAGATTTAATTGCATCAATATCTAAACCTGAGTCTATTTCATCAAGAAGGGCTAAAGATGGCTTCATCAATGATAATTGAAATAATTCTGATCTTTTTTTCTCCCCACCAGATAGATCAACGTTTACATCACGATCTAAGAATTCTTCTAAGTTAAATCTTTTAGATGTTTCAATTAGCTCATCTTCATCTACATTTTCTAAGAACGATTCTGTAAATTCTTTTAACGTAACACCTGGTAAACCTACGGGATATTGAAATGATTGAAAAATTCCTTTTTCTGCTCTTTCAAACTGTGGAATTGATAATACGTCATCTCCATTAAGTGTCACCTTACCTTCTTTTTCATAATCAGTATTACCCATAAGTACATGACAAAGAGTTGATTTTCCTGAACCATTTGGTCCCATGACTGCATGGAGTTCTCCACTGCTTATCTCTAAATCTATCCCCTTTAGAATTTCAACATCACCAATTGAGGCTTTTAGGTTTTCTATTTTAAGCATTGTCTTCCATTTCTAAACAAATAACTTCATCTTCGACAGTAATTTTATATGTAGCAACTGGTTTAGTTGCAGGTAAAGTTACAGCCTCTCCTGTTTTTAAATCAAATTCTGCACCGTGCAATGGACATTCAATTTTACAATCAAATACTTCTCCTTCAGCAAGTGATGCTTCTGCGTGGGAACACATATCGTCTATGGCAAAGTATTCACCCTCAACATTAAAAATTGCTATGTCTTTATCATCAATACTTACAACTCTTACAGAATTTTCATTTACTTCTGATGTGTTTATGGTTTTAACTTTCATCTGATTTTCTTCCTAAGATATTTTCATACTTTTTAGCTAAAGTATCTGCAACTTCATCATGAATAATTTCCCAAGCATCCTCATTGATTACTTCATTAAAGAAACCTTTAATTAATAATTTTTCAGCATCTTCTTTATTTATGCCTCTAGACATAACATAGTGATATAGAGTTTCATCAATTGGCCCAACTGATGAACCATGTCCACAAATAACGTCATCACAAAGAATCTCTAAGTTTGGAACAGATTGCGCTGATGCTTTTTCAGTTAGAATTATGTTTCTATTTTCTTGCTGAGATTCTGTTTTAACAGCTCCCTCAGCAATATGTATAGTACCTGTAAATATAGAAGAACTTTCATCACCTAATACACCTTTGGTAATCATATTTGATGTTGTGCTTTTGCCTAGGTGATTAACAAATACTCTTGTGTCATGTATCTGAGCATTCTCTCCAAAATATACACCATCAATTTCAAATCCAGAACCATTGCCATATAAATCAATATCTAATCTTGATCTAGAAAACAAACAACCAGTACTGACCATATGAACAGATAGATTTGCATCATTTAAAAGTTTGGCGTAAAGATTATTGACAATACTTATGTCATTTTTTGATGTTACATTGATAATCAATTCTAGAGTTGCATTCTGTTCTAGAAATAATTCTATTGCAGGAAATATATTGCCATTTACCAAATCACCAAAATTTAATAGGAGTTTACCTGATTTATTTTTTGCTACATTTACACCTAGATATGGGACTGCTGTTTCCTCATTTTGAAAATTAATTGAATAGTACTGACTAAAGTCATCTTTAACATTAAGTTGAAATCCACCAGTTAATTTCTCAAATTGTTCAACTAAAAATTTATCTAATGGTCTTTTAATTGATTCGTCGATGATTGGTTTCTTTATATTTGCAATGTCTGTGACTTCTATTTTTTCTTCTTCAACGTTAACAACAAATTCGTGACAATTTGAATCAATGTTAAATGTTTCATCTTTTTCAATATTTACAGGTTTACCAATTTCAAATTCATTGACTGAATACACATTTTTTCCTGTGTATTTCCAGTCTTCATTTTTTACAGATATATCAGGAAAATCTTTAGATGTTATTTTTCCAAGATTTTTTTCGACTAATTTTGTGTTCAAATTACTTCCTATGCAATTAACCTACGGCACCGGCCTCAATCATATTGAGTTCGATTAATTTGTTAAATTCCATTGCATATTCCATTGGAAGTGTTTTTGTAAATTCTTCGACAAAGCCCGCAACGATCATTGAAGTTGCCTCTTCTTCGGAAAGCCCGCGACTCATCAAGTAAAAAAGCTGATCTTCACCAACTTTTGAAACTGTTGCTTCATGGCCAATTTCTGCTGAAGATTCTTCAATCTCCATATAAGGATATGTATCTGATCTTGATTCATCATCTAAAATCAGTGCATCACATCTTACAAAACTTTTTGCTGTTTCAGAACCGTCCTCTACTCTAACTAAACCTCTATAGGCTCCTCTTCCACCGCCTTTTGAAATAGATTTTGAAGTAATCAAGGAAGTAGTATCAGGAGCAAGATGTACCATCTTTGCACCTGTGTCCTGATGTTGGCCACTATTTGCAAATGCGACTGACAAAACCTCACCATGAGCTCCTGGCTCCATCAAGTAAACAGATGGATATTTTACTGTTAATCCTGAACCAAGGTTTGCATCGATCCATTCCATTGTTGCATTGCCATATGCTTGTGCTCTTTTTGTCACTAAGTTATAAACATCATTTGACCAGTTTTGGATTGTTGTATATCTGCAAGTACCAGATGCCTTTACTACAATTTCAACCACTGCTGAGTGCAATGAATCTGTTGTGTAAACAGGTGCTGAACATCCCTCTATATAATGAACTGATGCTCCCTCATCAACAAGAATTAAGGTTCTTTCAAATTGGCCCATATTCTCAGCATTGATTCTGAAATATGCCTGCAGAGGATCTTCAACATGAACGCCTTTTGGTACATAAATAAAAGATCCACCAGACCATACTGCAGAATTTAATGCTGCAAATTTATTGTCTCCAGGAGGAATAACTGTTCCAAAATATTCTTTAACAAGTTCAGGATATTCTCTGACAGCAGTGTCCATGTCACAAAATAGAACACCTAATTTCTCAAGATCTTCACGATTTTTGTGATAAACAACTTCACTTTCGTATTGTGCTGTAACTCCTGCAAGGTAACTTCTTTCTGCTTCAGGAATACCTAATTTTTCATAGGTTTGTTTGATCTCTTCAGGTACTTCATCCCATGAATCTGCCTGATTTTCAGTTGGTTTGATGTAGTAATAGATATCATCGAAATCTAATTTATTTAGTTTATCTTTAGCTACCCATTCAGGCATAGGTTTATCAAGAAATCTTTTATATGCTTTTAATCTAAAATCGAGCATCCATTCTGGCTCTTCTTTAATTTCAGACATTTTTCTAATAATGTCTTCATTCAATCCTTTTTCAGGTTTAAAAACATTCTTTTCAGGGTCAGACCACCCCAAAGAGTATTTACCAATATCTATATCTACGTCAGTCATAATCTAATTCTAGTTAAGTCTCGTTTCAATAATAAGAGCAATGAATATAGATTTCTCATATTATTAATTAAACTTTAATTGATGCCTGTTATATGTGTAAATCCATCAAATAGTTCTGAAAAAGAAATTGTTGAAAAACTATCTTTGCAAAATGGTGATTTGAGGGTATTTTTATCTGATCAATTAGAAGATACATATAATAAATCTATTCCTGGAAAAAAAGCAATAGGAGATATTTTAGATGATACTCACATCTCAACAGCTTCACATGGTGCATTTTGTGGCGTATTTTTTGAAGATATCAAATCAGATCTTAGAAATGTATTTCTAGATGCTATCAAAGAAAGTACCCTAAAAAGAATTTTATGGGTTTCAGAAAGTGCACCAACCGATGAAATATTAGAAATTAGTAACTTAGCTTATTTACAACATAAAAATTATGAAAATTTAACTGAGGAGATCTTGGAGTTAGAAAGTAAAGAAGAAATAGAATTTGGTTTTAAGGAAATAACGTAATAGATCATGTCAAAAGAATCAGTTTATAAAGATGGATCAGGTTCAAGAAAAGGATTTGTTTCAAAATTTCAAACTGAGACTAACTTTGTAACACAGTCAGAAAACAATGTATCAAAGTTAAAAAATAAAATATTTAATAAAAGCGCCCAACATATGAGTGAGTTAGTTGATAATTGTGTCTCTTTAACCGTTACTTCTCCTCCATACAACGTTGGCAAGTTAAGTGATCTTGATCTTGATGACAAAAAATATTGGAAGTTAATGGAATCGTGTTTTCAAGAAGTTTACAGAGTTACAGAATCAGGAGGTCGTTTAGTTGTTAATGTAGCAAACCTAGGAAGAAAGCCATATATACCTTTCTCAGATCAATTTACGGACATGTTGACTAAATTAGGATTCATTATGAGGGGTGAAATAATATGGCAAAAATCTAAAGGTGCTAATGCAAACTTTGCTTGGGGCAGTTGGTTATCTGCTTCAAATCCAGTGATTAGAGATCTTCATGAATACTGTTTGGTATTTTCAAAAGAATCATTTAATAGAAATAAGGAAGGTGTATCTACAATTGATAAAGAAGAATTTATGGATTCAACACTTTCAATATGGAACATTCTCCCAGCTAAGGCAAAAAAAATTGGCCATCCAGCACCTTTTCCTGAGGAACTAGTTGATAGATTTATAAATTTATTTTCTTACAAGGATGAATTAATACTTGATCCATTTATGGGAAGTGGAACAACAGCTTTGGCTGCTTTAAACTCAAATAGAAAGTATATCGGTTACGAAATAAATAAAGAGTATTGTGAGTTGGCTAATAAAAGAATTAAAGATCGTTAACTAAGTTCCAAGCAGAAAAAAGGTCTTTGTAGGTCTGATTATTTTTTAACAGATTGTTGTGGCTGTCAAAACCAATTAAATTTCCATTTTCCATCACCATTATTTTTTCAGCATTAAGCACTGTTTCAAGTCTGTGAGCAATAACTATGGAAGTTTGAAAAGCCAAAAGCTTTTCGGTTGCATCTAAAATTGACGACTCAGATTCAATGTCTAAGTTGGCTGTTGCCTCGTCAAAAACAATAATTTTTCGTTTTGCTAATACAGCTCTTAAAAGAGCTACAAATTGTCTTTCCCCAGCTGAAATATTTCCGCCTCTTTCTCCAACCTCTTGATCAAGCTTGTTTTCATATCTATCAAACCAATCAAGAACACCTATAGAAGATAATTCCTCTTCCAAAGATTCAAAATCAGGTTTTGAATACATGAGATTTTCCCGAATTGTTCCTCTAAACAAGAAGCTTTCTTGTGGAACAAATGCAACATTTTCTCTAACCCAATCTTCATCAACATCGTTAGAATCGACACCAAAATATTTCATACTGCCATTTGTAGGAAGATAAAATCTTAGAATTAATTTTGCAATAGTGCTTTTACCCGCTCCTGTTTCTCCGACAATAGCAATCTTGTCTCCTTTATTTATTGAAAATGAAACTCCATGCAATACATTTTCTCTTCCATATGAAAAAAATACATTATCAAATTCAACTGTCTGCTCTAAATCATTATCGGGAAACTCTTCACCTTTTTTGCTCAAATTAGGCTTTTCATCAAGAATTGAGAAAACTTTCTTCATTGAGGAGCCCGCTGATCTCAATGTATCGTAATTAAATGACAATTGGATGAGAGGATCAAAAAAATAGTTCAAATAAAATAGAAGTGCAACCAATTCTCCAACGGAAAGAGTTCCTTCAGATATTCTCTGAGAGCCAAACCATAAGACTGTTGCTATCGATGACACTCTTGTAAATTCCAAAAATGGAAAATAAACTGCAATGTTTCTTGCTGATCTCATGTTTGCTTTGAAATGTTCTTTATTGACTTTTTTAAATCTTTTTATTTGAGTATCTTCATCGGTATATGCTTGAATCACTCTGACACCAGAAATGCCTTCCTGAAGAGAGGATAGCACTTGTCCTATCCACTCTCTTACCTCCCAATAAGTTGTGTCAGCATAGTTTCTGAAAATTTTAGTTGCTATTGCCAATATCGGCATGATTACAAAAGCAAGTATGGATAGCTGAACATCTACCAAAAAGACAGCAACAACAGCACCAAATATTGTTAACAACGCTGTTATCACACTACTTGCGCCTTCTCTCGCAAATTCATTTAAACTCTGCATATCTGAAGTTAGTCGAGCAACCAATACACCTGTTTTATTTTTTTCGAAATAGTTAATATCAAGTGAAGACATATGTCTAAATAATTTTTCTCTCACTCTACGGACATAGGTCTCTCCTACCATACCTATTGAAAGCAACGCCTGACTAGTGACAAAATACAGAAGAATTAATGTAATAAAATAAAATAAAGATTGTTGAAGAACATAGTTGTAGTCAGATTTTAATACGCCGTCATCTATTCCATTTGATATTAGATTTGGTCCCACCATTCTTAATCCTGTTGCTAATAGAGCAATGAATGAGCTAATAAAAAATTTGTTGATTACCTCTGGAACCAATTTCATAGATCTTGAAAAAGTTTTATCTTTCAACTTAATTTTGCACTTTCTGTTCTTCCAAGAATAAATTTCTATACGAAGATACATCCTCAAGAATGTCTTCATGTTTTCCTTGAGCTTTAATCTTTCCGTCCTCTATAAATAAAACCTCATCGCATAATTCAATAGTCGGAACCCTATTAGTAATAATTAAAGTTGTCATTTTGTTCATGACATTCTTTAATTCATTTCTAATCTCTTCTTCGGTTGAGGCATCAACCGCAGAAAGAGCATCATCGAGTATTAATATTTTTGGATTTCTTACAATTGCACGTGCAAGTGCAATTCTTTGACGCTGTCCACCAGATAATCCATAGCCCCGTTCACCGACTTTAGTTTCATATGTCTCTGGTAATTGTGATATAAACTCGTGTGCTTTTGCAATTATTGCAGCTTCTTCAACTTTCTCTTGAGAGGCCTCAATTGAACCAATTGCAATATTATCTTTGGCTGAATTTGAAAATAAGAAACTTTCCTCAAAAGCTAAACTGACATTACTCCTTAGCTCTTCTAATTTAATATTTGCAATATCTACTCCATCGATTTTTATATTTCCTGAATCGATGTCATATAGTCTTGGAAGTAAATATGCTAGTGTTGACTTTCCTGATCCGGTTGCACCAACAATAGCAATTGTTTTTTGACCACCAACTTTAAAACTAAGATCTCTAAAAATATTTTCATTGCCATAACTAAAATTTACATTTTCAAATTCAATACTTCCATTTCCATTGTCGGGAAAAGACTCTAGCATTTCATTATCAAAAATTGTAGGTTGTTCGTCCAACAACTGTAAGATTCGATTTCCTGCTGAAACACTTGAAGGAATTTCAGACAAGAACCACGCTGTTATTCTGAGTGGCCAAATTAATAATATGACGTATTGAGTGAAAGCTATAAAGTCGCCTAACGTGATTAAATCATTTAATGCTAGGTAACCTCCAAGCAAAAGGACAACCAAAGTGATAATCATTGGTATCAGTTCAAACATAGGAACAAATCTTGTTCTTAGATGTAAAAAATCTATAGAGGTATCATAAATTTTTCCTATTGAGCTTTCTACTTTTTCTGATGCTTCATTTTCATTTCCGAAAGCTTTTACAACTCTAATACCACCTAATTGTTCCTCAACTTCAGTGGTCATCTCTGCTTCGGCCTCTTTTACCCTCAACGAGATTTCCATTGCCTTTGATGCAAAAATACCAGCTAGCCAAAGAACTAGCGGAATCGATAGTAGAACTATAACTCCCAGGGTAAAACTTATCGACACAAGGGTAATGCTAAGTATTAGAAGAAGAAAAACGTTAGCTGTTGCTAATGGTGCAATTGCAAAAGCGAGCCTTACTTGTGATGCATCGCTTGATGCCCTAGCCATTAATTCACCTGTTGGCATTTTATCGTGATATTTAAATGCAAGTTTTTGCATATGACCAAAGATGCTATTTCGAATCTCTGCTTCGACATTAAATGAAACAGACATACTAAAGTATCTTCTTATGCCTATTGAAGCTGCTCTTATGTAACCAATAACTATTAGAAAAGAAATGAAGACAACAATTATTTGACGATTACTAGCAACAATACCATCATCGACAATTCTTTTTATTAGATATGGATGTAACACAACAAGGAAACACCAAATCACCGCGGACGACATTGAAATTAAAAAGTGTTTACGATTATTTTTTACTTCCTGAACATAAAACGTGAGAGCTCTTTTAAATTCAGCGGTTTTAAAGATATCAAACATACTTTTTAATAATAAATGCAAAAGAAATAAACACTAAGGACTTTGTGCATTATTTCACAAGCATATTAAAGTTCAATTTAATGAACGATGTATTAGATAAAAAAATTGAGGATGTTTTAGATTCTGCTGACAGAATGTTTATAGCTACAAGTGTTGGTGGAAACTCATCTGGTGCTTCAGTTTTCTATGCTCGTGATGGAGAAGACCTTGTATTCTTCACATTTAATCCAACTAGAAAAGCTGAACAAATCCGTCTAAATCCAAGAGTTCATGTTGTCATATGGCCAAAAGGACAAGAAGGGATTAGGGGTTTACAGATAGATGGAGAATGTTACAAAATCAAAGATGAGGATGAAAAAGAAAAAGCTTATGAAATGGTTCTCTCAACTACCGAAGCTTTTAAAGAATATATGGAAGATGAATTTTTAAAGAAAAATGATGTTGTTGGTTATTACCGAATCAAACCAACAACTGTAAAATACGTTGACTTTTATCAGGAAGAGCAATTTGAGTGGAAAACATATCCAGCTAATAGAACTTCGGCTGTGAAGTTCGCTTTTAAACTAGCGTTAAAAAGAGTTGGTCTGTGGCTACGTACTGTTAGAGCCCCCTTTCTAACAGCTACTATTGCACCAATACTAATTGGTGCATCAGTGGCATGGAGTGATCTAAAATCAGAAAATTTAAACAGTACGTGGTCATGGAACATGTTTTGGCTTGTATTAGGTGGTGCTTGTCTTGCACAGATAGCTACTAATGCATCAAATGATTATTTTGATCATACTTCAAATGCTGATGAGATAAACAAAGTCGCAAGTCCTTTTAATGGAGGAAGCAGGGTAATTCAGGTTGGTTTAATGACACCTGGACAAGTACTTCTAACTGCATTGGTGAGTATTATTGGAACTGTTGGTATTGGTTTATATATAAACCAACAAATTAGTGGTTTTGTTTTTGGAAACACACCAATTCTTTGGACTGGAATAATAGGAACCTTTTTAGCGCTTGGCTACACGGGTGACCCCATAAGACTTGGGTATAAGGGTTTTGGAGAAATCGCAATAGCTTTAGGTTTTGGGCCTGTAATGGTAATGGGTGCACATTATGTTCTTACTGCACCAATACATAATAATGATTTGACCCTTTGGAACTGGGCTGAAGCCCTAATTGCATCTATACCAATTGCGTTATTAGTAATGCTTATCGTTTGGATAAATCAATTCCAAGACGCCCCTTCTGATGCAGCTGTTGGAAAGAACACTTGGGTTGTTCGTACAGCTGTTAATGATGGCTGGATGAGGTTAGAAAAACCATTATCTCTTTACAAACAATTTATGATTGAGGCTTTTGCATCTGTAGCTTTGATTGGAATTTTAAGTTTCTTCACTGATTTTGGAACAGTTTATGCATTCATAGCATTGCTTCCTTTAGGATTAGTTTGGAAAGCATTCAAAATGGCCGATGATTGGATGGTTAAATGGAACGATCCTGAAGCAGATCGACAAAAAGTTCCTTATGAACTCCTTCTTGTAAATGTATCAACTATTGGAATTCATTTTTTAACAGGAATACTATTGGCTGTTGCTTATTTCATCTAATTGAACAAACCAGCAAATTTTTCAAATATTCATAAATACTACGACCTTATCAATACACTTACTACATTAGGTTTTGACAAATCATGGAGAAGTCAAGCTGCTAAAAACCTAAACCCAGGAAGTGTACTTGACTTAGGTAGTGGAACTGGCGCCTCATATGAAGACCTTAATAGTTTTGATGTTACAGCACTTGATCCTGATGAACAGATGCTTTCATTAAATAAATTCGATAGAAAAATTGTAGGGAAAGGTGAGGATTTACCATTTAATGAAAATTCATTTGATAATGTTTTATGTTGTTTTGTTTGGAGAAATATTTCCGAAACTGAAAAAGCAATGAATGAAATTTATCGTGTGATTAAACCTGGTGGTAAATTTATATTGCTAGATATGACAAGACCAAAAAATTCTATACTTAAAATTTTACATAAAATTGGAACTTTTATTCTGTTACACTTAATCGGTCTTATAACTATAAATTTCAAAGAATATAGATTCTTATATAAATCACTTGATTTTTATCCCCAACCTGAAATTCACCTAAGTAAAAATGAATATTTAAGTCTTGATATTACGAGGTTTGGCATGTTTGGTTTTGTTTATTTAGCAGTTTTTACGAAATAGTTTACTGATTCGCTAATTGAACTAATTGAGCAAGGACGATATTTTCAGGAATATTTCCAGTTTGTCTTGCTACAACGTTTAAATCTTTATCTAAAAATACCCAATAAGGAAATGCATTAAGACCGTAAGCTGCACCAATTTCTCTTTCAAGATCATAAAGCTGTAGTTCACTCCATCCTTCATCAGCTAACCATTTTTGGGGAGGATAATTCTCTCTTCCACGATCAATAGCTGTTGCAACAGCAATAACTTCTACCCCATTTGGTACACCAACTGTGTTTATTAAGTTTTGTACAATTGGAAGTTCTTTTTGGCAATATCCACACCAATGGGCAAGAAAAAGAAGAGCTTTTGCATTACCATTTTTTTCTAAGCTAATTATTTCCGAATTTTCATTAGGTGCTGAAAATGTAGGAGCTGGCAAACCTGCAACGATATCTAAATCATTTTGTCCAGCAAATTCAGGAAGTGGCTCACCTGAGATAGTAATCTCACCTTCAGGTAGTCCAGCAGCAACTGGCTCTGAGCTTAATGTAACACCAATAGCGATTGCGAGTCCTAAAACTAGAACAACCACCCCAGCAATAATGAAATTTTTATTCAACTAATTCCTTCCTCGCAAAATCATAATACAACAAAGCCACAAATATCGTTAAAAAACCAGTGCCTGCCATTACTGGAATACTTATAAAGCCAAAAATATCAACATACTTCATATCACATGGCACATCAACCGCACATGTTCCTCCGCCTCCACCCCCATTTTGAAGGAATATATGATATGCACTTATAACTACACCAATAATGCTGATATACCCTACTCGGAAAAAGGGCCTTTTGAATAATGAAATAACTAGAGCTATTGCTACTGGATACATCAAATATCTTTGATACCAACAAAATCGACAAGGAATAAAACCAACAACCTCCGAATAAACAATACTTCCGATAGAAGAAAAAACAGCAACGGAGATAGCAAAGTTCAAGAACTGATCTGTAATCAATTTGCTAAAAGTTTTCTTTGTAAAGTATAGATAAAGAATTCCAACTGTAGAAAACCAAGCAATAAATGTAAGGAATCCAAAAAAAGTATTAAATAAAATTATGAGATCCATATTGAGATTTTACCCTACAAAAAATGATAGGCGACATTTGTCGCCTATCATTAAAATTTTATTCGAAAAAGTTATGAAACTTTTTCTCCTGACTTGACTCGAGCCATTTGTAGTACCAATACACCAAGACCAACTTTGTTAATTATGTCAGCGATTGTGTAAAGGACTTCTCTAATAGCATCGAAGTCTCCAACTACAGGTGCAATGTATCCCAAAGGATAAATTATCCAACCTACAAGGATTAGGTTCTTAATGTTTTCAAAAGCTGCTGCTTCATCACCTTTAAGACCTTCACCTTCAGCTTGAAGATTTCTCATTAACCAGACGTAAGTTGCCATAGCAATTACGAATCCAGTCCAATATTCATTGCTTCCTGCTGCAGATGTTTCTCCGTAGTATCCTGCACCAATCATTACTGTTGCTGCAATTCCCCAGTTACGGACTGCCTCATTGTATGCGGCACCTTTTCTTGTAACTGCTAGGACTTCTACGAACATCAAAGGAACAGTTAAGACCCAGTCAACGTATCTTAACCCAGTATCATATGATCCACTTTCCCAAGATGCTCCCATCTTTTGATAGTGATACCATGCAATACCACAGACAAGTGCTGAAATATAGACACCACGTCTGTTTTCTGGTTTTACCTCTCTAGATGATGCAAGTAGAAATACTGTTCCTGCGAGCATTCCCACGGTTGCTACCATGAAGAGACGATATGTTAGTTCTTCCATTTAGAAGTACTCCTTTTTTTATTTATTGTGAAACGTTCACATCACAAATGTACCATTCTTGTGAAATAATTAAAATGATTTAAAAATTTTTTAAAAATTTTTGTAACTTTATTTTAGAAAAATAGTAATTAAATAACTGATTCATTTGACCATTTTTCTAGATATGGCTTTAAATTAAACTTTGTTGCAGTAGATTTTGAAGTCATATATCTTATTTTTCCATAAATTGGTCTTTCTGGACCCCAAGCTCTGTCGTATCTACCTAGTATCCAAAATACTCCTGAATATGAATTTGGATCTCTTCCATCTATGGCAAAACGATCATTTAAATCAATTAAATAAGAAAGAGCAATTTGTGGATTGGGCGTCCATTCAAGAATCTTTTTACCCCACAACATTCTTAAGTAATTATGAATCC
>CACNFT010000006.1 GCA_902619825.1 uncultured Candidatus Actinomarina sp.
TCACAGAGGTTGATGAAATTATCACGGAAACAGTAAGTGAGAAAATTGATTGTGATGATGGTGGAAAGATGTGGCATGGAGAAGTTGGAACTTTATGGAATGCAGCAGGTGAATGGACTACATATAGAGACTGCGATGAACATAAACAATTAAAAAATAGTGGTTTTGATTTTATAGAAAAACCCATCCCAGGAATAACACCTGGAACTGGTGGAACTGGATCAGGAAATTCTTCTGAGGATAGCTGTAGCAATGGTCCAACAATTACTAATTTAACTACTCCAATAACAATAAATGAAAATCAAAAATCTATTGATACCATTTCAGCAACGGGATCAGGCACATTGTCTTACTCAATTACTGGAAGTGATTCAAGACTTATGTCGGTTGATTCAAACGGAGTAATAACTTTAAATACAAATGCTGACTATGAGCAAAAGACAAGTTATTCAGCAACAGCAAATGTGACTGACAGTTTGGGAATATCTTGCAAAAATTTTACAGTTAACGTGACAGATATATCAGAAAAATTTTCCATAGATCTTTTACTTGTTTACCACAATGACACAATTGGATCTGCACCAAGCGATTACGATACTACCAGTGAATTGCTTTCTTTTGCTCAGGGTCAGTTAGAGACAAATCAAAATGAGATTTTTACGAATAGTCAGATAACTAACTTGGAAATGAATGTTTTGGATATCCATTCTTGGAATGTGACTTACTCAGACGTAAGTAGCAATATTTTAAACTTTTTACAATATGATCAAGAAGTCCACAAAACTAAAGTTAAAAAAGGTGCTGATATTGTAGGTGCACTCCTTCCTGGAGAGGGAAGTTCTTCATATTTATATAGAGATACAACAAAAGACAGGAGAAATGTTTTCAAAGCTACAAGCTTGGATTACAGATATAATAACAAGCTCTTTCCACATGAGTTAGGACATGCTTTGGGGATAGCACATTCAAGAGAGCAAAGTTCGAATCCTGGATCAACAGGAGATGGAATTACCGATTATGCACATGCTTATAATCAGACAGGCGACCAACCTTTCTCAACTCTCGTAGGGTATGGAATGGCTTTTTGTGGAATTTATTCAAATCCAGATTTAACATGTGCTGGATTTCCAGAAGTAAATGATCTTGGCATTCCTTTCCACTATCAAAATGATGGAACACAAGGCACACAAAGTGCTGGAGTAAATGATCAATCTGATGCTTCGAGAGTAATGCAAGAATATGCACATGAATATGACAGATTTGGGCCATCTACAAATTATGGCGTTGACATCGGAAGTTATTCAATAAAATCAAAAGCATATTTTCCATTAATTGATGGTGGTTCATCATCATATAGCTTTACAGAATCAATTTCTGAAACTACTTCTGCAACAAAAACAATGTATGTCGAAAAAGGCTCAGATATTGAGGATGGTGGAACTACATACGAAACTTTTTACTGGTGTGATACACAAAATTGTGATATGAATTATGTGAATCCATTTAATACAGGCGATGTTAACCACAAATTTGGAATATTATTTTATATAAACAATGGTAATTACTTTATAAAGACTGTTGGTTGGGAAAAGATATTTGCCGGTTCAACACCAAGTGACGGCTCTATTGAAAGAGAATTTGAAAATCCTTGTCTATTCATTGACCATTACATGAAGACAGGTGAATATAATGAATCAGATTGTTCTTCAAGATATGAAAATACATCCACTTTTGGCACTACTTATTACGATACTTGGAATTTTACAAATTATGTAAATCAAGAGTTAGTTGTTACACCTCACGGTGCATACGATGCATACAAAATTACTCATTCACAAGTTAGTATTGGTGCATCAAGTTCATTTCACCGGTCTTTACAGATACTAAATTTTTGGGTGAACCCTGAAGTAGGAATAGTAATGTTTGAAGATGAATTTATGAGAAGATGGAAACTAACTGCTGTTGATACAGATGGAGACGGTATCGATAATTCATCAGACATAGATGATGATGGTGATGGGGTATTAGACTCTTTAGATGCATTTCCTTTAGACCCAAATGCAAGCTCAGATGCTGACACAGATGGAATCGCTGATGGTGATGAATAAAAAACTGTTGTTTCAATCTGAATAACATTTATCCTTACTAAATATGGAAAATAAAACATTTAATGTAGCTGTTATGGGTGCTGGCAATATTGGTTCAGCTGTTATCTCACGCCTCATGAACTTAGATAAAGGAATAGTTGGATTAAATGTAAAAAGAGTTTTAGTAAAAGATAAAAGTAAAAAAAGAGAAATATCAGATGATATTCTCACTGACAATTTTGATGACATTTTAAATGATGATTCAATTGATCTTGTTATAGAAGTTCTTGGAGGTATTGATCCCGGTAAAGATTACATAAAGTCACTCTTGCAAAATGGTAAAGCAGTAATAACAGCAAATAAAGATATCATTGCCGATTCTGGATCTGATCTAATTAATACTGCAAAAGAAAATAATGCTTGTTTATATTTTGAGGCAGCAGTCGCTGCAGGTATACCTGTACTTAAACCAATTATTGAAAGTCTTCGAGGAGAGGAATTAACAAAAGTATCAGGGATTATTAATGGAACAAGTAATTATATGCTTACATCAATGGAAGAAGGAAGCACATATGATGATGCTTTGTCTACTGCTCAAGAACTTGGATACGCAGAGCCTGATCCTACAAATGACGTTGAAGGTTTAGATGCAAAATACAAAGCAGTTATTTTATCTTTACTTTGTTTTGGAACATCTCCAACCTCTGAAGATCTATTTACTGATGGTATTTCAGGCATAACAAAAGAAGATTTTGAATGGGCTGCACGACTTGGTAAAACAATCAAGTTAGTTGCACAAATAGATAACAAAAACGGACTCAACGCAAGAGTTCACCCTGTATTAATTGATACAAAACATCCTCTCGCAGCAATAAGAGGTGCCTTGAATGCAGTCGTTGTTGAAGGGGATAATATAAATCAGCTTGTATTTTCTGGACCAGGAGCTGGAGCAGAACCAACAGCAAGTGCAATTATTGGAGACGTGTTAAGTGCTTGCCATCAACTAAGCAGTGATCAAACAAACTGGTATCCATTAAGAGAATTCAAAGGTGAAATGAAAAATTTTGAAGATGTTGAATCCAGCATGTTTATTCGCTTGTCTGTAAACGATGAACCTGGAGTCTTGGCAAATATATCTGGAACTTTTGGAGAGAACAATGTCAGTATTGAAAGCGTTATCCAAGAAGGTAGGGGAGATAAAGCTGAGCTCGTTCTTGTCACTCATGAAGCACCAGAAAAAGATATTAATAATTCTATTGATCAAATATCTGCATTAGATTCTGTCACTACGGTGACATCAACACTACGCGTTTACGTCTAAGTGGTACAGTATCAATCAACCAGAGGACATAAAGAGACGCTCTCTTTTCAAGATGTCATACTTTCGGGATTAGCTCCTGATAAAGGATTGTATTTACCTGATTCTTTATACATTGAGAATCTGAATCACTTAACAGAAGAGGATTTAAGTTACGAAGATTTTGTAAAGACAATCTTTATTGCCCTTGATAAAGAAACTGCAAAATATGTTGATGATTTATCTTTATACTCTGGTTTTGAAAACTCTCCAGAACCAGTACTGAAAGACTTAAATGATTCCACTGTTGTCATGGAATTATTTCATGGTCCTACGAAATCCTTTAAAGACTATGCATTACAACCCCTTGGCGCAATTGCTGATAAAAGACTTAATGAGTTAGGAGAGCGAGGCTTAGTACTTGTTGCAACAAGTGGAGATACCGGAAGTGCTGCAATTCAGGCCGTTAAAGATTCAGACAATATCGATATCGTTGTCTTGCATCCAGCAGACAAAATAAGCGAGTATCAAAGAAAACAAATGACAAGTGTGATCAAGGACAATGTTTTCAATATTGCAGTAGAGGGTTCATATGATGATTGCCAACGAATTGCAAAAGAGATTTTATCTGAAAATCCATTTGATCGAAGAATAATATCGTTGAACTCCATAAACTGGCTTCGTGTCATGGGTCAAGTATCTTATTACGTCTGGTTAACAAAACAATTTACTGCACCAATAAATGTAGCTATTCCATCTGGTAATTTTGGTAATGCTTACTCGGCTTGGTTTGGTCGATCACATGGACTAAAAATTAATCAAATTATGTGTACGACAAACGTTAATGATGTTCTAAAGAGATTTATTGATTCTGGAATACTAGAACCACAGACAACACAACCAACCGTTGCTCCAAGTATGGATATTCAAATTCCTTCAAGTCTGGAGAGGTTAATATTTGATCTTGATAATAATTCAAGCAACTTTTATGAGAGCCTTAAAGAAAACAACAAAGCATCACTAAGTAAGGAGAGTATAGAAAAGCTACAACATGTATTTAGCTCACAAACGTTTGATGATGAAGATATAAAAGATGAGATTAAGTTATTAAACGAAAAGTTTGAAATTATTTTTGATCCACATACTGTTACATCTTTAAGAATGGCTTTGGATACGAATACAAATTTACCAACTGTTGCCATTGCTACTGCCTCTCCTGAGAAATTTAGTAATGTTATTTCTCCAATCATTGATGATTTTTCTGAGGTAAATTATGAAAACGATGAAGATTTTATGGTACTAGATGTAAATAAAGACAATATCGTTGAATCAATAAAAGCAAAATTTGCGTAAAAATCACTTTAATTAGAATCTTTTCTAAGTTAAAATTACCTTTGTTGTTAAGAGGGGAATATAAAAATATTAAATACTCTCAACTTTGTTGTGCTTTTGTTTAAAAAGCTATTTTCGTTCGTCTTTAGTAAGAAAACTTTTAACTTAGTTATGTCATTTTTAATGATTGTCTCTCTTGCATATGTCACTATTGAGACAATTGATCCTGAACCCGCTTTAGCATCCGGGGAGTTTTCATGTACAAATAGTGATGGTGCAGGATACGTTTTTCAAAGTACTTATAGCAGTGGTACCTTAAGTATCTTACGTGGTTCAAATGACTCAAGTAGTTCGTTTTCAACTTCAACAATTGAGACTTTCAGTTCGTGGTCTCACGGAAATATTGAAGAAGTTAACTCTTTGAGTATCACACCAGATGGAGATATGTATGCAATTTTAAAGAGAACTAACACCAGCCAGGTTTATTTTTATAAATTAAATTATAACGGTAGTGGGGCTGGTACTACGACACATATTTCTTCCGTTACAAGTGATTTAGGAACTGGTGATAATAATGCCGCTTCATATTATGAAACTACATCTGGTGCCACAACATACAAGTATATTTTTACATCAAAAGGCTTCTTCAAAGGAAACAGTAAAGCAATAAGACTTAATTCTGATGGTACCTATAAAGTTATCGATATCACAATCTCTTCAGGTAGTTCATGGGCATCAAACAAAGCAAAAGACTTCGCATTTATACAGGACAGTAGTACACACGATTTTATAGCTTTTAACTCAAATACTGACGACCTACTTGCTGCAACTGTCTCACATACCAATATTGGTGCAAGCAATGAGTCTATCAGTGTTGCATTATCTCAAAGAGCTAGCAGTGTAGGTAGTTCAATGAGTTCAAACTCTGGTGCAGCTATGACCTTGGGAGATGGGATTGTCTATTTCTTAGAAAATGATGATGGAAGATTATGGAAGTATGACTATGCAAATGATACGTCCACAGGTAATGACACAAACGAATTTGTTTTAACAAGTGATAGTTTTAATTCTTCAAGCAACACTGACGGTGCTGGTTGTGGTACTGGTAATGCTGAGCCACCTGCAGGTTCTGTAACTGCGAGTGCTGCATCCCAAGGCTCTTGCTCTAGTGGAGCAGCAACTGCAAACTTTACGCTATCAGCTACAGGTACCACTATGTATTATGACCTTCAGAGACGTATAGATACTGGATCAGGATTTTCCTCATGGCTTACAACTGTTAATGGAGGAAGTATTTCAGCTGGCGGTTCTTTTACGGCTGGAACAGGGACTGCAAGAGATCATGGCACTGTTGTTGAATATCAATACAGAGCGGGATCATCAAATCCATCATCAGGCAGTTATATATCTGTAGATTCTAATGGTGATTCATTATCAATAACAATTAATTGCCCATTAACTACATATAATGCAACTCCCTCGCTTGGATCTTGTTCAACTGGATTTGCACTGCCATCTATTGCAATTGAGAATACGGGTAATACAACTGCATACTTTGATGTGCAATACAAAATTGATAGTGGATCTTGGGTAACGTTAGAAAATGGAAATGGTATTACCTCAGGTGCCACGGAAACGTATTCTTTACCCTCATCTCAAGCTCATGGTGTAGTTATTTCCTGGCAAGTTAGGAATGGAACTTCTAATCCATCTTCAGGAAGCTATACAAGTGCTGGTTCAAGTACAGTTGATTGTCCAACAGGAACTGTATCAGTCTCAGTTAGTGCAGGATCATGTTCTGCTGGATCTTCTACGCCTCAAATAAGTATTACAAATGGAACTAATGAAACACAAGTTTTTGATGTTCAGTACAAAATAGGTAGTGGTGGTACATGGCAAGATTTACAAGATGGAAATTCAATTTCAAGTAGTAGTACAGAAACGTACACTTTGTCTTCTGCTCAAACACACAACACCCAAGTCTATTTTCAATATAGATACGCTACATCAAACCCATCTTCCGGTTCATATACTTCTACTGATGGCAGTAGCAATACTCTTTTAGCAACTGTAGATTGTGTATACATTAACCCGGCAGCATCTCAGTCCTTTACAACTACCTGTTCTGCTGGTGCTAGAACTAATTCTCTTGTATTAACAAACGCTAGCCCTGCAAATTCAACTGCTTACTTTTTAGTTGAGTATTCTTTGGATGATGAAGCATCATGGACTGTAAAAGAATCAAATCAGGCTGTTGCTGTAGGTGGCTCTGAAACATTAACTCAATCAGTTGTTGATACAAAATTTATTGTATGGAGATATAAAACGTCTTCTACGAGTGATTCATTTACAGGAGACTACACGACAATGTCTGATAGCTCTACCGTAGATTGTGATCCAGATATTACAGTATCCTCATCATTTGGAAGTTGTTCTGGTGGAGCGAAAACATCAACTCTTAGTCTTGAAAACAACGAAAGTTCTACAGTGTATGTAAAAGTTGAATACTCAGTTGATGGTGGAACATATCAAACTAAAACAGCAAATCTTTCAATTAGCGGTAGTGCCACAGATACCTCACAAACACATTCTGTAACCGATGGTCAGACTATAGCTTGGAGAATTACAGATGCATTTGATAGTGATGGTAATTTTACGAATATGGCAGTGGAAACTCAATCTACTTCATCCCCAGTTGATTGTGATCCTGAAACAAATCTCTCTGCATCATTTGGCTCATGTGCGAGTGGTGCTAAGACTTCTACTCTAAGTATTGAAAATACAGAAAGCTCAACTGCATACTATAAGGTTGAGTATCAAATTGATAGTGGTACCTTTACTACGGCAAACTCTAATTTATCAGTTAGTAATGGTGCTACAGATACATCTCAAACCGCCTCTGTCCCAGACGGATCTACAATAACATGGCGAATTACTGACTCTTTTGACAATGATGGCAATTTTACCAACATGGTTACCGAGACCTTGGACGCTAGTGATGCTGTAGATTGTGATCCAAGCATCACAGTTGTTAATCCTCCAGCGATTGCTTGTGCAGGCTCACAAGGATCATCAACAATAAGTATTACAAATAATGAAAGTTCAACTATTTATGTAAAGGTTGAATACAAAATAGATGACGGCTCATACCAATCAGCAAACGCAAACTTAACTATTGCTGGTGGGGCGACTGATACTAGTGTTTCACAAAATGTATCCAATGGTTCAAAAATCACATGGAGGGTGACTGATTCCTTCACAAATAATGACTTTACAAACATGAGTGCTGAGGTACAGACACAGAGCTCTACTGTTGATTGCTTAGTACCAACAACTTTTTCACACTCATTTGGTAGTTGTGCAAGTGGAGCAATGACAAACACAGCAAGCATTACAAATGATTCAAGTGCTACTGCTTACTACTTAGTTGAATACAAAATTGATGATGGTTCTTATCAAACTGCAGCAACTAACCTTTCTGTTGGAGCTGGTGCAACAAATACATCCTTGACTGCTTCTGTGCCTCATGGCTCAACAATTACTTGGAGATTTAAAGACAGCAGCACAGATGGTAATTTTTCTGGTGCAAGCTATGAAGAACAAGCAGCTAGTTCAACTGTAGATTGTGACCCTGAAGTTACAGCTACGCAAGCTTTTGGAAGTTGTTCAAGCGGTTCTCAAACAAATACTTTAACGCTAACTAATGCTGAAAGTGCAACTGCTTATGTAAAAGTCGAGTACAAGATTGATAGTGGTTCATATACGACTTTAAATAACAATGTTTCAGTATCAGCAAGTAGTACCGACACTTCTCAGTCAGTCGCAGTACCACATGGATCTACAATTACATGGAGGGTAACAGACTCATTTACAAGTGCTGACTATACCAATATGACCGCAGAATCAGAGGTTACATCATCTGCTGCGGACTGTGATCCTGATTCAACATTTTCTACAGCTTTTGGAAGCTGTGGAAGTGGTGCAAAGACGTCTACATTGACCATTAATAATACAGAATCATCAGATACAGTCTATTACAAAGTCGAGTACAAAATTGATAGCGGTTCCTATACTACATTGTCTTCAAACCTCTCAGTGGCCGCAAGTGGAACCAATACAGCATCAACTGTAAGTGTTCCTGATGGATCAACAATTACATGGAAAATTACGGATACCTTTACTTCAGATGACTTTACTGCAATGTCAGCTGAGCAACAGACTACATCTGATGCAGTAGATTGTGATCCAGAAATTACAGTATCATCATCTTTTGGAAGTTGTTCTGGAACATCTAAAACCTCAACCTTATCAATTACAAGTGGAGAGGGATCACCAATTTATGTAAAAGTTGAATATTCTATAGATGGTGGTGCCTATCAGACATCTTCAGCTAATTTAACTGTCTCCTCTTTCGCAACAGATACATCGCAAAGTGTCTCAGTTTCAGAAGGATCATCAATTACATGGAGAGTAACAGATTCATTTGATAGTGCTGATTTCACGAACATGAGTGCTGAAACTCAGTCTGCTAGTGAGGCTGGAACATGCACAACAACTACTACTACAACTACAACTACAACAACAACTACTACAACAACTACTACTACAACAACAACAACGACTACAATTGCCCCAACTACAACAGCTCCACCTGAGGTATTTGACCCATTCTTCATAAACAATCGCCAATGTTCAGGTTCTGGAGCAAACTACTCATTTTATGTTGACAACACCTTTTCTTCAGTTGGAATGAGGTTGATTGTTCGAATTTGGGTAGATGGTAATTTGTTAAGTAAGACAGAATATACTGTTGGCTCAGGCCAATTCTTTGGGGTAAATACTGTTTATAACGCTAGTGAGGGTTCAAGCTATAGAATTAAATTTAAAGTAAGGGACTTAAAATCCAATGAGTTAAAGGTAACAGGAAGATTTAAGAACAAAGTTAATTGTGATTTATTAACAGGAACTTCAACTACAACGACAACATTACCAATAATTTCAACTACAACTATAACTACAATGCCGTTAGATGACGGCCTAGATTTCAGTGGTTTAGATATAGATTTTGGTGAATTAGAGGTCGGTCCAAAAAAGGAAAATCCAGATGATAATGAAGAAACAAACGAGGATGAGAATACAAGTGAAGATTCAAATAACCCTAATGGATCAAATGAAATAAATAGTGGAACTGATCCAGAAGACGGTGGAAACGATACTAATAATGAAGATGAATTTGATGGAGATGGTGACGAAGATTTCACAGAGTTAGTAGATAACAAACTAGTTGTTTGGGATGATTTTGAAGAAAATATATTTTTTACAGATGGTAGCTACAGAGTGAGATATAGATTTTCTGAGGATGCAATTCAGCTTGCTGATACAGGAATTGATTTAGACTATGTAGCAATCGGGGGATTGTCCTTTTTTGTTCTAGGCATTGTACTCTTCACAAGTTCAAGAAAAAGAAAATTGATGGATAGTGAAACATCCCTTGAAGATATATATAAAAATGCATACAAATTAAAAATAAAAATTGAAAAACTTATAAAAGAAAAAGTTGAAATAAATATCGACATTAATAAGTTTGCTCCATATGCAAAAAATTTCAATTCTTATGAAAATGATATTCAAGATTTGAACAGTGAACTTCAATACACATTAGTTGCGATTAAAAATATTAAAACTATTTGTGAGAAAAACAATGAAGAATTTACAAAAGATCTATTACAAGAAAGATTAAAGCTAATCTCTAAAAATTTTGAAATCAATTACACAGGAAATAATTTAGAACAATCTGAATCTGTAAAAATTACTGAACAAAAAGATACAAAAAAAATTAAAAGAAAGTTTTTCGAGAGAAAACAATTGAGAAGACCTGTCATGGGGTTAGCTGTTTTATCTATTTTAATGGGAATGAGTTTTGGGATTTATGCAACTCAACAAATGTATTTATCAAATATCCAACAAGATAACGCACAAGATTATCTAGAAAAACTTTATTTAGGTGAAGAAACTATTAATACAGAAAAACCAAACAACCTATATAAACCACTTAGAATTTTTCAGTCTGATAATCCTGTTTTTGACATATTTGAAGATTTCACCTCAATAGACCAAAGTTCAAAAATTGAAGAATATCAACCATCTGTTTTAGGTTTATTAGAAATCCCAAATACAAACATTAGTCAATATGTTGTCTCTGGAACAGATGATCAAAGTCTTCAATTTGGTCCAGGGCATTATCTTGGAACTAGTTTGCCAGGTTCAGGAGGAAATGTTGGTATAGCTGGTCACAGAACTACCTACGGTGCACCATTTAGTAGACTTGATTCAGTTCAAATAGGTGACGAAATGTACCTTACAGTTGGCTCTAATAAATATCATTATGTAGTTGATGAAATAGAAATCGTTGATCCTGTTACAGGAGATTATGTACTTTATGATAGAGGAGATGACAGACTTACTTTAACAACATGCCATCCAAGATATTCAGCTAGGCAGAGATTAGTAGTCTCAGGATTCCTTACAAAAATTGAAAGTGGTAATTAGATGGTAACAGAACCTTTAAAGAAAGATGGTAGAAGTGTCAGAGGTAAAAAAACTTTTGATGATGTACATAAAAAGCTAATCGATAGCGCTGTTCAACTTTTTAACAACCCAATACTTTCACCAGATCGAGTAACTGTCACAGAAATTGCAAAACATGCTGGTGTATCGGTAGCTACTGCCTATAATCATTTTCCTGAAAATAAACTAGATGTTTACGGATCACTATTTCAATTGGGTTTTCAGGATGTATCTGTAGAATTTAATAAATTTTTAGAATCATCTCCTGATGCAGATGAAGCAATTAAAGTTTTTTTAGATACGATAGTTTTAAAATGCGTTGAATTGGGTAATGCTATAAGATTTGCATGGTTTGAGGTCAGAGAAATACTTGCTTCTGGTAAGTGGATACAAGGTGAGCCTTATGATGTCTTACACAAACTATGCACAAATTATGATTCAAAAAATGCAGACAATTTGTGTGACGATATTTTTCAAATGTTTAATGGTGCAACATTACTCTGGTTAAGATACGATCCTGATTACTCAGTTTGGTCAAAATATACAGATGAATGGTATATGGAAAATGTTAACCAGATTTTTGATAAGGTAACTAAAATTCACGAGTAGCTCATGAAAAAAATCTTAATATTTCTGTCATTTTTTTTATTTTTTAATGCCTCATTTTTTAATCCAATTTTAGATACAAATAATATTGAGATTGAAATAAATCGTCTTGTAGGTGAGGATATTTCAATCACCTGGTCCGTTAATTATGACACTTATGATTACATAGTCATGGAGATCTCTCATAGAAATAATGATGAAAAATATGAGCTATCAAGCTCTGAAGGAGAAGTCAAATTATGTTGTTACCCAGACTATGTTCGAGTAACGATTACAGTTTTTGTGACAAAAATTGAGGACGTTACCGGTTCAGATTGTGCAGTAGGAGAGTGCAAAAAATTTACAAAGGAAGAATATGTCAATCAAGAATTACTTCAAATAATTCCACCACCCACCACTACTTCAACAACGACTACAACAACTACAACAACTACACTTCCCCCATCAATAATTGAGGAAACAGATTTTTTAAATATTGAAATTACTAATGAACTCATAACTACGATTCCATTGTTTGAAGATGTCGATCTTACTGATCAAGAAAAAAATAGCATTGCTGTCATAGTTTCCACTGGAATAATCATATTATTTTATATTGTTTTGCTTTTACAAGAATGGTTTAACAAAATTATTTCAACAAACAACATTAAATGGTTTTCAAAGGAAAAAACGTTTAAAGGCTCTCGGAAATTAGTTAATTTTATCAAGGTAGTTTTTGTTCTTTTATCAACAGCATTTTTAATTGGATATGTTGAAGAAGGAGCTGATTTATCCCTTGATCTTGAAAATCTTGCAATATTCATTAGTGCTTTGGTTGGTTTGATTGTAGTAACTTTATTTTACGAGGGAACAGAGGGTTTTATTGAGAGGAAAATATTCAAACAAAACGTAAATATCAAATGGGCTCCTCAGGCAGTATTCTTTGCTGGTATTTCAACACTAGCTTTTATTTATTTTGAAATGCCTATTGGCTTTATTTTCGGATTCTTCGCAACTGCATATATTGCAGGTAATAGAAACACAGCGAAATTATCTCCAAAATTTTACTCAATGATGATTTTAAGCTTAGGCGGATTTGGGTTTTTCTATCTTACTTCGGTTCCATTGATAAAAGAATCATCAGTTTTTACAGCTATTGCTGCTTTGAGTTATTTAATGTGTTTAGAAGGTGTTTTATTTAAGTCTCTGCCAGGAGGTGGTAATGAACTATTTGAATCACTTCGTGACTCCAAAGGTATTTATAAAGTTTTTCCCCTAATAAGTTTTCTTTTAGGTGTTTGGTTATTCATTAGAGTTTTAATTATTCAACCAGACAGTGAATTCGCTAATATGCAACAAGAACTCTTAAGCATGGGATCATTTTCTTATACATTAGGATTAGGTTTGTTAGGCTATATATCTGTAATCCTTTTCTTAGGATTATTCATAAAAGTTTCAAATAAAAAATGACAAACCGATATATAAATTCATTTATTGTTGGTCTACTGATAATTTCACTTATCGTAATCAATTCAAACCAAAATGAAATATCAACAGAAAGTGAAGATGATACAGATGAAATTATACAAACTACCCAAGCAACTACTACTTCTTTCACAACTTCAACATCAACTTCAACGACTACCTCTTCTACAACCTCCACATCAACTTCAACGACTACTTCCACATCAACTTCAACATCAACTTCTTCTACAACCTCCACATCAACTTCAACGACTACTTTCACATCAACTACTGTTTACTCTGGTCCATTTAGTAAATATGCGGGGTTTGAAGGTTCTAATCAGTCCCAATTAGAAGAGTTATCAACTCAACTACCCGAGCTTATGTTGAAAATTATAAATGTAAATAATATTTCCGTAATTAATGGATGTCATCAATACGGAAAATCACTTGTTGATAGATGTCCATATGGAGTGTGGGATCAACCAGGTACTAGTCCCGATGGAACAAAAAATGCTGAATGGAGTTTCTCTATTTGGATATCAAACCGTGCTTTTGCAGCAGGTGTTGCATACGACGTTCTACTTCATGAATCATTACATGCATTTTCATATTCAACGAGAAATTGTCCTACTGAGACCAATACAAATTACAGACAAGAAGCAAGAAATTTTTTTGGAGGAGAAGAATATTTAGTTGATGCTTTAGTTCTTTACTATGGCGGAACTTATAATCATTATCGTACAACAGGGAAACTCGATGAGGGTGAAATTAATTATCTAACAAAATACATCAACACTTGTTCAATTTAAAAAAAATTTAAATATTGTTTATTTAAAAATGGTATGTATATAATAAGAATGTCTTTCAGACAAATAATTCGCAAATCATTCCAAACCATGAATGTTTTGAAATTAGGAGAAATATGTCCGCAAGGTCACAATTACAATCAAAACCAGTAGCAGATCTTCGTGAAATTGCTGATGATCTTGGTCTTGAACATAAGGGACTACAAAAAGCAAAGTTAATTGATCTTTTATTGGAGCAAGGCGATGCAATTAATGAAATCGCTGATACACCTGAAGAAGAAGTAGCTGTTATAGCTACAGACAACGATATGCCATCCGTCGTCAATTCTGGTGATAGTCAAATCAAAGAGGGTGAAACCAGAGAAGGCATTCTTGACATCCTTCCAGAGGGTTACGGATTTTTAAGATGTAGCGGTTATAAACCAAGTGAGATGGATGTTTATGTCCCTGCAGGAGCAATCAAAAAATTTAGAATGAGAAAAGGAGATCTCGTTGCAGGTCCAATTCGTTCACCACGTGTAAAAGAAAAATATCCTGCATTAGTTGAACCCAAGACTGTAAATGGCGCTGACCCAGAACTACTAGCTCGTAGAGTAGACTTTGATAAACTTACACCCCTTTTTCCTGATGAAAGATTAAAACTTGAAATTGATGGTGAACCAGAACGACTTGTTGGAAGAATCGTAGACCTTATTGCACCTATTGGAAAAGGTCAGAGAGGATTGATTGTTTCTCCACCGAAAGCAGGTAAAACTACAATTCTTAAAGAAATTGCAAATTCTATTACTGCTAACAATCCGGAAGTTTATTTAATGGTTGTCCTAGTTGATGAAAGACCAGAAGAGGTAACCGACATGCAACGTTCAGTAGATGGAGAAGTTGTATTTTCAACCTTTGATAGACCACCAGATGAGCACACCCAAGTCTCTAAATTAGCTATTGAAAGAGCAAAAAGACTTGTTGAAGAAGGTAAGGACGTTGTAATTTTATTGGATTCAATTACAAGACTTGCGAGAGCTCATAACTTAGCTACTCCAGCTAGTGGAAGAATTTTGTCAGGTGGTGTTGATTCGACTGCTTTAACTCCTCCTAAACAATTCTTTGGTGCAGCTAGAAACATAGAAGGTGGAGGAAGCCTAACAATTCTTGGTACTGCACTTGTTGAGACTGGATCAAAAATGGATGAAGTTATCTTCGAAGAGTTTAAGGGAACTGGAAACATGGAACTTCGTTTAGATAGACAACTTGCAGACAAGAGAGTCTTTCCTGCCATCGATGTTACTCCATCTGGAACTCGTGAAGAGCAACGACTAGTTTCACAAAAAGAACTTGAGTCATTATGGACTCTAAGAAGAGTTCTTGTCGGCCTTGAGGGTGGAGCAGCAACAGAATTATTAATAGATAGGCTTAAGACTCTGAAAAGTAATGACGCATTCTTAAAGGATGTCGCAAAAACCAATAAATAAAGTAAAGTAGACACTGTGAAAAAAGATATACATCCCGAATATAAAGAAGTTGTTTTCAGAGATGAAGATGCTGATTTTGCATTTCTTACAAGATCAACCATTAAAACATCTGAAACAATTACTTGGGAAGATGGAAAAGAATATCCACTTGTAAAACTAGAAATCTCTAGTGCAAGCCATCCTTTTTTTACTGGAAAACAAAAACTTGTTGACTCTACAGGTAGAGTTGAAAGATTCAAACAACGATACGGTTCAACAAGTACAAGACAAGCACCTAAGCAAGAAGTTTCTTCTCAAGAAGAAGAATAACTTCTTTAATCCCTTTTTCTCATGTCTGAAAATGATATTTCTTATGGTGGACAAGCTGTAATAAGTGGTGTCCTAATTCAAAGCCCAAAGGGTTGGTCAGTTGCTGTAAGAAATCAAAATAATGAAATTGTAAAGTTCTTTAAAGAGAGAACGCCTTTGGTTAGAAGGCCTGGTATTTTTAAACTTCCATTAATGCGTGGTATTGGAGCACTCATTGATTCTTTATATGTTGGTTATCAAGGTTTAACGATGTCTGATGAAATATATTATGAGGATGAGCCAGAACCAACACTTATTAATAAAATCTTTAACTACGTTTTTATTATTGTGTTTCTCTCGCTCCTTATTGCAGGACCAAGATTACTGATCGATTTGATTGAAACAGATCAGACATCGAAAGGATTATATGAGGGACTTTTACGTGGTGTAATCGTTGTTCTTTATATTTATCTCATTGGAAAAACAAAAGATGCACAAGAGCTATTCGAATTTCACGGTGCAGAGCACATGACCATTGCAGCTTTTGAAAATAACAGAGATCTTAATCTTGATCACATCAAAACTTTCCCTAAAGAACACATTCGATGTGGAACCGCATTCATATTCTTGATAGTTTTTGTTAGCTTGTTAACGCTTCCATTTATTCCAACATTGAGTATTTTCATGACACTTGTAACACGTATTCTTCATGTGTTTGTCGTTGCAATGCTTTCATACGAGATACTTAAATTAAATTTTCAATACTCAGGCTCACTTTTTTCAAGACTTTTTAGTACTCCTGGAATATGGATGCAGAAAATGACAACAAAACCTCCATCTGATGACCAAATTGAAGTCGCAAGAGTTGCTATGGCAAACTGTATAAAACATAGTGAAAAAACTGATGAACTTGATACTTTTCTTGAAAATACAAAAGAGGTAAATCATGGATGAAACTTTAATTAAAAAACTTACAGCAATAGTTGAGTCACAAAAACAATTAGAAGATGATCTATCAAAAGTTGATATCTCTAGCGACCCAAACAAATACGCAGAGATGGCAAAAAAACACAGTGATATGTCTTCAATTGTTGAGCTTTTCAGACAATGGGAAACACTAACTTCCGATATATCGGATGCTGAAGAGTTGCTTAATGAGGAAACCGACGAAGAGATGAAGAGTGAATATGAGGACATCATTAAAAACTCAACTGCTGAGATTGAAAACATTGTTACAAAAATAAAAGTTGGTTTACTACCAAAAGACCCATCTGATGAGAAAGATGTTCTTGTAGAGATCCGACCTGGAGCAGGTGGTGAGGAAGCATCCATTTGGGTTGGGGATCTATTCAAAATGTATTCACGTTTTGCGGAACGTAACTCATGGAATGTTGAAAAGATAGAGATGACTGATTCTGATATGGGTGGATATAGCAAGGTTATCTTTGCTATAAAATCTAAAGGTGTTTATTCAAAACTTAAATTTGAAGCTGGTGCACACAGAGTACAGAGAATTCCTAAAACAGAGTCACAAGGAAGGGTCCATACTTCTATTGCAACGGTAGCTGTCTTACCGGAAGCAGAGGAAGTAGATATAGATATTGATCAAAATGATTTAAAAGTAGATGTCTACAGATCAAGTGGACCAGGTGGCCAAAGTGTGAACACAACAGACTCAGCCGTAAGAATTACTCACGTACCTACTGGACTTGTTGTCTCCTGCCAAGATGAAAAGTCACAACTACAAAATAAAGAAAAAGCTATGAGAATTTTAAGAGCAAGATTGCTCAAAGCACGTCAAGACGAAGCTGAAGCTGAACGAGCAAAGAATAGAAAAGAACAAGTAGGTTCTGGTGAGCGATCTGACAAAATTAGAACTTACAATTATAAAGACAACAGGGTATCTGATCACCGAATCAACTTAACCCTGAAGAAACTAGATCAGGTACTAGATGGTGACTTAAGTGATTTTATTGACGCTCTGATAGCAGATAATGAAACAACAAGACTCGCAACTTTAGAGGAATAATTGGATATAAAATCTATACCAAATCATGAACTTGAGAGGTTAAAACAAAAAGCTCAAGAAATCTCTGGTAGTAAAACAGAATATCAAAATGAATATTCAACACTACTAACACGTAGGTTAAATCATGAACCAATTCAATATATTGAAGAATTCATGCCTTTTTATACAGTCCAGTTAAGAGTAGATGAACGTGCATTAATTCCTAGACCTGAAACAGAGTATTTGATCGAGATAATTAAAAATAAGGTTGTAAATCCAAAAAGCATATTAGATGTTGGTACTGGTTCTGGTTGTATAAGTCTGATGATGAAACATTTATATCCAGAAGCTGAAGTAAAAGGGATCGATATTTCACCTTTTGCTATTCAATTAGCTACTGAAAACGCAACTCTCAATGGAATGAATATTGAATTCATCCAATCAGATTTACTTAATGAAATAAGTAGTAGTGATTTTGACTTAATAATTGCGAACCTGCCATATATACCAAGCAGTGAAATTGATAATCTTGATTTGGAAGTGCTAAATTACGAACCCTTAAATGCACTTGATGGTGGAGATAATGATGGGATTAACATTATTCAAAACCTCATAAAACAAATTGAAGATAAAAAATACAAAGACTTTGAAATATTTCTTGAGATAGATGAGAGATTTGGCAAGAAAGTAATTGAATTATTGAATAACTATGACGATGTAGAATTAATTAAAGACTTGGCAGACAAAGATAGGTATGTTTATGCAAGGCGATAATATCTCACAAGCAATAGATGCAATTAATAAAAATGAAGTTGTTGGTATTCCCACAGAAACCGTTTACGGTATAGGCGTCAATCCAAACTCAAAAGAAGCTGTAGAAAAATTATTCGAATTAAAAGAAAGGGATGACTCAAAACCTATCTCATTACTCATTCCCTCATACACATATTTGCAACAACTAAATCTTGTTACACAAGTGCCTGAAATTGTAGATCTCTATTGGCCAGGACCCCTGACTGCAGTTGTTGAAACCAATGAAGAATATGTTGATGGAGTCGGTACAAAAAATCCAAATACAATTGGATTAAGAGTTCCTGATAATGAACTAACTATACAACTATTAAATGAAATTGGTCCACTGGCAGTTACAAGTGCAAATACCTCTGGCGATGAAGAAGCTAAGAACGACAGTGAGGCATATGAAATGTTTACAGACAATATTGGATATTATTTAGAGGGAACATCAATCCATGGAGATGGATCTACAGTCGTCGATTTTAGAGTTACAGGTGGGGAAATTTTAAGGCAAGGGCCACTTAAATGGCCTCCAAGTTACTGTTAAAGTGTAGATATGGAAAATACTGGCGCATTAAATACTGAGTTATTTGAAACAGATAATGAGATAGCATCATTAATTGATAATGATTTAGCACGTCAAAACTCACATATACATTTAATTGCTTCAGAGAACTTTGCATCAAAAGCAGTAATGCAGGCGTCAGGTTCTATTCTTACAAACAAATATTCAGAAGGTTTTCCAGGAAGAAGATATTACGAGGGTTGTGAGACTGTTGATGAGATAGAACAACTCGCAATTGACAGAGCATGTGAATTATTTGAAGCAGATCATGCAAACGTCCAGCCTCATTCAGGATCATCAGCAAACATGGCAGTTTACTTAAACCTCCTAGAAGCTGGTGACACCGTTATGGGCATGTCTCTTGACCAAGGTGGACATTTAACACACGGTTCTCCTGTTAACTTTTCTGGAAGAATGTATAACTTTGTTGGTTATGGATTAGATAAAGAAACTGAACTGATCAATATGGATGATGTTGCAAAATTAGCACAGGAAACAAAACCAAAACTACTAATTGCAGGTTATTCATCCTACTCTCAGGAGCTTGATTACAAGGCATTTAGAGAGATTGCTGATTCAGTTGGAGCTTATTTTATGGTTGATGCCGCACATTTTATTGGCCTTGTCGCCGGTAAAGTTGTTGAGAATCCCATGAAATATGCTGATGTTGTGACTGCAACAACTCATAAAGCACTTAGAGGGCCAAGAGGTGGAATGATTTTATCAACAGAGGAATTTGCAAAAGGAGTAGATAAAAATATATTCCCAGGAGCACAAGGTGGGGCATTAAATAATCAGATTGCAGCAAAGGCTGTTTGCTTTAAAGAAGCACTATCAAAAGATTTTCAAGATTATACAGCTCAAATTTTAAAGAATGCCTCAGCTCTTTCTGACTCTTTCATAAATGAAGGTCTAAGAGTTGTGAGCGGGGGAACTACTAATCACATTGTATTAGTTGATACAAACAGCGTGGACGAAGAATTAACCGGTAAAGATGCTGGTATTTTACTCAATGAAACGGGAATTACGCTTAATCGAAATGCCATTCCATTCGATGAGAGATCACCATTCATCACATCAGGAATAAGAATGGGTACACCAGCTGCAACAACATGTGGAATGAAGGAAAGTGAATTAACAAAAGTAGGATACTTAATTTCAGAAATTCTAAAAAATAGATCAGATTCAAACAAGCTTGATGAATTAAAAGATGAAGTAAAAGAGTTAGCTTCACAGTACAAGCCATATGTCTAGCAATCGAAGAAAATTAAATTTAGAAGACTACGGTCCAGTAAGTTCTTTTTCAACTTCAATAATTAGTGGTCTGTTAGTTGGTTTACTAGTCCAAAATTTCATCGGGTTTGAGCCCTACACAGTAATCATTTTTGTGTTTGTTGGAATTTATGATGGTTTCAGAAGAATGTGGAAAATCTCAAAAAAACTTGAACAAGATCAATGAATGTTGAATTAGTACTAGCTACAAGAATGCTTAAAAGAGCGTCAATAATTTATATTCTTTGTCCACTTCTTTTTTTAATTAGATCACAAAATGCATTTGTTACATCTTTAGCGTCTTCAATAATTGTTGCAGTTGGATTTTATTTGGGTGCAGTCATCATGTCGTATGCTGCAAAAATCTCATTAAATTTTTATTACTTCGCTGCGATTTTTGGATATTTATTCAGATTAATTTTCATTTTTGGACTTCTCTTATTACTGAGAAGCTTATATTCTATTGATGAATTGGCAATGTCTTCGACAGTGCCAATCGTCTTTTTAAGTATGTTATTCTTAGAAATGGCTATGGTAATTAAGAGAAAAGACACTGACTTAGATTGGGCAAATGATAACAGCAGCTGAGACTTGTGATTTTATAAACAACGTTGTTTGCAAACCTGAAAATGTAAACTCATTGTTCGAATTTGGGAACTTTGGTTCTTCAGACATCTCCCGGACAGAAATTCTTATACTTTTAGCTGCGATTATCCCAGTAGTTTTGATGTTTTTTGGGCTTAGAAAAAAATCAGTTATTCCTGGAAGACTTCAATCTGTAGTTGAAAGCATCTTTACTTTCGTGAAAGATGAAATAGCTCTCGGTGTAATTGGCCGAGGTGGAGAAAAATTTACACCATATCTAATTTCAGTTTTTATGTTTATCTTGGTTGGTAACTTATTTGAAGTCACTCCACTTATAAATTTCCCAGTTACATCTCGCATGGCACTCCCTCTCTTCTTAAGCCTTGTCACCTACGTAATATTTCTTTTTGTTGGAATCAAAACAGAGGGAATAAAATACTTTACGAACTTACTATGGCCACCGGGAGTCCCTGTAGCCTTAAAACCTCTAGTTGGTGCAATCGAGTTGGTTTCAGTTCTACTTGTAAGACCATTCAGTTTAGCTGTTCGATTATTTGCTAACCTTGTAGCAGGTCACGTAATGTTAAGCCTTCTCTTAGCTTCAGCATATTTCTTTGTTGTACAACCTGGAGTAGGCGAATATATCGTATCAAAAGCACCTGTTGGTCTCGCATGGTTCACATTAGGTCTTGCAATATATGGTTTTGAATTAATAGTTTCTATTCTGCAGGCATACATATTTACTTTGTTGTCAGCAGTTTATATACAGACGTCTCTGCATCCAGAGCATTAATTAAAGGAGGATAATGGAAAGTGCATACGCATTAATTGGATACGGACTAGCGGCGATTGGACCAGGCATTGGTATTGGTCTTATTGCTGGTAACGCAGTACAAGCAATGGCTAGACAGCCAGAAGCAGCTGGAATGGTAAGAACAACAATGTTCTTGGGAATCGCATTCACTGAGGCTCTTGCCCTTATTGGATTCGTTCTATTCTTTTTGGTTGGTTAAAAATGATGTTTTATTTGGATACATTTTTAGCGGAAGCAGAAGAGTCAAGCTCAGGTGTTGACTTATTACTGCCTGCAACTTCAGAATTGGTAGCTGGAGTAGTAGCTTTTGCAGTAGTATTTTTCTTCGTTTGGAAGTGGGCTTTACCTGCAATGAACGAAACACTTGATAAAAGATCCGCTGAAATAGAAGGACAGATTAAGGAAGCTGAAAGTACTAAATCAGAGGCTGAGAAATCAAAGCAAGAATATGATGCTTTAGTTTCCAATGCTGACGCAGAAGTTCAAAAAATTATTGATGAAGGTAAGCAAGCAGCAGAAAAACTTAAAGAAGATGTTTTAACTGAAGCAAGAGCTGAAGCAGAAGCAATAGTTGAAAAAGCAAAGTCAGATTCAGACGCTGAAAAAGAAAGAGTCTCAACTGAGCTCAAAAGCGAGGTTGCTGATCTATCTCTTGAGATTTCTCAAAAAGTAGCTTCTTCAATGTCAAAAACTGACCAAAAAAAATTAATTGAAAAGTTTATTAAGGAGTTGAATTAAGTAAATGTCTGTTGATTCTTTCTCAAAAGGAATTGTAGAAATTATTTCTTCATCTAAAGATGCTGAAAGAGTTGAAAATGAAATCCTCCAAGTTTTCAATGCACTTTCAAAAAGCTCTGAAGCCTTAGATGTGTTTAGAAATTTTGGTATTCCTGTTGAAAAGAAGATAGAGGCAGTTAATTCATTACTCGACAAAAGAGTCTTACCACTTACTCTCGATTTAATAACCTTGACAATATCTCAAGGTTTCGGAGATAACCTCTCTGATATCGAAAGTTCGGTTGCAAATTACATTGCTGAAAAAAGAGGGGCATCAGTTGCAAAAGTCGTTTCAGCAGTTGAATTAGATGCAAAAACTGAAAAAAGTTTGATAAGTGCCCTCAAGAAAAAATTAGGCACCGATGTGGAAATAAAAGTTGAAGTCAATCCAGATGTATTGGGTGGACTTAGTGTAAGTGTTGGTGAGAGAACATTTGATGGATTGATTTCCTCAAAAATCTCAGAGATAAAAACAGTTTTAGAAAGTAGGTAAATTGAGCGAATTTAATATTGATGCAAAACAAATATCAGATTCATTAAAAGAGACTCTAGGTGATTGGCAGGATTCTGTAAAAGACGATCTTGTTGGTTACGTTTCTGCAGTCGCTGATGGAGTAGCAAGAGTTAAAGGCTTAGAAAATGTTATGGCATCAGAGCTTCTTGAATTCCCAGGGGGACTTGTTGGAGTAGCACTTAACCTTGAAGAGGATTCTATCGGTGTTGTTTTGATGGGTGACTCAAATCACATAGAAGAGGGCATGCCTGTAAAACAAACTGGAGAGGTGTTGTCAATTGGTGTTGGTGATGGCTTTTTAGGAAGAGTTATTGATCCCCTAGGAAATCCAATTGATGGCAAAGGACCTATTGAATTTACTGAACGAAGACGATTAGAACTTCAAGCCCCATCTGTTGTTGAAAGACAACCCGTTGGGGAGCCACTACAAACTGGTATTAAAGCTATTGACTCAATGATTCCAATTGGTCGTGGACAAAGAGAATTAATTATTGGTGATAGACAGATTGGAAAAACTGCTGTTGCAGTTGATACAATAATCAATCAAAAAGACACAGATGTTAAATGTATCTATGTTGCTATTGGTCAAAAATCATCAACTGTTGCAGAAGTAGTAGAGAGATTTGAGCAAGAGGGTGTTCTAGATAAAGTAGTAATTGTAAACGCACCTGCCTCAGCTGCAGCTGCATTGCAGATGTATGCTCCTTATGCTGGGTCAGCAATTGGCCAACATTGGATGTATAACGGTGAGCATGGATTAATTGTTTTTGACGATCTATCAAAACAAGCCATCGCCTATCGTCAGATATCACTTCTACTAAGAAGACCTCCTGGAAGAGAGGCTTATCCTGGTGACGTTTTCTATCTTCACTCAAGGCTATTAGAGCGTTGTGCAAAAGTTAGTGAAGAGTTAGGTGGCGGTTCACTTACAGGACTACCAATCATAGAAACAAAAGCTGGAGACGTATCGGCATTCATCCCAACAAATGTTATTTCCATTACAGATGGACAGATTTATTTGGAATCAGAACTCTTTTATTCTGGTGTTAGACCTGCTGTAAACCCAGGTACATCAGTATCAAGAGTGGGTGGTGCTGCACAAACTAAAGCTATGAAGAAAGTTTCAGGACCTTTAAGAATTAACCTTGCACAGTTCAGAGAGTTAGAGGCCTTTGCAGAGTTTGGATCAGACTTGGATGCTGCATCACAAGCACAGCTTGATAGAGGAAGAAGAGTTGTCGAATTATTAAAGCAGCCACAATATCAACCAGTGCCAATGGAAGAGCAAGTCATCTCACTCTATGCAGTAACAGAGGGATTTTTAGATGTAGTTGATCCTGCTGACATCCCTCAAACCGAATTAGATTTGATTGATTTTGTTAAAACAAGACATTCAGATGTTATTAATTCAATAAAAACAACAGGTGAATTACCTGAAGAGGAATTAAAAACAGCTGTTGAAGCCTTTGTAAGTACATTGGAGAAAAAAGAAGAATAAACCATGGCAAGTGCTGAATTACGAATAATAAATAGAAGAATAAAGAGTGTTAAATCCACTAAGAAAATAACACGTGCAATGGAACTTATTGCATCTTCAAGAATCGTAAAAGCACAACAAAGACTTACATCATCAAATAATTACACAAATCTACTCTCACAAATTGTTGAGGAATTAACAGGAAGTGGAGAGATGCCAAGTTCACCACCGGTTGAAGGAACAAAAAAAATAACATTAGTTGTCATTACTTCAGATCGAGGACTTGCTGGTGCATATAACACCAATATTTTAAAACTTGCTGAGGTAAGAAAAGCTGAATATGAAAACTTGAATAGTAAAGTTGAGATTGTGACCGTTGGAAAAAAAGCAAATGGTTACTTTAAGTACAGAAATATTGAACCTAAACAAAACTATGAGGGCATTACTGATGAACCAAATTTCGAGAATGCACTAGAGATTATGACACCTCTTGTACAAGAATTCTATGATGGAAAAACAAATCAAATTGAAATTGTCTACACAGAATATAAATCTGCAATGACTCAAACGGCGTTGTATAAGACAGTACTTCCTTTCGAAGTAGAACAGATAGCGAAAGAAATAGAGTCAGTTGGTGGGTATACATTTGAACCTTCAGCAAGTCAGGTTCTCAGCAACATCATTCCAAAATATACAAATGCAACAATCTTCTCTTCATTACTGAATGCTTCAACATCAGAGCATGCGTCACGAATGAGAGCGATGAAAGCTGCTACCGAGAACGCAGAAGAGTTAATCAAGATTTTATCAAGACAAAGTAATCAAGCTAGACAAGCTGAGATTACAACAGAGATTTCAGAAATTGTTGGTGGAGCGGAAGCTTTAGCCGGGTAAGGAGAAACTAAATGAGTGAAAATATAGGTAGGGTAGTAAAAATAGCAGGACCTGTTGTTGACGTTGCTTTTCCACAAGATGAGTTACCAGAGATTACATTTGCTCTTGAAGTAGATGTCGAAATTGATGGGAATACAAGCACAATTGTCTTAGAAGTTGCACAACACCTTGGTGAAGGAAGAGTAAGAGCTATTTCTATGCAAGGTACTGATGGTTTAAGAAGAGGAGCTGAAGTAACTGATACTGGTGCGCCTATCTCAGTTCCAGTTGGACAAGAAACATTAGGACACATATTTAACGTCTGGGGTGAAACCCTAGATGTAGAAACTAGTTCAATAGGTGTTAAACAAAAATGGCCAATACACAGAAAACCTCCTCCATATGAAGATGTGACTGCACAAAATGAAATGTTTGAAACTGGTATTAAAGTGATTGATTTATTGATGCCATACGTGCAAGGTGGAAAAATCGGATTATTCGGTGGAGCTGGTGTCGGTAAAACTGTTCTTATTCAAGAAATGATTAACAGAGTTGCAACACAACACGGTGGTGTATCTGTTTTTGCCGGTGTTGGAGAGAGAACAAGAGAAGGTAATGACTTGTTCAGAGAAATGCAAGAATCTGGAGTTATCGATAAAACAGCTTTAGTTTTTGGTCAGATGGATGAACCACCTGGAGTGAGGCTTCGTGTTGCATTGTCAGCACTAACAATGGCTGAATACTTCAGAGATGAAGAAAAACAAGATGTTCTTTTGTTCATTGATAACATTTTCCGTTTCTCACAAGCTGGTTCAGAGGTCTCAACATTATTGGGTAGAATGCCTTCTGCTGTCGGATACCAACCTACTCTTGCTGATGAAATGGGATTTTTACAAGAGAGAATTACATCTCTTAAAGGTAGATCCATTACATCACTACAAGCGGTATATGTGCCTGCAGACGATATTACTGACCCTGCACCTCACACTGCATTTGCTCACTTAGATGCTAGAACTGTGTTATCAAGGTCCATTGCTGACTTAGGAATTTATCCTGCTGTGGATCCACTTGACTCATCATCAAGAATCTTAGATCCAGGCGTTGTAGGGGATGAACATTATGAAACTGCACGTGAAGTCCAAAGAGTGCTTCAAAGATACAACGATCTTCAAGATATTATTGCAATTCTTGGTATCGATGAGTTATCAGAAGAAGATAAGCAGATCGTTGGTAGAGCGAGGAGAATACAGCGTTTCTTATCTCAACCTATGTTTGTTGCTGAACAATTTACAGGAATAGAAGGTAAGTTTGTCTCTATTAAAGATAGTGTCGAAGCCTTCAAAACAATCTTAAGTGGAGAACTCGATTCAGTGCCAGAACAGGCTTTTTATATGACAGGTGGATTAGATGAAGTCATGTCTAAAGCCAAAGAATTGGAAGAAAATCTCTAAATGTATGTAGAGGTCGTTTCTCCTGAGGAGAGTTGCTTTACAGGGGATGCAACAATGGTCATATCAAGAACTCCAAACGGAGAGATTGGTATATTAGAAGGCCATGAACCAACCGTAGCTACATTAGTTCCAGGTGGGTTAACCATAGAGCATGATAATCAGAGAACATCTTTTGCAATTTCTGGCGGAATACTTCAAATTACTGGTGAAAAAGTAATTGTTCTTGGTGAGTTAGTTGAAAAAATTGACGGTGATCATGATAAAGCCATCGAACTCGGGCAAGAGTTAGCAAAGAAGACATTTACCTCAGACGAATAATGGCAACAATTCTTGCTTTTCACGCACATCCTGACGATGAAAGCGTATCAACAGGTGTTACCTTAGCTAAATATGCAGATGAAGGTCATCGAGTTGTTGTTGTTACAGCAACTGATGGATCAGCTGGTGAAATTCATAACTATGAAAACCCAGAAGAGTTATTTCCAAAATTGGCTGAAATGCGAAAAGAGGAACTTGAAAAAAGTTTAGATGCTCTCGGTGTAAAAGAATATGAGTGGCTTGGATATAAAGACTCTGGAATGATGGGCACAGAGGAAAACAATGATCCTGATTGTTTTTGGAGACAAGATTATTTTGGACCTGTGGGCAAGCTTGTGACAGAAATAAGAAAATATAAACCTGATGTTTTAATAACCTATGATCCATTTGGGGGATATGGGCATCCTGATCATATTCAAACACATAGAGTTGGAACAGCTGCGTTTTTTGCAGCTGGTGATATAGATAAGTTTCCATTAAAAGATGAAGAAGACATATGGATTCCAGAAAGACTTTATTTTAATGCGTGGTCAAAATCGAGAATTCAAGCAAGACGAACTCAAATGTATGAGGCTGGAATATTAACTGAAGATGAGTTTAATGCATTTAATCCTATCGGAAGTGATAATGAGGATATTGATGTCGAAATAGATGGAACAAAGTATATTGAAAATAAAATCAATTCTATGAAGGCTCATCGATCACAATTTAAAACAGATTGGTGGGGATTCAATATCCCTGAAGAATATCAAAAAGACTTTCTTGGATACGAAAGTTATATCCTAGCATTTAATAGAGGAAATTGGTTTTCACCTACTGAGTTAATTTGAAACTTAAACATATTTAAGCTTAACGTTTACTTTGCGTTTACTTTTACAAAATACTCTGACCATTGTTAATTTAATTAAATTAAAGAAAGGAAATCCATGATTAGATCAAGATCTAAGTTTTGGTCTTTACTTCTTGTGATGGTTCTCGTTCTTGCTGCCTGTGGTGGTGGAGATGATGATACCTCTTCAGAAGAAAGTGAAGAATCAACAACATCGGAGGAAACAGCCAGTAGTCAAACAACTGTAGCTTCTGATAGTGGTAGTAGTGATGCAGGCTTAACTGGATCAATACTTATCGACGGATCTTCAACTGTTTTCCCTATTACACAAGCTGTAGCAGAAGAATTTACTGCAGTTAACCCAGGTGTAGAAATATCTGTAGGTGTGTCAGGAACCGGTGGAGGATTCAAGAAATTTTGTCCTGGAGAAACAGATATATCTGATGCTTCAAGACCAATCAAAGATAAAGAAAGAAATCTCTGTTATGAAGGTGGCACAGAGTTCACTGAACTACAAGTCGGTGTAGATGCACTTTCTGTTGTTGTTCCAACATCAAATAACTGGGCAACATGTTTAACAGTTGAAGAATTAGGAAAAATCTGGGGTGCAGATAGCACAATAACAAACTGGAAAGATGTTAGAGCAGGTTTCCCTGATGTTGCACTAGACCTATATGGTCCAGGTACAGACTCAGGTACATTTGACTTCTTCAATGAAGAAATAACTGAAGATTTGGGTGGAAGTCGATCAGACTATACAGCATCTGAAGATGACAACGTTCTCGTAAACGGTGTCTCTGGATCAGCTGGTGGATTAGGATACTTTGGACTCGCATATTATGAAGAGAACAAAGATAAACTAACTGCTGTTGAAGTAGATGCAGGAAAAGGATGTATAGGTCCTGAAGGAGCTTTCTCAGGAACTTATGGATTAGCAAGACCATTATTTATATATGTAAATGATGCAAAAGCGAAAGATCCTGTAATCAAAGCTTTCGTTGACTTTTACTTTGACTCACTTGATCCAATTGTTGAAGCTGTTGGCTACATACCAATGTTGCCAGATGCAGCTGATAGACAATTAGAATACTGGCAGGTTATATCTGGCGATTCAACCCTCAGTGGAGAAATTCTTATTGATGGTTCATCGACAGTGTTCCCTGTAACACAAGCCGTTGCTGAAGAGTTTACAGCTATTCATTCAGATGTAGCTATATCAGTCGGTGTTTCAGGAACTGGTGGAGGATTCAAGAAATTCTGTCCAGGTGAGACAATGATTTCAGACGCGTCACGTCCAATTAAAGATAAAGAAAAAGCACTTTGTGAAGAAAATGGTGTTGGATACCTTGAAATTCAAGTAGGTATCGATGCACTTTCTGTTGTTGTTCCAACATCAAATAACTGGGCAACATGTTTAACAACTGCTGAATTAACATCAATCTGGGGTGCAGATAGCACAATAACAAACTGGAAAGATGTTAGAGCAGGTTTCCCTGATGTTGCACTAGACCTATATGGTCCAGGTACAGACTCAGGTACATTTGACTTCTTCAATGAAGAGCTTACAGAAGACGCAGGTGGAAGTCGATCAGACTATACAGCATCTGAAGATGACAACGTTCTCGTAAACGGTGTCGCAGGATCAGCTGGTGGATTAGGATACTTTGGACTCGCATATTATGAAGAGAACAAAGATAAACTAACTGCTGTTGAAGTTGATGCAGGTGATGGTTGTCAACCACCAGAAGCAGCTTTTGAAGGAAATTACTTCCTTGCACGTCCGCTATTCATTTATGTAGCTGAAGCTGCAAAAGGAATGTCTCAAGTTCGTCAATTTGTTGACTTTTATTTCGTAGCAATGGATGCAATTGTCCCAGCAGTGGGATATGTTCCAATGCTTCCAGAACAAAAGATGGCATCATTGATGGGCTGGTCCGCATTCAGTCGAGGATAAAACTCCTCAATTATTTGTAAATTTGTGAGGGCCTAATTGGCCCTCACAAACTACAATTAAAGAAGAATTTAAAGAAAGAATAAAAAGCAAAATATGAGTCTACTATCTGAATTATCTCAAACCTCAATGAAACCTTTTGAAAAAGTAGTAAAATTTTTTATAACTGTCTCTGCTTTTGCAGCAATACTAATATCAATTTCAATTGTTTTTACCTTACTAACTGAAGCCATTAACTTTTTTCAAGATCCAGCTGTAACTTTAAAGGGCTATTTTACTGCAACTAGGTGGACACCTACGTTTCAAAATCCTGAGTACGGTGTTATTGTTTTAATCTCTTCAACTCTTTATATTGCGGTTATTGCCTGTCTTATTTCTTTTCCATTAGGTTTGTTTTCTGCAATTTACCTATCTGAGTTTGCGACAAAAAGAACAAGAAAAGTTATCAAACCAGTTTTAGAAGTTTTGGCTGGAGTTCCTACAGTGGTATTTGGTTATTTTGCACTTAACTGGATTACGCCAAATATAATTCAAAGATTTATTCCAGGTACCGGTGTATTCAATGCTCTGTCCGCAGGTATTGCAGTAGGAATAATGATAATACCTACAATTGCCTCAATCTCTGATGATGCCCTTAATGCAGTACCAAACTCTCTAAGGAATGGATCCTTAGCTCTTGGCTCTACCAGGAGGATCACAGCACTTAAAATTATGTTCCCTGCAGCAATATCTGGAATTATTGCTTCATTTATATTAGGTTTTTCAAGAGCCATAGGTGAAACAATGATTGTGACTATTGCAGGTGGGCAGTATCCTGAATTAAATTTAGATCCTAGGAGTGCAATGTATACGATCACTTCCTCAATAGTAAACGTATCCCTTGGTGATACACCTCATGGCACCACTGCTTATAATGCTTTATTCGCACTTGGAATAACTTTATTTATTATGACTTTTATTTTGAATATAGCTTCTGATTATGTCGCTAGAAAGTACAGAAAAGAATATGAGTAACGAAACAATTATAACCGGCAAGAAAGCTGAAAATGCAATAAAGGAGAGTTTGTTTCTGTTCACTCTTTATATTTGTGTAACGATTGCTATTTTAACTTTGATGACCTTAATCTATGATGTTCTTTCTACTGGGACTACAAGATTGACATCAGACTACGAGGTTGGCCTCATTACAAAAATACAAATTGATAACCCGAGAGATTTTTTAACAACTTTAGACTCAAGATATCCAGATAGAGCTGGTATTGGACCTGCTTTTGCTGGAACATTATGGTTAATGATAATAGTTATTTCTGCAACATTTCCTTTTGGTGCAGGAGCAGCAATATATCTTCAAGAATTTGCTCCAAAAAATAGGCTTACAAGATTTATTGAATTAAATCTAACAAACTTGGCTGGAGTTCCATCAGTTATTTATGGTTTACTAGGATTAGCTGTTTTTGTTCGTTTAGCTGGATTTGGAAGGTCAGTACTTTCAGGAGGTTTAACATTAACGTTATTAATTCTTCCAGTTGTAATCGTAGCATCTAGGGAGGCTCTTAAAGCTGTTCCAGATACAATACGCCAGGGTGCATTAGCGCTAGGTTCCACTAAATTTCAAGCAGTTTTTAGGCAGGTTGTTCCCTCTGCAATACCAGGAATGGTTACTGGAATGGTCCTTGGGCTCTCAAGAGCAATTGGAGAGACCGCACCATTAATTTTTATGGGTGCATTGACTTATGTTAATTATTTTCCAGACACTCCATTAAGTGGGTTTACCGCTATTCCAATTCAAGTTTATAACTGGGTTGGTTATCCTCAAGCTGAGTGGAAGGAGACAGCTTCCGCTGGAATCATTTTACTTCTAGGTTTATTATTATTTATGAATTCAATAGCAATATTTATAAGAAACAGATATGAGAAAGATTTTTAGTGAAAATCATAAAGGAGAATGAGAATGGAAACTAAAGAAACAGTTCATGTAAACAATGCAAATGTATTCAATGTAAAAGATGTCTCAGTAAGCTACGGAGAATTCGTAGCTATCAAAAATGTAAATATGGATATCTCTAAAAATAAAATTACAGCTTTTATTGGCCCATCTGGTTGTGGAAAGAGTACTTTGATAAGAACATTTAATAGAATGAATGATCTTATATTGGGTGCAAAAGTTAATGGAACAATAAATTATCAAGGTGTTGATTTATACGACAAAATGGTTGATCCAGTGCAAGTGAGAAGAAGAATCGGAATGGTTTTTCAAAAACCAAATCCTTTCCCAAAAACTATCAAAGAAAATATTACCTTTGGGCTTAAAGTCAACAACATGACTGACAATATGGATGAAAGAGTAGAGAGGGCATTAACTCAAGCAGCGTTATGGGATGAAGTAAAAGATGATTTAAACAAAAATGCATTAGAGCTATCAGGTGGTCAGCAACAAAGATTGTGTATTGCTAGAACAATTGCAGTTGAGCCAGATACAATTTTAATGGATGAGCCTTGCTCTGCATTAGACCCTGTAGCAACAAAAAAAATAGAAGACCTTATGCAAGAGTTAGTGAAAGAGTTTTCAATTCTTATTGTTACGCACAATATGCAGCAAGCCTCAAGAGCCTCTGATTATTGTGCATTTTTTACAACTAAAACCTCCGATGATGGCAAAAGAAGAACTGGAGAATTAGTTGAGTTCAATGAAACGAATACCATGTTTACAAATCCTGATGAGGAATTAACTGAACAATATATATCTGGAAGGTTTGGATGAGTTTACAAGACAAGATTGACAATCTTGAGACAGATTTACATTTAATGGCAAGACTTGTACTAGATTCTTTAGTAGATGGCGTAAGAGCTTTAGAGGATAAAGATGTCAATAGAGCTATAGAAACAATAGAAAAAGATGATGAAATTGATAAATCTTACCTAAATATTGATCAGGACTGGATTGAACTTATGGCCACTGAGCAACTTGTTGCCACTGACTTAAGACTTTCTACATCTATTTTACAAGCCAGTTTACATTTAGAGCGTCTTGGTGATTTAGCTGTCTATCTTGGAAAAACGACGCAAGAGATTTTTGATTCACCTGTACCAGAGTCTATCCATGCAACAGTTGTTGAAATGGGAGATATAGTAATAGACATGGCATCATCAGCTATGGAAAGCTTAAAAACCAGAGATAAAGACTTAGCTCTAGTAACGTCTGAAAAAGATAGTCAAGTAAATAGATTATACAACTCAATGCTAGAAGAAGCCCCAAAAATTGCTGGCAATGAAGATTTGTATAATGGATTATTTAGACTTGTTACCTGTATGCGAACACTAGAAAGAGGTGGAGATCACGCAGTTGATATTTGTGAGCTCACACACTTTTTGGTTACCGGAGAGTTTAAAGAATTTTAATGAAGCAAAAAATCCTTTTAGTAGAGGATGAGCATAGTATTGCTGACTCAATATCATACAACTTAAAACAAGAGGGTTTTTCTGTAACTCATGTTGATGAAGGACCTATTGCGTTAGAGTTATTCCAGGAAGAAGAGTTTAGTTTAATTATTCTTGATTTGATGCTTCCAGAAATTTCTGGTTTAGATATATGTAGATCGGTTCGTAAAACATCAGATATACCAATAATTATGGTTACTGCTAAAGATAGTGAAGCTGATAGAGTTGCTGGACTTGAAATCGGTGCTGATGATTATGTTATAAAGCCATTTTCTGTAAGAGAATTATTAAGCAGAGTCAGGGCAGTGCTACGAAGGACAGATATGTCTAAGAATGAAAAATCATCACAGGTAATAAAAGTTGGAAATATTGAGATAGACATTGGTAAATATGAAGCAAAAGTTAATGATAAACAAATTAATTTGAGACCTCGAGAATTTGAACTTCTTTATGCTCTCTGTGAGAATAAAGGTAATTTAATGTCTAGAGAACAAATATTTGATGAAATATGGGGATATACGTTTATAGGTAATTCAAAAACACTTGATGTACATATACAAAGAATTCGCGAAAAAATTGAGAAAAATCCAAAAGATCCTAAAAAATTAATAACTGTTAGAGGAGTAGGATATAAACTTGTAGAAGATGAATGAAAATCAAGAACAAAATATTGAAAAAATAAGAGAAGATTTTGTTGCAAATGCATCTCATGAGTTGAAAACTCCGATAACGTCCATCCAACTAGCAGCAGAGACAGCATTAAATGCTATAAATGATGGAAATACAGAGGATGGATTAAAGTTTATTAAACAAATTCTTAGAAACAGTGAACGAATGTCACTCCTTATCAGTGATTTACTTGATTTATCTAAAATTGAGCAAAATGAACCAAATTTAGAAATTTCTGATCTTGAAAATATAGTAAATATGGAAATTTCATACTTAAAAGAAAACGATCAAGCCAGACTTAATGCAAACATTGAAAATATTCATATAAATGTTGACCAAGAAGATTTTGCATTAATCGTTCGAAATATATTACGTAACGCAGTTACTTATTCTGACCCAGACACTCCTATTGAAGTTCATTTGAAGAAGGATGATGAAGATGTTTTATTCAAAGTAATAGATAAAGGTAAGGGAATCTCTCAACAAGATCAAGAAAGAATCTTTGAACGATTCTATAGAATTGATAAAGGCAGGTCTAGAAACTTAGGTGGAACAGGAATCGGTCTTTCAATAGTAAAACATGCAGTTGATAGGAATAACGGGACAATTGAACTAGACAGTTTGCTAGGTGAGGGCACTACTTTTTCAATTAAATTTAAACAAAATGTATGACAGATATAGATCTTCTTGATCGTGAATCATCCTGGTTAGAGTTCAACAAAAGAGTATTAACTTTATCAAAAGATAGCAGTGTTCCTTTCAAGGATCGTTTATTTTTATTCGGTATAACACATTCTAATTTAGATGAGTTTTTTCAGATTCGAATTTCTGGATTGCTTGAAAAAGTTTACGAGACTATTAACCAAAAGCTGGATGTTTCAATTTCGAAAGAAACATTTGTATATTTTAAAGATATTCTTGAAGAAGCTAAAAAGGAGATGATAAATAGAAACACAGTTTGGAAAGAATATTTTGTAAAAGATCTAGAAAAGCATGGTGTAAATTTTAAGAGGATGAAAGACCTCACTGAATCTGAGCTTGATATATTAGAAGATTATTTTGATAACAATATAAAACCCCTCCTTACTCCCTTGGCTGCAGACCCTACACATCCATTTCCATACATTTCTGATTTATCATTGTCTATCGGCGTAGTCATCAAAAACGAATTTGAAGATAATCAATTTATACGTATAAAAATCCCAGCAAGTTTAGGTTCATTTGTAAATTTAAATAAGGAACAACTTGTATGGATACATGAATTGATTCTTCACTATATTGATAAACTGTTTTTTCCACACACAGTTATTGAAAAGTTTTGGTTTAGAACAACTCGTGATGCAGATTTAGAATTTAGAGCAAGTTTAAAGCGAAATTTTCTGGAAGTTGTAAAAGAGGGATTAGAAAATAGAAAATTAGGAAAAATTGTAAGATTAGAAATCCAAGAGGGAGTTTCAGTAACAACTCAAAAATACTTAAAAAATAATTTAGAAATAGATTATGACCTTCAAGTTGAATTAAAGGACCCACTTACTAGATTTCAAATTAATTCTTTGATAGACCATATCGAATTTTCTACAAGTTGGAAATTACATGAGACTGAATTTGAATTTAGCAATGATATGTTTGAAATTATTAAAAATAATGATGTGATGGTACATCATCCTTATGATTCATTTGAGAAAACAGTTTTGCGATTTTTAGAAAAAGCATGTTTTGATCCATATGTACGTGCCATAAAAATGACACAATATAGAACTGGTTTAACTGCTGAAAACGATAAGATAACATCCCTATTAGCAAGTGCAGCGAGAGGAGGTAAACAAGTTGCTGTTTTAGTTGAATTGAGAGCACGGTTCGATGAAGAGCAAAACATCTCGAATGCTGAATACTTAGAAGAATCAGGTGTTCATGTTACGTATGGAGATCCAAGATATAAAGCTCATACCAAAATGATTTTAGTTGTTCGTGAAGAAAATAATGAATTAGTACCATATATGCACTTTGGAACAGGTAATTACAATGTTTTAACATCAAAGGGATATGAGGATATTGGCATTTTCACATCTGATAAAAGTATTGGTAATGATTGTGGAATAGTTTTTAATTCGTTAACTGCTTATGCTGATAGAGAAAATCTTGATGAGTTGCTAGTAGCCCCTGAGTCTTTAGAGAAAAATATTAACTCATTAATTGAAGAACAAATAGATTTAGGAGAAGAAGGAAAAATTGTTTTAAAATTGAATAATCTTACTGATCCATTAATCATACAAAAATTATATGATGCGGCTAATGCAGGTAATCAGATAAATATTATAGTAAGGGGAATTTGTTGTCTCATACCAATTAAAAATATAAATGTTATTTCTATACTTGGTCCTTTTTTAGAACACTCAAGAATATATAAATTTGGAAGATCAGATATAGAAAAAATATATATAGGGTCTGCAGATTTAATGCAAAGAAACTTAAGACATAGAATTGAAGTATTAGTACCTATAAAAAGCCCGATAATAAAAAAGAAACTCAGTAGTCTCTTAGAAAAATATATAAAGTCTGACAAGTATTCATGGACGTTAAAAAATGATGGAACATGGAAAAAATTAGATGGAAACTACAATATCCAAGAGAAGTTAAACAAATAATATGGAATTAGAAAACATAATATTTATAAGACACGCACATGCCGGGAAAAGGGAAAGATGGTTTGGTGACGATTCTCTAAGACCGCTAAGTGCTAAGGGAAATCTTCAAGCAAATAAAATTGGAAAAAAATTTAAAGATGTTGCTCCATTATTAATTTTTTCTTCTCCTAAAACTAGATGCACTGAAACAGTAGGAGTATTAAGTCAAAACTCTTCTCAACCAATTAACATTTTAGATTCACTCAATGAAAACGGTTCGTTTGAATCCTCCCTAAAGTTTGCACTTGAGCAGAAGATAAAAACTGTAATCCTTTCAACTCATGGAGATACAATGTACGATTTGTCAAAATATTTAAATAAAAATAAATTAAGCAAAAAAGAAGTTAAAAATTTTGAGGTTCCAAAAGCTGGGTATTGGTGGATAAAAATAAAAAAAGGAAAATTAAAATCTGCAAAGCTATTTAAAATTTAAAAGGATAAATTATTATTGATGGAGTAATTGATATTGGTGGGAACTCAGCAAGGTTCGCTATTTATGAGAATGAGGAATTAATATTTTCTGACAAATTATGGCCTTTGCTTGGACGTGAAATTACAAAGCATGGATTGTTAAGAGAAAAGAAGATAACAAAATTATCAAGAGAGTTAAAAGCTGTTCTTGATCTTTTAAATAAGAAATTTAACCAGTCTATCGAGTGGAATATATTAGGTACAAGTCCTTTTAGAAGAGCTGAAAATGGATTAAATGCCTTTAATGATTTAAAATCTGAATTGAATCTTTATGGCAAAATTTTAACACCTGAACAAGAAGGTACCTTTTCGTATAAAGCTGTTCATAGATTAATCGATGATTCTGAAAAACTTGTTATCGATATTGGTGGTGGAAGTACTGAATTTACCGTAAGAAATGATAATGCTTACAATGTGAAAAGTTTTAAATTTGGTACGTCAGATATTAGAAATATAATTGGAGGCCCTCCTTACTTTGATGATGAAAAAAAGAGTGCAAAAAAATTTATAGAAAAACAATTTGCCAATTTAGAAAGTACGTACTTTAAAAATAATGTTATTTTTTGTGGAGGTTCTGCTAGAAATTTATACCAGGTTTTTACAAATGGAAATAATCTAGATAGAGAATATCTTTATGAATTAAATCGTGAAAATATTATTCATTCTTTAAACAAAATTGAAATGATGTCTTTAGATGAATTAATTAATCTGGGGTACATTAATAAATATAGAGCAGAAGTTTTATATTCAGGAATATATGTTATTTATGTTATCTTGGAGATTTTAAGTTTAGAAAGAATTAAGATCTCACCATTAGGAATTAGAGATGGATTTATACTAAGTTTAAGATAAATTTACTTTTTGCATTCTTTATTTTACTTTTTCACTTGGTTTTGACTTTAAAATTAATTTATGTATAGTTTTAAATTTGATAATTTTGTTGATGAATTAGTAAAAAAGGTAAATGAAACCTCACTCAATGGCTTTTACAAACCATATAATATTCGCATTAAAGATGATGGTTCTATTGTTACAGATGTAGATATATTAGTTGAAAAGAATATAAGAGAAATTTTAAGCAATTATTTTCCAGAGGACTCAATATTTGGTGAAGAGTTGGGTTTTACAAAAGGAAATAGTTCAAGAGTTTGGATTATAGACCCAATTGATGGAACAACCGCTTTTTCTCAGAGAAGGCCAGAATGGGGGACTTTAATTGCCTCATACGAAAATACTATTTTGGACACAGGAATTGTTATCTGTCCAATTCAAGATATCTATGTTGCCGTAATGAAAAATAAATTAATTAGAGCAACGTTTGATCATACTTTAGATATTTCTTCATCAAAGAAAATTTCAGTAATGATAGAAAAAAATATAAATGTTGAAAAATCAATTTCTAATTTTGATTTTTCTAAATTACATACCCACATTACTAAACAACAATTTTGTAAAGATATCATTTCCCTTGGATTTTCAGATTTTGATGCAATAGTTTTCTATGCACCATTTCCTCATGATAGGTTACCTTATGAACCAATCCTTAAAGAGATTGGAGGAACAATAAGTGACTTAGAAGGCAATGAAATTGATTTAATTAAAGAAGATGTAGTTTGTCTAGCAACAAAATCTGAAGAAGTAAAAAGAATCATAGTAAAAAATCAAAATTTTCAAAAGGAAGAAATCAAAGATAGATTAACTACCTAATATTAGTTTTTAATTAGTTGCTCAATAAATTTTTTAATAAGTGAAGCTAAGGATGCTCCAACTATTGGTCCAAGTATATATAAATCTAAACTTAAAAAATTTCCTTTTACAATCATTGGTCCAAGACTACGTGCTGGATTTAATGAACCACCAGTAAGATCTCCAATCAAGAATGCACTTATTGCAACAATCCCACCAATTGCTATTCCATCATAAAAATTTTGTTTTTTTGTAACAAGAAAAATTACGGTCATCAGTAAGAATGTAAAGAAGATTTCTAACAAGTAAGCATTTAAATCAGAAGTATTTTTAATAGTTAAACCCAATGAGTTGTTAAGGCCAAACATTAATAAGTGAATGTATGATGCAATTAAGGCTCCAAATAATTGTATTGAAATATATAAAAAAGCGTCAGTTAATTTAATTTTTTTATCAATCAAAAATCCTATTGTTACACCTGGATTAAAATGGGCCCCCGAATATTTACCGAATATATAAACCATACATGCAATTGATCCTCCAAAAGATATAGGGATAAATATTTTATTGAATTCCATAATTTCTGAAAGGATAATAGAACCACACCCAATAAAAACTAAAACAAATGTACCTAAAAATTCTGCTATTAAAGCATACCGGATTTTATAAATGTTAGATTCCATTTATATTTTTATAATTTTTTTCATATAGTTATTCTAAAAAAATAGAATTAAACATACGGTAAAAATCAAAAATTAGCTTATGCATGAATACAAAAAAATATAATTTTATACTTGATGTAGATTCTTATAAAGTTTCACATTTTAAACAATACCCAAAAAGTACTCAGAATTTATCAGCATATATTGAAGCAAGGGATTTAAATAATCAAGAACTTGTATTTTTTGGCCTCCAAGCCTTTATTAAGAAGTATCTGTTAAATCCTATAACCATGGAAGATATTAATGAAGCAGAACAGTTTTATATGGATCATATAGGGATATTTAATCGTCAAGACTGGGAGTACATTTTAAATCAGCATAATGGATTTCTTCCGTTAGAAATTCAATCAATTGATGAAGGAAGTATAGTTGATAACCCTATTCCACTAGTTCAGATAGTGAATACTGATATTAAAGTTCCATGGCTTGTTTCATATATTGAAACAGCTCTTTTAAGGGCTATTTGGTATCCAACTACTGTATCGACAATTTCCAGAGAAATAAAAAAAATAATAAATCATTATTTATCTATAACTTCAACTAAGTATGAAGAAGATTTACCATTTAAGCTTCATGATTTTGGCGCAAGAGGAGTATCTAGTTTAGAATCATCACAAATTGGAGGAGCAGCACACCTTATAAATTTTCTTGGCTCTGATACTGTTGAGGGAGCAATATTTTTAAGAGATTATTATTCGGGAGAAGACATATCTTACTCAATTCCTGCCTCGGAACATTCAACAATTACTTCCTGGGGAGAAGAAAATGAATTAGAAGCTCATGAAAATGTTATTGATATTTTCTTGAAAGAAGATGGTAAAGTTGCTGCTTCGGTTATTGATTCATACAATACTTTTGATACAGCAACAAATATTATCTCTAATGAACTCAAATCAAAAATTATTAATTCTGGTGGAAGGCTTGTAGTTAGGCCAGACTCAGGAGATTTACCTGAAACGATTATTAAGTTATTAGATATATTATCAAATGAAAAAAACTTTGGATTTTTATGGAATGATAAAGGGTATAAAGAGCTACCTGATTACATAAGAGTCATTCAAGGTGATGGAGTAGACAAAGATGTTATTAATGAAATTCTTTTATCAATGCAGAAGAACAAGTATTCAGCAAATAACATTACTTTCGGTATGGGAGGTTCATTGTTGCAAAAAGTCGATAGAGATACTTTTTCATTTGCCATGAAAGTTTCTGCATTACATGACGGTGTGGCGTGGAGAGATGTTTACAAAAAACCGATAACAGACAAATCAAAAAATTCTAGAGGAGGGCGTTTTGCAATAATGAAGAATCAAAAAATTAAGATTATTTCAGAAGATAAAGAAATTCAAAATAATTTGTTAAAAAAAAGATATGAAAACGGCAAATTGTTTAATGAAATATTCTTAGATGAGATAAGATTAAACGCTGCCCTTAGTTAACTTCCCAAGTTCCTAAAGAACGAATAAGCTTATCAAGTTCTCCTTCACCTTTTTGTTCAATAGATGAGTCAATTTGTTCTCTGACTTCATCATTGTAAGTATCTCTTTCAACTTGTCTAAAGATACCTACTGGTGTTGGCCCATAAGGCCCATGAGACAATCTTGATAATGAAAAAGCAATTGAAGGGTTATCTTTTGTAATGTCATGAACATAAATCTCACTATCATCTATTTCTGATCTTTTGACAATGACTGCTTCTCCATCACGAATTGTTACAGCATTCTCATCTTCTGCCCCAAAGATAACTTTCTCACCATGTTTAAGATTTATACGATTTGCTATTTTTCCTTCCTTTGAAGTTAACTGCTCAAAAGCTTTGTCATTAAACACATTACAGTTTTGATAAATCTCAACATAAGCTGAACCCTCATGTTCAGATGCTGCTCGTAGTACCTCTGCTGTAAGATCTCTATCCATATCAATTGACCTTGCAACAAATGATGCCTCAGCTCCTAAGGCTAAACTCATTGGGTTTAGTGGAAGCTCTACAGAACCAAAGGGAGAAGATTTTGTTTTCTTTCCTTCTTCACTGGTAGGGGAATACTGTCCTTTGGTAAGTCCATATATTTGATTATTGAACATTAAAATCTTCATATTTACATTTCTTCTTAGTGCATGAATTAAGTGGTTTCCTCCAATAGATAGTGCGTCACCATCTCCAGATACTACCCAAACTGAAAGATCTGGGTTAGATGCACTTACTCCAGTAGCTACTGCAGGAGCACGACCATGGATAGAATGTAAACCGTATGTGTTCATGTAGTAAGGAAATCTTGCTGCACAACCAATGCCAGATACAAACACAATATTTTCTTTTCTGATACCTAATTCAGTCATAAAGTTTTGCACTGAAGCAAGAATTGTATAATCACCACACCCAGGGCACCATTTAACCTCTTGGTCACTAGCAAAGTCAGCTCTTTTATATGAGAGAGGAATTTTACTCATCAGTCTTTACTTCCTCTTTTTTCTCTTCCTCTACCTTGTTTCTTTCTTCATCAATGTCTTGAACAAGTTCTTTATTCTCAGGCATATTCTCATCAACTTTTTCAATAATTCTCTCAGTCACTCTTTCAGTGACCCTTTCGACAACTCTCTCTACTACAGGTTCTTGAGCTTCTGCTGCTGGTTCTTCAGATGTATCTGATTTTACTTCTTCAACAACTGGCTCTTCTTCAACAACTGGCTCTTCTTCAAGAACTGGTTCTTGTTCAACAACTGGTTCTTGGGTTTCTGCTGCTGGTTTATCTGCACTCATTTCTTCTAAAACTTGCTCAACAGGTATACCTAATGCTTTTGCACGTGCTTCAGCAGATCTCATTATGAGGTGTTCTGGTATTCCAACCTCTTCAACTACAGGTTCTTCCTCAGCTACAACCTCTTCAACTACAGGTTCTTCCTCAGCTACAACTTCTTCTACGATAGGCTCGAGTTTTGTACCAAAAGAGTTTATGAGAGATTCGATTTTTTCTTCTAATTCTTGAGCTGTAAAAGGTAAACCTTCAACTTTATTGATTCCGACAGTATCGACAAGATAACGTGCACGTAAAAGTTTTGACAATTGGCCAGTGTTTAATTCAGGGACAATGATGTTTTTAAATTGACTCAAAACTTCAGCTGTGTTGTCTGGGAAAGGATTGATGTGTGTGAAGTGTGCACTTGCTACCTTTACACCTTTTGAATTGAGTCTGTTTACAGCTTGTGTGATACCACCAAAAGTTGATCCCCAACCCAAAATGAGAGTATCTGATGATATGTCTCCATTTATTTCAAGTGGGTCAATATCATTTGCTATATTTTCAATTTTCCATGCTCTCATATCTGTCATGTATTGGTGATTATCAGTGTCATAAGAAACATTTCCAGTTCCATCTTCTTTTTCTAATCCACCTACACGATGCTCTAATCCTGGTACTCCAGGAATAGCCCATGGTCGAGCATTAGTTTCGTAATCTCTAAAAAATGGTAAAAACCCATCTTCAGTGTTGTAAGTCGTGGTTAAATTTGTTCCCAATTCATCAAGGTTTTCAATCTCAGGTAGTTTCCAAGGCTCAGAACCTGTAGCAACATAGTTGTCTGACAATAAAATAACGGGTGTCATATATTTAAGAGCAATACGTGTTGCCTCAAACGCTGCATAGAAAGCATGAGATGGGGATTTAGCTGCAACTACTGGTAAAGGAGCCTCTCCATGGCGTCCATACATTGCAAACATTAGATCAGACTGTTCTGGTTTTGTAGGTAGTCCCGTTGATGGCCCACCCCTTTGAACATTAACTACTACTAAAGGCAATTCTGCAGAAAGGGCTAAAGATATGGTTTCACTTTTTAGAGCAAGACCTGGTCCACTGGTTCCTGTAACTGCAAGCTTTCCTGTAAAGGAAGCACCTACTGCTGCTGCAGCAGCTGCAATTTCATCTTCAGCTTGGAAAGTCAACACATTGAAATTTTTGTGTTTTGATAACTCATGCAATATATCTGATGCAGGAGTAATAGGATAACTTCCGTAAAACAGATCGAGATTAGCTTTTTTAGCACCCGCAATAAGACCCCAACTTAAACCGATATTTCCATTTATATTGGTATACTCTCCAGCTGGTAATGAGGCCTTATCTACTTTATAAGTATGGTGAAATGCCTCAACTGTAATACCAAAGTTGTATCCAGTCTTGAGTGCTTTTATGTTTGCTTTTGCGACTTCTGGTAGATTTTTGAATTTCTCGTTTATCCAATTTTCAGTATCTTTTAGATCTCTGTTAAAAGTCCATGAAATTAAACCAAGAGCTATCATATTTTTAGAACGTAAAACTGCTCTTCCAGGTAAATCAAATTCCTCCAAAGCTTCCTTTGTTAGTTTTTCCATTGGGACTTGAAAAATTCTATATCCATCAAGTTCCTCAGATTCTCTAGGATCTATCTCATAACCTGCTTTTTTAATATTTTTTTCATCAAAAGCATCTTCGTTTAATATCAACATTCCGTTTGGTGTTAAATCTTGTAGGTGAGCTTTCAAAGCAGCAGGGTTCATAGCAACTAAAACATCAGGGGCATCTCCTGGTGTCAAAATATCAAAGTCAGCAATTTGAACTTGGAAGGAAGATACACCTGCAACTGTTCCTTGAGGAGCCCTAATTTCAGCAGGAAACGCTGGCAAAGTAGCAAGATCGTTTCCAAATAAAGCAGAAGTGTCTGTGAATCTAGTACCAACTAATTGCATACCATCACCTGAATCACCAGCAAAACGAATGGTAACGGCTGGTATAGACTCAACAGTTTTATTTTCTATGCTTACTTC
>CACNFT010000007.1 GCA_902619825.1 uncultured Candidatus Actinomarina sp.
ACACTCTCGCCTACTTCTGATAAAATGTCAGTGCTACAGGCAGAGTTTTCTAATAATTTAACTAAAGCTGCTGGCTCATAAAGTAGTCCAGTGTAAAAGACAAGGTCTGCCTCAGCTATTGTTCCAGCATCTTGAGGAGCTGGTTCGTAAGTGTGTGGGTTTGCTTCAGGAGGCATTAAAACTGTTAGGTTTATGTTTTCACCACCAACTTGACTAACAAATTCACCAATCATAGGTGTGGTTGCAACAACATTAATTTCTCTTCCATCAATGGCTGGACAACCTGCTTCTTCAGATCCACCTCCAGCACAAGCAACAAGAACCAGTGAAAGCGCTAGAATTGCAAATTTTGTCATAGGTTTTATTTTCATTTAAGTTTCCTTATCTAATTTTAAAAATGTTAAATTACAATAAATGAGAATAAGTCTCATTTATAACTTTGTCAAGTCTCCTAAAACGAAATTAAATATTTTTTTAAAGATAAATAAACTATTATTATGTACCTATGCAAGATTCAAAAAAAATCTTATCTGACAACAATGTTTCAATAACTAACCCTAGAATTTTAGTCCTTGAAGCTTTGCTTGATAATAAAAGTCCTATAACTGTAGATGAACTTTTAACAAAATTAGAAAATCAAGTTGCAAAATCAACCTTGTATAGGGTTTTAAGTGATTTGAAAAAAATAAATATACTTCAAGAATTTACAAACCTAGAAAATCAATCAGTTGTTGAGCTATTACTTGATACAGACTCACATCATCATCATTTGTTTTGTAGTGACTGTGGAGAGATTATTGATGTAGAGATGGCCAATGAGTTTGAAGAAAAATTATCAAAAGAGATAAAAAGAATTGAAAAAAAATTTAATTTTATAATTGAAGATCATAGGCTCGAGTTATTCGGAAAGTGTACTGATCTTTGTGAAAATTGTAGCTAAAGTTTTAAAGAATAATTCCAACCAAAGATGCTTGTATCAATAAAGAATCGACTGCAACATATGAATGAAAATCTAATAGCCTATTCATTACTGGAATAATCATGTTTTCAGAAGCATCAGTTTCAACTGCCAAATAAGCAGCTTCATATCCTTGAGTAGTTAAATTACAAATTACACACATTTTGATTATCCCTATTAAAACCAATTTTAAAAAATTTTTGGTTTATTGTAAACAGTAGATGCATTATGTTTTCCCAGTAACTCTCGGACATGGCGTAGTTAATGTTGGTGATTTGCCAATACCGTTTGACATAATTCTAAATGCTTCAGCTCTAGTTGTTCTAATAACTTTTGTTTATTTAAAGGTTTCCTGGAAGGAATCAATCATTGCCCATCGGGAAGAATTATTTGATGATAAACAAAGTTTGTTTGGAAAGTTGTTTGGATTTTTAATTTTATTTTTACTTGTTGCCCCAGGTGTATTTAGTAATGAGTCAGCCAAAACATCAATAGCTCCACTGATGTTATGGGTATTTTTATGGATTGGTGTTCCCGTTCTTGGTCTTTTATTTGGAGATATATATGCGAAATTTAATCCTTTAAATCTCTTTCCAGTTTCCTCAAACAAGCCTAAATCAGTATATTTTGCTTGCGTTTTGTTTATTGGTCTAACCTGGTTTGAACTAGTGTGGAGAAAACCTGGAAACCCTTTCAATATTGGGGTTGTCTTTATATTGCTTTTTATCACTGTAAATTTATTGAGATATTTTTTAAAAAAATCATTAATTGAAGTTGATCCATTACTTTTACTTCATTATTTGTACAGTAAGTTGAAACTATTCAACTCGAGACCTTACTTTCGATCATTGCTTGATAACATTGGAAATCTTGCAAGGCTTAGAGGTATTGAGTATTTTGTGCTTTTAATGATCGGCACCGTTACTTACGATGGTTTGAGAGAGACCACTTTCTGGTACGAACAATTCGGTCCAAGAATAAACGATATGGCATTCTCGACAATGATGTTCTTTATTATGAATCTAACAACAATACTGTTTTACCGTTTTGCCTGTTTCTTTGCAATAAAGATCGGAGGGTCTGATCTTGAGCTCAACAAAGTGTCAAATCTGTTTGGACATACAATGTTACCTATTGCTTTTGCATATCACGTGACACATTATTTAACTCTCTTACTATTTGAATCTCAAACATTCTTTTATCGATTGAACGATCCCATTGGGAATGGTTTAAATCTATTTAATGCTAAAGAACCATCTATTAACTACTTTGTAGAACCAATATTTATTTGGGGTGTGCAGGTAGGAGTAACCCTTTTAGGTCATATGCTTAGTGTTGTTTTAGCTCATGATCTAGCAGTAAAGCTTTTTGGTCATCAACAAAGTGATAAAACCCAATACATATTTTTGTTCATAACTGTTGCTTTGACTCTTCAGGCTCTATTTGTATTGAGTGTCGGATAGTTTTTTTTCTATACTCGCAACACGCTCAGCAATTGGAGGGTGAGAATAATAATAAGAACTATATAGAGGGTCTGGTGTTAGGTTGCTTGCGTTATCTTTGGTAAGTTTTAAAAGACCTGAAATCATATACTTTCCATCAGTAAATTTAAAAGAAAAATCATCTGCAGCAAACTCTCTTTGTCGTGATAGGTAAGAGGTAATTGGCCGAGTGAAAAAGGTATATGTTCCAGCAACAAGATAAAAGAGAATGAATTTTGAATATAAAGTAATTTCATCTAATCCATGAGTGATAAAAAAGTTTTCTGACTTAAAAATCTCACTTAAAATATAAAAACCAACAAAGCCAAAAACTAATGAGCTGATAAGCGACTTTCTTATATGTCCAAGTTTATAGTGACCCAGTTCGTGACCTAATATTGCCTCCATTTCATCAGGTGTGATTGTTTCAAGTAATGTATCATAAAAAACTATTCTCTTATTGTTGCCAAAGCCAGTGAAAAAAGCATTTCCATGTGAGCTCCTCAAGCTAGCGTTCATAACAAAGAGACCTTTTGCTTTAAATTTAACTTTCTCTAAAAGTTTTTCTATTGGCTTTTTAAATTGCTCATCATCAAGGGGCTCAAATTTATTGAATAGTGGCATTATCAATACTGGGTAAAGGAAGAAAATAATCAACTGTATTGAAAATACTGCACCAAAAGCAAATATCCACCAGTTACTTCCTAGGTTTTCAATTATTCCAATCACCACAGCATAAATTGAACATGATATAACAGATGAAATGATCAGGTTTTTAAATATGTCTGTTACAAATGTTTTTTTGGTTGTCTTATTAAAACCATATTTTTCTTCAATCACGAATGTTGAGTATATAGCTAAAGGGATTTCTAGTACTTCTGAAATAATAATTATAAAAAAACCTAGAAGAATAGCACCTAGTATGTTTGATGATGTGATTCCCAAAACGACTTCAGTTAGCCAGCTAAGTAATCCTCCAAGGGTAAGAAGTAATAGAATAATTATACTTACAAAAGAGACGAGAATCTGAAACTTTAACCTATCAAGGTTGTAATCTGTAGATTTTTTATATTCCTCACTATTGACAATATTTTCAAATCTTTCTGGAACCCTTCCTTTGTTTTGTTTTATAGAATTTATATTTCGATACTTTAAATAAGTCTCGATAGTAAATTTCAATCCTATAAATAAAATAAATAGAGTTGTGAAATTAATTGAATCTATTGTTTCCAGAATTTCCATATCAGACAATATTAACTGTTTTAACGTTATCTAAATAATTTTTTAAAGTAAAAATAAAGGTTCCTAATCTTCATTTACCGAATCTTCTATCCCGTTGAACATACTCTCTAAGACACCTTAAGAAATCAATCTTCCTGAACTCAGGCCAATAAACATCTTGGAATACAACTTCAGAATAAGCACTTTGCCATAGTAGAAATCCAGATAGTCTTGATTCACCGCTAGTTCTAATTATCAAATCGATATCTGGTGAGTCAGGAGAGTATAAATGGTCTCTTATTTGTTCATCATTAATGCTCTTTATCAAATCATCAATGTCTAATTCTTTGTTTTCTTTGAGTAAGCTCTTTATGGCATCAACTATCTCCTGCCTACCTCCGTAACCTATTGCAATTGTAAGTACTTTCTCACCCCCTCCTCTGATTTCCTGTAATTGTTTAATGGAGTTTTGAAGATATTCTGGGAGTAAATCAATGCTTCCTACAAAATTTATTTTAAAATTATCAACTAGATCATCTATAAGTAATTCTTGAAATAATTCATTTAAAACAAGATAATAAGAATTTAATTCCTCCTTAGGTCTTGATAGGTTCTCTTTAGACAGCAACCAGCTTGTAACATGATTAATTCCAAGCTCATCACACCAGGCTAAACACTCTTTAAATCGAACCATTCCAATCCTGTAAGAAACTTCATATGTAAGAAGATTCTCCCTTCTTGCGTAACGTCTATGCCCATCATGAATTAAGCCGATGTGCTGTGGAAGGTTTTCATTTTTTATTTTGTTTTGAAGTCTATTTTCGTATACAGAATAGACAAATCTAGGAGTGACCATAATTAACTACAAATTGCTTCAATGTCTTCAATAGTTTTTGGTGCTTCCTCAGTCAAATTAATTGGTTCATCATCAGTGCAAACAATATCATCTTCAATACGGATCCCTATTCCAAGAAGATCTTTTGGAATTACGTGCTTAATAGATTTAGCATCTTTCATTTCTTCATTTTCTAATTTTGTCGCTTTTTCCATACCAAGGAGTTTTCTTCTTTCTCTAATTTCTTTTGGATCTCTTTTAAGTAATTTGAACTCAATTTCTGGTTTGTTTGGCCGTATATAGATGCCAGGCTCAACTGTTGTAACCATTCCTGGCATTAATTTTCTAGGCTTATTGTTTTCTTCTATACTTCCAGCGTCGTGAACGTCTAGACCCAGCCAATGTCCTGTTCCATGCATAAAAAATTCAAAATAATGCATCATAGAAATTGTTTCATCAACTCCCATTGGAACCAATCCTAAATCAACCAGTGATTGAGAAATTGATGAAACCGTCAACTTATGAATATCAGACATAGTATTTTTTGTGTTTACATTATTAATCCCAAGGGTTTGAGCCTTTAGTACCTCTAGATAAACATCTTTTTGTGGAACTGAAAATTTCCCATTTATTGGAAATGTTCTAGTTACATCAGAGGAATACATATTATATTCCGCTCCAGCATCAATTAAAACTAAACCATTGTTATCTACTTTTTCTCTATTTGTTGAATAGTGAAGAATACAGGCATTGTCTCCAGATGCAACAATTGATGGGTAGCCAAGTCTTTCAGCGCCTAGATCATAAAATGTTTTTTCCATTTCCGCTTCAATTTGATACTCAAACATTTCTTTTTGAGCGTACTGCATTGCCACCTTATGTCCTTCAACTGTAATTTCACATGCTTTTTTCAAATTATTTATTTCATCTTCATTTTTTATAAGTCGAAGTTCAGAAAGTATAGGAGAGAGAGACTTTAGTGATGCATCACTAAAACTAGCTCCCCTCTGATCGTAAGGTGTTGCTTGATTAATTATCTTCTTATCGTATTTTTCGAAAGAATTGTTTGAATAATTACAGTAAATATTTTGTATTCCTGAGAGTAATTTTGGGGCTATTTTTCCATAATCATCATAAGTAAATGCGTCTGTTGCACCAAAATGTTTTTTTGCGCCCTCTGGTCCAAATCTTTTTCCATCCCAGGTTTCCATTTCAACATTTCTATCCTGAACAAATAAATAAAGATCTGGTTGTTTATTTTTAATGATGATTATTGCATGTGCAAATGGCTCAGGCCAAGCTGTTAAATAATGAAAGTTTGAATCTTGTCTAAAATCAAAGGCGACATCATTGTTTCTATAAATTGTATTATTTCCATGTAAAAGAACAGCTCCTTCATCTATTTCTTTTGCAAGGTTTTCTCTATTAAATTTTGATAATTCAATCATTCAAATAAGGATAATGTAGATAAGTAGAAAATTGCTAGTAAATTTTTATATCAGATAAGAATCAAGTGATTTTGAAATTAAAATTGCCTCTTTATTTCCATAAGAAATGATTAAAACAACATTATCACCTGCTATCGAAGCAGCTATACCATCTATATATAAATTATCTACTGCTTCGGCAACAACTTGAGCCGCAGCAGTTGTTGTTTTTATAATGACTTGGTTGGAAACTGGTTCAACGCTTACAACAAAATCTCTTAAAGCTTTTTTGGCAATTGATTTTTGGGCATTATTTATATCATCTTTTGGAAGAATATATTTTAAATTATTTTTTGAATCTCTTTTTTTACTTGCCCCAATTTCGGTAAGATCTCTAGATAGAGTGGCTTGCGTAATTGAGATACCACTATTTTTTAAGATTCCCTTTAATTGATTCTGGGAAGTAATTTTTCCTTCTTCGATTAAATCAGCAATTAATTTTTGTCTTTGTATAGTTGATTTTGACATATGTATAAATATACATTATTTTGAATATTTATACAACTAAAGTTTATTATAAACTTCCTTGGCTAATTTGATTGCTTCCTCTTTTGAAACTTCACCATCATTAATTCTTTGTTCATACAAAGAGTCCATTATTTTTCCTAAGATTGGACCTGGTTCAATTTTTAAAACTTTCATAATTTCATTTCCATTCACGGGAGGCCTTAACTTATCAAGTTCTTCTTTTTCTTTAACTTCTTTAATTCTTTGTTCCATCTCATCAAGCGTTTTGTATATATCTTGTTTTTTTTGTTTATTTTTAGTTGTTACATCTGCTCTAACTAATGCATTTAAATCATCAAGCATATGTCCAGCATCAACAATATATCTTCTTACTGCAGAGTCTGTCCATCCCAACTTAAAAGTATGCGGGCGGGCGCTCTGTTCTACAAGCTGTGCAACATCTTCAATTGTTTTATTGTCATACTTCAATCTTTTTAATATTTTTTTTGTCATTCTTGCACCAACTACTTCATGGTGTCTGAAGTGAACTTTGCCATTTTCTACACCTTTAGTATTCGGTTTGGCAATATCATGCAGAAGTGCTCCCATTCTTAATGTGAGTTTTGGCGGTACCCCCTCTAAAACTTCTAATGAGTGTTCGTAAACATCTTTGTGGTGGTGCTTTGGATCAACTTCCATTTTAAGTTCATTTATTTCTGGAATGATATACAAACTTAAACCGCTTTCAACTAAAGCGCGGATACCCATTGGAGCGTCTTTGCCGAGTAAGAGTTTAGTAATTTCATCTCTGACTCTTTCAACTGATACGATTTTGATTCTTTCAGTATTGTTTCTAATCGCTGTATAAGTATCGTTATCAGGTGAAAATCCATGAGTGCTTATGAACCTGCATAGCCTTAACATTCTAAGAGGGTCGTCTGAAAATGAAATAACTGGGTCATCAGGAGTTTTAATTATTCCTTGAGCTAAATCTTTAAGTCCGAAAAATGGATCAAGGAGTTCGTTTTTGTTAATCGAATAAGCTATCGAATTAATTGTGAAATCTCTTCTAGAAAGGTCTGAATTTAAATCTGGTACTGATTGTATTGATGGGTTTCTTGAAGAATTTTCATATGTATCTTTCCTGTAAGTTGTTATGTGAATTGAACTCTCTTTAAGTTGTAACTCAATGGTTCCAAATGCTCTCCCCACTTCTGTAGTTTTATACCCTTCATCATTCAGTATTTTTATAGATTCTTCTGGTGATGCATTAGTTGTGAAATCAAAATCTTTTGTAGGAATGTTTAAAATACCATCTCTTACAGCACCTCCAACAAGATAAAAATCATATCCACTTGATTCGTAAAGGTTCGATAGAGATTTTAAATATCTATTATTGTCAATTAAATCTGTAAGACTTCTTGGTACCATATTGTTAGCTTAGAAGAATTTTAGGGTAACAATAAAGTATGAATTCAAAAGTTGATTTTGCAGCTGGTGGCATTGTTTTAATTGACGACAAGATACTGCTGGTAAAAAATAGATTAAGTGAAGAATATGAGGCTGATTACGATTCTGGATTTTGGGGTTACCCAAAAGGTCATTTAAACGATCAAGAAACACCAATAAAAGCTGCAGAAAGAGAGGTTTATGAAGAAACTGGTTTTAAAGTTTCTGCTGTTGGAAAAAAACCTATTGCAGAATCCCGTTATGAGATAAAAAAAGATGGTAAACCAGTTAAAAAAACTGTCTGGTTTTATGAAATGAATGTTGTTGAAAGTTTCTCAAAAGAGCCTGATGATGAAATAGAGGAGATTGCCATTGTTCCCTTTGAAGAGGCCTTTGAATTATTAGCATATGAAGAAGATAAAAAAATTTTAAAATATGTATTCAACAGAAAATAAAAAGATTCATTACTTTTACAACGGAATATTTTATACAAGGAGTATTAATGAATTTGTTAATGATATATTGTTCCAGAAAATTTATGGAGGAGAGGGTCTTTTAAAAAAAATATTAAAAATATCAAAAAATTCAAACATTAGTTTTAGTTCGTCAATGGTAAATGAAAATTCAATTAAACCCTGGATTAAATCAGGATGGACCATTAATCATAAATTAAATGTTTGTGTATTAAACCTTAGAAATTCAAACCACAGATATCCGAGTGACAATAAACATATAGAAATTAAAAAACTTGAACATAAGGATATAGAATATTTGCTTGAATTAGATCATAAAATATTTGAAGATTATTGGAAAAATTCTAAATCAAGTCTTGAGGAAACTATGAAGAGCTGTAACAACAATTATTTATTTAAAAGTGGAGGCGAAAATAACCTTGATGGTTATGCAATTTTAGGAGAGACTAGAAAGTTTACATATCTTCAACGAATAGGAATAGTAAAGAGCTCTCAAGGATTGGGTCTTGGAAATAATTTACTTAATTGTGTAATTAGTTTTGCTGTTGAAAAAAAGTTTATAAATATGAAACTTAATACCCAAAGTGACAATATTGCCGCTCTAAATCTCTATAAAAAAAACAAATTCGAGATTTCACCAAGGAAGCTTGTAATTATGAAAACTTCATGAATAGTTTTACATAGCTTATGATTAACTTATGGAAGAAGATAGCTTTGTTGAATCGGTTGAGAGCTTAATAAAAAGTGTAAAAGATCTTATTGTTCGACCTGTAAAAAGACTTACTGGTTTTGCATCTTTAGGTTTACTACTTGTTGTATTATTAATCACTGCAGTAATATTTTTATTCTCAGGAATATTAAAGATTATGCAAGGACTTGGTCTTTTACTAGGCGTTAACCCTACTGGATTTGCAATGGGTGCACTCGGCTTAGTATTTATGATTTTGTCATTGAATAGTTACAGAAAGAAAAAAAATGGATGATTTAGCAATAATTGGTTCTGGTCCTGCTGGGTATACAGCTGGAATTTATGCTGCAAGGGCTAACCTGGAACCAGTCTTATTTGAAGGGTTAGAATCTGGTGGACAGTTAATGCTCACTACAGATGTTGAAAATTATCCAGGTTTTGATCAAGGAATTATGGGTCCTGAAATGATGCAGGTCTTTAAAAATCAAGCTGAAAGGTTTGGAACAAAAATTTTAACTGAGACTGTAGATTCAATAGAAAAGATTGAAAATGGATTTAAGCTAACAACTTCGAAAAATACTTATGAGTTCAAAACTGTAATTATTTCATCTGGAGCATCGGCGAACTGGCTTGATGTAAAGGGAGAAAAAGAGCTACAAGGACATGGTGTTTCGGCTTGTGCGACTTGTGACGGTTTCTTTTTCAAAGATAAAAATGTAATAGTTGTCGGTGGAGGAGATTCAGCTATGGAGGAAGCTTTATTTCTAACTAAATTCGTAAAAAATGTAACTGTTGTCCATAGAAGAGATTCATTTAGAGCAAGTAAAATTATGCAAGACAGGGTACTAAGTCACGACCAAATTGATGTCTCATGGAACAAAGAAGTTGTGGAAATTAAAGGTGAGAGTCAAGTTTCATCTGTTCTTCTCAAAGATAGTCAAACAAACGAAATGGAAGAAAAAGAAATTGATGGAGTTTTCATAGCTATAGGACACACACCAAATGTAAGTTTTTTAAATGGATTTCTAGAGCTTGATGAAAAAGGATATATAAAGACTGGGTCTACTACTGCTACCAGTACTAGCGTCCCTGGTGTCTTTGCAGCAGGAGATGTTGCTGACTCAATTTATAGACAAGCCGTAACTGCAGCCGGTACCGGATGCCAAGCAGCAATTGATGCTGAAAGGTGGCTTGAAAATTAAATTTGATTTATCTTCTATTGTTGATAACTTATCAAATGAAGAAGTTGAAGACTTAAAAAATAAATTAAATTATGTTGGCTACTCAACCAATCAAGATATTAGCGAGTTAAAAACAGTTGTTGAAATATTTGTCGATGACAATAATTTAGAAAACATAAACAACAAAGAAGATCTTTGGAAAGAGCTCATTAATTTTGGATATAAACTTGGAGACAGAATATTAAGTTTTAATACTAAAGAACTCTATGGTTCAGATGTTGAAGAACTCCAAGAACTTTTATCAAGAATGGGTTTTTATTCCGAACCCATCAACGGAATATATTCAAATTCTGTTGTTGAAGCTGTAACAAGATTCCAAGAAAACAGAGGCTTAACTATTGATGGGGTGGTTGGGCTTAATACTGTTTATGAAATTAGAAATTTGGTAAGGCCTGGTCAAGATATCTCATTAAACGAAGCAATGAAGTCAATATCACCAAATCTTACTACTGGAACAATAGGTTTTAATGTTTGTTTTGATATTCCAAATTTAGGAACTTACAAAGAACAAATAAAATTTTATGATCAGATAAAAAAGAGTTGCATAAATCATGGAATTATTTCGATATTTGCATCAGAAATTAATGAAGAACTAAATCTTGAAAACAAAATTCAATATATTAACAATCTTCAACCAACTTTATTTGTTTCATTTAATAACTCAGAAGAAGAATCAGTTAATTTCTTTAAAGGAAGGTTTTCTGAGAGTGTTGTTGGAAAAAAAGTTGCAGAACATTTATCTGAAACTTTGAAAATTGAATCAATAGGTAAGTCCTCAAACATTCTTAAAGAAACAAAATCAGTTGGAGTCGTCATAAATGGTAAATTTTACCAAAAATTAGAAATTGATAATTTAATACAATCATTGGTTGATTCTTTAAAGAATCAATTTGAAAACTAATTTATTTTATTAACAAACTTATCTAGCTTATCTTTTGAATCAAAGGTAAAAGATAACTTGTACTTTTCTTTGCTTTTATTTATTTTTACTTTTGATCCTGTTTTGTCCTCAAAAAAGTTTTTATAGTGAGTGACTTCTTGATCAGAAATTTTCTCAATACTAAGATCTCTTACTTTATCTTCTACCGCCCTACTTGAAAGCTTCAGAGAAATAATTTCATTTAGAATAGAGTTTTGTAAATTAAATTCTAAATTAATGAGTGGACGTACTTGCCCCATTGAGACTTTTTCTTCTTTTAGAGCTTGATAAACTGTTTCACTTAAATTTGTTAAACGTAGAATATTAGAAACGTGTGCTCTGCTTTTACCAACCAGTAGTCCTATTTCTTCAGGGCTTAGATTGAACTTTTCTGATATTTCTTTATATCCCATTGCCTCATCAATATGGTTTAATCTTTCTCTTTGAATGTTCTCAACCAGGCCAACAATTGCTGCGTCTCTCTCGCTAATGTCTTTTATGAGACAAGGTACTTTTTCTAGGCCGACCATTTTTGATGCTCTTAGTCTTCTCTCTCCAGCAATTAACTTATATTTATTTGGCTCCACTTCTTGAACAATTAGTGGCTGAAGTAAGCCATTTTTTTGGATTGAATTTTTTAACTCATTTAGTTTATTTTCGTCGAATGTTGTTCTTGCCTGAGAATTGCTCTCACTAATATTTTGGACATTTATTTCTCTTACCTTATATTCTCTTACATTTGTATCAGTTATAAGACTGCTCAATGATCTTTTCATTAATATTCATCCTTTCTAATAATTCATTAGCTAATTGATAAAACTCTTTTTTCGATTTGTTGTCATTGGTAAAGTCTTCAACGGTTTTTAAATAATATGGGCTATCAGCAACATCTGCAGAGCTTGAAACTTTTGTATCTAAGAGTTTATCTGCCAACAAATACTCAAGTTCTTTTTCAAAATCAAGATAGCTTGATCTTCCACTTTCTATTTGGTTTAATACAACACCCAGGAAAACGGGGTTAACTTTTATTTGTTTTGAAATTGTTTCTTTTGCAAAAGACATTGCTTGAGAAACTCCTTCTATTGCTAAAAATTCTGGTTTTGTTGGTATTAAATAGAAATCAGAAGCACACAATGCTTCTTGTACAAGTGAGCTCATTGTTGGAGGTGTATCAAAAATTACTATATCAAAGTCTTTAAAAACGAACGATTGCAGAGCTTTTGCTAGAACAGAACCTCCGATTATTTTTTCATTATTAAATTTTAAAATAGATTCATTTGAGGGAATTAAGGCTAAATTATCACCAAGAAAAGGGATTTCTTTTTCCAATTTTCCTTCCATAAGATCCTGTGAAGTAAGTATTGATTTTTTTTGTTTATCAAAATCAAGATAAGTTGACGTATTACCTTGTGGGTCTAAATCAACAATTAGTGTTTTTATTCCATTATTTGAATATATTTTTGCAATATTTACAACAATAGTGGTTTTTCCAACACCGCCCTTTTGACATAATATCGATAAAGATTTCACATATCAGTTATAACATCTATATAACGAAAATTATTTTTATTTATGAGAAACTTTTCTTGTTTCACGTGAAACATTGAATTAAATATTTCTGATGATTGAGAGTTAGATGAGACAAATATTGCTAAATTATTATCATTGAGTTGTTTTTTTTCTAATGTTTTCAGAATATTAGAGGTTGAAACGTAGCATCTCATTACGATTATTGAGTTTTTTGCCTCTTTTAGAATTGTTTTTGCATCTTTTTTTATAGGTTTAGCATTGTTCAAATTTAAAATTTTTACTAATCTTTCCAGTTCATATATTCTTTTTTGTTTGTTGTCTACTAATGAAACATTTGTTTTGTTTACAATTGAGATGGGTATTCCGGGTATTCCGGCTCCTGTCCCAAGATCAATAATTTCACATTCACTTAAATTTTTGAATTTTTTAATTAATTTTGCAAAATAAAGTGAGTGAATTATAAATTCATCCCAAATAAATTGATCTGTTTTTTTACTAATTAAGCCCGTTTTTATGGCAGTATTTTTTAGCCATTCATGATATTCAAATAATTTATCTTGATGATTTTTAAAGTCGTCTAAACCCCACTCTGGTATCTGGGGTTCAAAATTCATTCTTCTTCGTTGCTACTAGGTGCAAAAACTACTGATCTATATGGCTCTCTACCTTCAGAATATGATCTAATTCCATCTATTTCTGCAACAGCATCATGAAGGGTCTTTCTGTCTACAGAGTTCATTGGTTCGAGCATAACTTCCTGTTTGTCCTCTAATATTTGTTTAGTAAGTCTCTCAGCATAAATTGTTAGAGCCTCTTTCCTTTTTAAAGCATAATCTGCGACATCAAGTCTTAGTCTTGTTCCAGCACCTGTTTTTCTTTGAACTGCTGTTCGTGTTAGTTCATGAAGTGACCGAATAATAATTCCTTTTTCCCCTACAAGGGCTTCGGTTTGTTCTCCTTTAACGTTTACAACAAGATTTTTATCTTCAACTTCACCTTCAACTTTTCCATCAAGCCCAAAAGAGTTAATTAGTCCTTGTAAAAAGTCAACAGATACCTTTAATTGTTCATTGGGGTCTGCTTCAACCCTTGGTTTTTTTGGCTCATAGCTTCTTTTTTCTCTTTTTCTATTGTCTCTTTTGTTCCTTTGTTTGTATTGTCTTGAGTTGTTGTTTTTAAACCCAGATCTAACTGAGATTCTTACAAGGGCTTTTGTTCCTCCAACTCCAAAAACTCCGCCTTCGGGTTCGCGTAAAATACTTATGTTGGCTTCAGTTGCATCCTCTAAATTAAGCTCTTTCAAACCTGCTTTAATTGCATCATCAATGGTTTTTGCTTCAACCTCTACCCACTTGTCTGACATTATTTTCTCCTTCTTTTTTTTCTGTTTTTGCGAGGATCTTCTTGCTGCTTGGTTTCTGGTGTTTCCTCGTTCTCTTCGTTATCTTTTTCAGTTTTATCACTTTTGTCCTCTTTATCTTCTATACGAATAATTAAGGCTTGTTGACCAATTCTGAAAATATTTCCTGTTAAGAAATATACGACAAGACCTGAAGGCAAAGTCCAGGAAATGAACCCGAAAAATATTGGCATAACCTTTCCAATCATTTGCATTTGCTGTGCTTGTGGGTTGTCGCTTTTTCCTTGTTTCTTTGTAATTTGTTGTTGTTGAAATAGTGCGGTTGCAACAACCATTAAAATAAGAACAATGTATGGAACTCTTTCTACCCATCCTGATATTTCAGATGCAGGTATTTGAAGATCCATGTTAAAGAAAAGAATGTTTATATTGTTTTCTAGATCTGAAAATAAAGATTCAGATTTTGGTATAAACAAGAGCGGTTCTCTCAACACTCTAAACAAAGCAAACCAAACTGGCATTTGTACCAATAAAGGAACAACGCAACCAAGCGGGTTGATTCCTTTTTCTTTGTAAAAAGCTGCTATTTCTTTGTTTAATTCTTCTTTATTGTCTTTATGTTTTTTCTGTAACTTCTTTAGCTCTGGTTGAACATCTTGCATTCTTTTGGTAGACCTCGTCTGCCTAAGAGTTAGTGGGAAAATAATTATATTAATTATGACCGTCAAAATGGCTATGGAAATCCCATATGAGGGGACATATCCGTAAACAAATGAAAGCAAAAAGCCAATAGCTAGTGCAAAAGGTTCAATTATTGCCAATTTTTACCAAACTTTCTATATACGGGATTACACTTATAAACCCTTTCTATAAAAACAGGGAGAGTCCTAATTAAACCTTTATTTTCAAAGCTTTCTCTTATCGCGTTCGAACAGGTTGGGTAATATAAACAATTTCCCTGACCAATGCCAAAGAGCCCGAGCAGTGAACGAAACACTGTAAACAAAATGTTTGTTATCTTCATTTTTTAATTAGTTTGGGATGAGAAGAGATTATTTTTTGTATTTCTAAAATCTTTAAATTTAAGTTTTTTTTTGATCCAATAATATAAATATCAAAACTTTCTTTATCTTCTAAACCCCTAACTGCCTCTTTAATCCTTCTTTTAAATTTATTACGCTCTACTGCGGTTGTCTGCTTACTTGAGATGCTTATACCAAGTCTTGAAACTTTTTCTTGGTTTTTCTCTATATAAACCCTTAATCCTTTTTCAGTAAAACAATTTGTTTCTTTTTTCAGTCTGAAAAAATCATTTTTCTTATTCAGTGCAGTAAATCTAACCAATTAGCTTATGCAGAAAGTGTTTTTCTACCTTTTCTTCTTCTTCTTTTAAGAATTTCTCTGCCAGCTCTGGTGCTCATTCTCGATCTAAAACCGTGTTTTCTACTTCTTTTTCTATTACTAGGTTGATAAGTTCTTTTCATTTTTCTTCCTGTTTAAACACAATATATTAAAAAATTATTTAAACAAAGTAAATTAATATTTAATTTAAAAGTTCGCGAAAACAAAACCATCTTCGCGAAAACAAAACTAACTAGGTTTTATAATCTGAAAATTCACTTATTATTTTTCTTATCATTTCCTCTAATAAACTCAACAATCGTTGGGTTTTTAGTTGGTGTGTGTTTGTTTTCTAAAAATTAATATGTTTTTACCACTCTATGATTTCCGAAGGGGTTTTATTAGATTGTTTAGAATGAGTAATTTACTTAAAGAGTTTAAATCTGAAATACACAAACTAGATTTATCTAAAACTGAAAGATATTGGTTAGAACAAGTAAATTTTGAAATTGACAATGAGTCTTTAAGTATTTTCGTAGGATCAGACTTTGTAAAATCATCAATTGAGAAAAAACTATATAAAAAAATCAAAAAAACATTCAACATAAGCACGGGATTTAAAGAATGTGTTTTTGTTTTAGATAAGAATATGAAAAAAGACTTTCAAGCCTATGAATTTGAAGAAAAAAATGAAGATCTATTGAAAAATCAAGAAGAGATAAAAAAAGTTAAGCCTGATTTATCTGTTTTTGACGAGATGTTTGTCGGCTCCTCTAATAATCTTTCAGTAACGGCAGCAAAAAATGTTGTTAAAGATCCTGGTGGACGTTTTAACCCTCTTTTTGTTTATGGATCTCCGGGGGTTGGTAAAACACACCTTCTAAAAACTATTGAAAAAGCTCACCCCTCTTCTTTTTATATTGATTCTGAATCTTTTTTAGATTCATATATTCAAGGAATAAAAAATAAAGATATAGATATATTTAAATCAAAAATAAGGTCTGTCGAAATTTTACTAGTAGATGATATTCAGTTTTTTATGGGTAAAAAGGGTGTTTCAGAGGAGCTTTTCCACACTATTAATTATTTTTTAAACAATCAGAAAGCGGTTGTTTTGGTTTCAGATCAAAAACCAAATAAACTTTTAGGCTTTCCGGATCGCCTAATTTCAAGAATTTTAAACGGTTTAGTTACTGACATTGAAAAACCTGATGAAGAAATGTTTCTTAAAGCAATTGAGAAAGCAAATGTTGAACAGGGCGGTTATTTGCTTTCTAAAGAAGAGATTAAAACAATAAGTGGGTTAAGGGTCGATAGTTTTAGAGATATAAACGGAATTGTTAACCAACTCTTAATAAACAAACAAACAGGAAAGGGTAATTTCGATTATATTAAGGAGTTGATTTCTGTTTCTAAGTCAGGATTTGTAGAGTCTGTTGGTCCTGATCAAATATTAGATTACGTTTCAAAGGTTTTTCAAGTTGATAAAAACCTCATATCTTCAAAAAACAGAACATCGAAGGTTAATGAGTCTAGGAGGCTTTTTGCATCTCTTGCAAGGAAACATACAGATCTATCATTAAATCAAATAGGTTTGTATCTTGGTGGTAGAAGCCACTCAACAGTTTTAAGCTATATTGATAAATCTAAAGACTCACCTTTAGTTATCAAAGAAATAAACAGTTTCGACAGTTCACTCTCAATAAAAGAGGTTGGTTAATTCTTTGTCGGTTTTGTTGTCTTTTTGCTCCTCTAAAATCCTTTTTGTAAATTGGTTTTTTTTCTATTTATACATGTCAGACGTTCTTATTACTATTAAATTTATAAAAGATTAAATATGAAGTTTAAAACACAAACAAGCGTATTAAAGGAAGTAGTTTCTTCTGTTTCTCGAGTTGTTAATCCCAGACCTTCAACACCCGCTCTAACAGGTCTTTATCTTCACGCTTCAGACGGTTTTCTAGAGATTATAGGTTCTGATCTGGACATAACAATTAAGTCAAAGATGGTTGTTGACGTAGATGTTGAAGGAAAGTGTCTTGTTAATTCAAATAAACTATCAGAAATTGTAAGAAAACTTCCTGAGGGAGAGGTTGTCTTTTCTGATGTAGGAAGTGAATTAAAAATTGAAACCAAATCATTAGACTTCACTTTAAGAAAACTGGAAGACCAGGACTATCCAGAAGCATTCTTGAAAAAACATGAAAAAGACGATCAAACACAAGAAGTGTTGGTTTCAGAGTTGTTTGATTCATTGAAGAACGTAGGTATTGCTTCTACTCCAGAGGGTGGAAGACCCGTGTTAACAGGTGTTTATTTCAACAATCAAGACGAAAAAACAGAACTAGCAGCAACAGACAGTTATAGATTAGCCACACAACAAATTAGCAACTTCCCAATAAACGATGTGGGAATTATTTCATTTAAATCGTTAAGCGAAGTAATTAGGCTTTTTGAAAATGAAGAAGAAACACTAAACATTAATTCAAACGAAAAAGATCTTTACTTTTTTAATGACAAATACTTCGCCTCATTAAGAAAAGTAGAAGGAACTTTTCCAGAATATCAAAACCTTTTTCCAAAAGAAACACTGTTTACAGCAGAGATTGATAAGAAAGAAATATTAGAAAGTCTTGATCGCTCTACTGTCGTTGCTGAGGGGTATATACCCGTAACCTTTATTTTTGAAAACAACGAAAAATTAACAATCACCACACTTAATAAAGACGTTGGTGGCGGAAACGAAAGCTTAAATATAAAAATTCTTGGTGTTGAAACAGGGGATATAAACGGCTTTCAAATGTCTTTCAATCCGAATTTCTTAATTCAAGGCATCGAAGTTTTAGAAGGCAACAAAGTTTACATTAGATTCTCTGGAAACGAAAAACCGGTAGTAGTACAAGGAGAATCAGAGAACTATAAATATCTCTTAATGCCAGTAAGAGCCTCGTGAAACAAGCAAGTGGACCTGAAAAAATAAACATTGAAGAAAACAGTGTTGGAATAAATTTTAAAAAATCAGAACAAGTTAAAAAACACCTTAATAACTCTTCCTACCCCTGGAAGGACGAAATATCTTCAGGACCAGTAATTAATGATATCCTTGTAATTTATGTGGACTCAAAAAGACTAAAAGACATAATCGAACTGGAGTCTCTAAAAATAATCAACAATATAGAAAAAAAGCTTGGATTTTCGGTGAATTCTATACGTGTTGAATTGCAAAATAGCCAACAATAATAACGTATTTCTACTAAAATAAGAGTTCAGCAAGGGGCTGTACTTAATATAAAAAAGAAGCGTATCTTAGGAGATCCGTGCCAAAAAAAGATTCAAAAAGCTATGACTCTAAAGACATAAAGGTCTTAGAAGGTTTAGAAGCGGTAAGAAAAAGACCAGCAATGTATATTGGTTCGACCGGACCAAACGGCCTCCACCATCTAATTTGGGAAGTTGTGGACAACTCTGTTGATGAGGCAATGGCGGGAAGGTGTACTCAAATTGATGTAATGCTTGAAAAAAACGGCTCAGTCACAGTAAAAGACAATGGAAGCGGAATACCCGTAAAGCCCCACCCTAAAACAAAAAAATCTGCCCTAACAACCGTCTTAACAACACTACATGCTGGAGGAAAGTTTGAGTCAGGAGCCTACACAGTAAGCGGCGGTCTACATGGAGTTGGTATTTCGGTAGTAAACGCACTTTCTGTTTTTGTGAAGGTTGAAGTAGAAAGGGACGGACATGTATGGAATCAAAATTTTGATTACGGAAAGCCCACTTCAAAAATTAAAAAAGGAAAAGCTTCCAAAAAAACAGGAACAAAAATAAACTTCTTGGCTGATCCAGAAATATTTGACGAAACACAGGTTTTCGAATACAACATTGTTTCGGAAAGATTGAGACAAACAGCATTTTTAAACAAAGGCCTCAAGATTAACCTAACTGACAACAGAGTAAAACCAGCAACAAAAGAACAGTTCTTTTATAAAGGTGGTTTAGTTGATTTTGTTGATTATTTAAATGAGGGGTTTGAGGTTCTTCATGAAAAAACAATTTCATTTTCAGATCAAAGCAAGGACTCAGAAATAGAAGTTGCAATGCAGTGGAAAAACGAAGACGACGTAAATATAAAAAGCTTTGCAAACAACATACATACTCTTGAAGGAGGAACTCACGAAGAAGGTCTTAGAACAGCAGTTACTAAAGCAATAAACGATTTTGCTAAATCTAGAAACCTTCACTCTGATATTTCTTTAACAGGCGATGATATAAGAGAAGGCTTAACAGGTGTTGTTTCTGTAAGGGTGAAAGAACCACAATTTGAAGGCCAAACAAAAACAAAACTTGGGAACACCGAAATGAAATCTAAAGTACAAGTATTAGTAAACCAAGAATTTCCAAAATGGCTTTCAAAAAATACAAAAGAAGGACGAGCTATTGTCGAGAGGTGCGCTATTGCGGCAAAAGCAAGAATGAGTGCAAAGAAAGCAAGAGAGCTTACTAAAAGAAAAAGCATACTTGAAACATCAGGCCTTCCAGGAAAGCTGGCAGACTGTTCTTCAACAGATCCATCAGAAAGTGAATTATTTATTGTAGAGGGAGATTCTGCTGCTGGTCCCGCCAAGCAAGCAAGAGACTCAAGAACGCAAGCAATTCTTCCAATTAGAGGAAAAATTATTAATGTTCAAAAGGTTACAGAGAACAGAGCTTTACAAAATGAAGAAATAAGTTCTCTTATCAAGGCAATCGGAACAGGAATAAAAGCCGAATATAACGGAGAAGAATCAAGGTATGACAAAATTATATTTTTAACAGATGCAGACGTTGATGGTGCCCATATTAGAACCTTGTTGTTAACATTCTTCTTTAAATTTATGCCCGGACTCATTAAAGAAGGAAAGGTTTGGATCTCCGAACCTCCACTTTATAGAGCTAAGTCTTCTGGTTCAATAAATTATTTGAAAGACGATCAAGCCCTTGAAAATTTTAAAAAAGAAAACAAAAATAAGAAATTTGATATCAGCAGATTCAAAGGTCTTGGAGAAATGAACGCAGGAGAGCTTTGGGACACTGCAATGAATCCAGAAAGTAGAACTCTTATAAAAGTAAGCATTGCTGATGGAAAGGCAGCTGAAGCTAGAGCAGCAAACATGTTTGAAATACTAATGGGTAACGACGTTGCAAAAAGAAAAACTTTCATTGAGGAAAACGCCAAAGATGTAAGGTTCTTGGACGTATAACATGGCAGCAAAGAAACCAGCAGCAAAGAAACCAGCAGCAAAGAAACCAGCAGCAAAGAAACCAGCAGCAAAGAAACCAGCAGCAAAGAAACCAGCAGCAAAGAAACCAGCAGCAAAGAAATCGAAAACCGCTACTGCTACAAAGAAAAAACCAACAATTAAATCTGATACACTAAACGGTTCAATTGCTGTTGAAGATGAAATCTCTAAGTCATTCTTAGATTATGCTATGTCGGTTATTGTTTCCAGAGCTCTTCCAGATGTAAAGGATGGATTAAAACCAGTACAAAGAAGAATTTTATACTCAATGTATGAAACAGGAATTAGACCGACAGGACCTTTCAGAAAGTGTTCAAAGGTTGTAGGTGATGTTATGGGTAACTATCATCCACATGGAAACGACGCTATATACGGAACCCTAGTAAGGTTGGGACAAAATTTTAGTACTAGATACCCCCTGATTGAACCACAGGGTAACTTTGGAACCCCCGACGATCCACCTGCTGCTATGAGGTATACAGAGTCTAGAATGTCTTCCCTGTCTTCACAGCTATTAGATGGGATTGACGAAGAGACAGTAGACTTTGAGCCTAATTATTCCGGAGAGACAAGCGAACCAAAAGTATTACCTGGAAGATTTCCAAACCTTTTAATTAATGGAGCTGAGGGTATCGCAGTTGCTATGGCAACAAATATGCCACCCTACAACCTGAAAGAGATTACAGAGGCAGTTAAATTTACTTTAAAAACAAAAGACCCCAAACCACGAGATTATTTAAAAATAATAAAAGGTCCAGATTTTCCTACAGGAGGATTAATTGTAGATACCCCCACGATAAAAGAAGCAATACTTAAAGGTAGAGGGTCTATAAAACTTCGAGCTGTTGCAGACATAGAAGAATTAGGAAAAGGTAGATCTGCAATTATTGTTAAAGAGCTTCCGTATCAGGCTTCAATTGACAGAATTATGGAAAAAATAGCATCTTTGGTTCAGGACAAAAAATTAACCGGAGTCTCAGACTTAAGGAATGAAAGTAGTGACAGAAACGGAACCAGACTCGTTGTTGAGTTAAAGAGAGACGCCGTACCACAAGTTGTGTTAAATGATCTTTTTAAATTTACACAACTTCAAGATACTTTTTCAGTTAATTCAGTAGCCCTTGTTGAAGGAGTGCCTAAAGTACTATCGGTTCCCGAACTTATTAGATACTACATTGATCATCAAATAGATGTAATTCAAAGGAGATCTAAATACAGACTTGAAAAGGCAAAAGCACGGTTACATATCGTTGATGGCTTATTGCTTGCATTGAATAAAATCGATCAAATAATAAAAGTCATTAAATCTTCCAAAGATGTGGAGGTAGCAAGAAAATCACTGATGAGTAAATTTAAATTATCAGAAATTCAGGCAACACACATCCTTGATATGCCCCTAAGAAGGTTAACTGCATTGGAAAAAGAAAAGCTCGAAGATGAAAAGAAAGAACTCAAAGAAACAATTAAAGACCTTACAGCAATATTAAAAAGTAGAGCGAAACAAAATCAAATACTTATTGAAGAGCTTGATGCAATAACAGACAAGTTTGGTGATGAAAGAAGATCCAGAATTGTTCCAGATGTTGGCGAGGTAAAAATTGAAGATTTAATTGAAGACGAGGAAATTATTGTTTCCATCTCATCTGAAGGTTATATAAAATCAGTTCCTTCAACCTCCTATAAAAAACAAGGTAGAGGAGGTAAGGGTGTTAAAGCAGCTTCTTCAGAGGAAGACATAATTGAGCACCTCCTTTCAACATCTGTTCACTCTTATTTACTTTTCTTTACAGACAACGGAAAAGTATACAGAGCCAAGGCACATGAAATTCCAAAAACAAATAGGACTGCAAAAGGATCTTTAATTCACAATGTACTTTCAATGGGACAAGATGAAAAAGTTCAGGCAATAATTGACACAAGGGACTATGAAACAGAAAAATTCTTATTAATAATGACTGAGAAAGGAACGGTAAAAAAATCAAAATTTAAAGATTTTGATTCAAACTATAAATCATTACAAGCCATAAAGCTAAAGGATGGTGACAAAGTTGTTTCTGTAAAAACAACGTCTGGGAAAGAAGACATAATACTTGTTTCCCAGAAGGGACAAGCAATAAGATTTGATGAAAACAATCTCAAAGCCCAAGGTAGATCAGCAATGGGAGTTAGAGGAATAAAACTTCGTGAAGGGGACAAGGTTGTAGGTGCAGCAACATCCAGAGAGGAAACACTCTTATTTATTACGGCCAAAGGGTATGGAAAGCGTACAAAATTAGATGAATTCAGAAGAGCTGGAAGAGGAGGACTCGGAGTCAAGGCTCTTAAGGTTACGGAAGCCAAAGGAGATTTAATTGGCGCAGGACCCGTTGATGAAGATACAGAGGTTATGCTTATGAGTACTGGTGGAACAGCAATAAGATGTGCTGTAAAACAAATAAAACAAATGAGTAGAGTTGCTCAAGGAGTAAAGGTTATGAAGCTTTCAAAAGAAGAAGAAATATCTGCCTTTATTCCAATTAAAAATGAATCGTAATGGTTAGAGTAAACAGAGTTAGAAGAATTATAAGAAAGGTTGATCCTTGGACCGTCTTAAAAGTTTCTTTTGTCTTCAATTTTATTATTTCGTTAACAATTGTTCTTGGATTTTCAATTTTATGGGTTTTACTAGTAAATGCTGGGGTTCCTCAAGGACTTGAAGAAATTGCAAGAAGACTAGCACTACTAGACGACAATGCATCTCTAGTTGGCAATGTAGAAACTTTATTTTCTAGTGTCTTATTTTTTGCAACTGTATATTTATTAACTCAAACAGCAATAGCAACTCTAGGAGCATTCTTTTATAACCTAATTTCAGATTTGGTTGGTGGAATCGAGGTAATAGTACTAGAGGAGTCATATAACGAAACTGGCTCAAAACCTAGCAGTGATAACGCCAGGAATGAAAACACAGAAACTGCAGCAATGCCTGTTGCAAATGCGTTGGGAAGATTTAGAAGACAAAAAAATAGAAATGACGATTTCATGGTTCCAGAAATGCCTAGACCAGATGTTCCAAGAGACATTGAAGAAGAGACACTAACAGAAACTTTAAAAAGTTATCCTGAAAACGATACAGAACAATAATTTTTGCTACACTTAACCACTAAATAAATAAAGTAACAAAGCGAAGCTAGTGAGAATCTAGCACTGTCCCGCAACTGTGATTCGAAAGATAAGTCAGGTCGACTTTATTACTTTTTACAACAATCCTCGAGAGAAGGAATGGAGTATCGTACTTTTTCTCGTGGTGAGAAAGGAAAATATGAAAACAAAAATACTTCTTCTTGCCATGATAATTTCAATGTGTGGAGGCACATCTGACGAAGGTAATGAAAAAAACATTATTTCATTATCAACCACCCATACAGAAATTATTCAAATGCTTGAAGCTGAGAACCAGCTAATTGGTGTTGATTCGTTCTCAGAGACAGAACTTCCAATAAAAAAAATAGATGCCTATACAGTTACAGCAGATGAGCTTCTTTTACTCAATCCAGATATTGTAATCGTTGCTTTTGATTTTAACGGTATCGTAGAGGGATTAGAAAATTTAAATATTGAATATGCTCTTCTTCCACCTGCACAAAATTTGGATGACGTTTATTACCAAATTGAAACCATTGGGACAATTATTAACAAAGAAAATACAGCAAGTTCTCTAGTTTTAGAAATGAAATCTGACATTGATGAAATTATTGAAAACTCAGCAACTGAATCTATATCTGTTTATCACGAAATTGGTTACACATATGGCATATATTCAATAAATGAAAATTCTTTTTTAGGAGAAATTTACAATATTCTTGGTGTAAGCAATATTGCAGATAAGACTGAGGACCCGTACGGATCTGGTTATCCACTTCTTGAAGAAGAACAGGTCTTAAATGCAAACCCTGAACTAATCGTAATTGGACACTCTGACTTTTTGAATAAAGACATCTCAACAAGACAAGGATGGGAGGGTCTTAATGCCGTATCAAATGAGAATGTTTATTTCCTCGATGAAAACTTAGCAAATAATTGGGGTGTAAATACTGTTGATTTGATAAATACATTATCTGAAATAACAAAATTTAATGAAGATCCTGGTTTAGTTTATAAAGCAAAATATTTAGAAAGTGATCTTGGGAGTTCAGACACTACTCAAAACATCATCATTGCAACAATAATTGTGATAATCTTGACAGCGTACATACTTATTACGAGAAGGAATAAGAGTAAAGTACAAAGTTAAGGAGATAAATTACTATGAAGGGTTATTCTAACGAGCTCTACATACTTGCATTTGACCACAGAGGAACTCTAACAAAAGGTCTTTTAGGCGTAGAAGGAAGACCGCCTAACGAGGAAGAAGCATCAAGAGTGTCTTCAATGAAAGATATTATTTTTGATGGATTTATAGAAGCTAAAGAAACAGGTATTGGGAGAGGTGAACCCGCAATACTTGTTGACGAGACTTTCGGATTACAAGTGCAACAAAAAGCAAAAGAAATGGGTGTTAAGTTCGCAGCCCCTGTTGAAAAATCAGGTCAAAAAGTATTTGATTTTGAGTATGGTGATGAATTTGGAGAAAAGATAAAAGAAGTTAATGCTGATTTTGTAAAAATTTTAGTCAGATGGAACCCAAATGATGATGAAGAAACTAGAGAAGTTCAAGGTAAAAGAATAAAAACATTATCTGATTGGCTTGAAGAAAATGAAAGAAAATTTTTGCTGGAATTTTTAGTCCCTGCGACTGAAGAGCAATTGTCGAGTGTAGATGGAGATCAATCAAGATACGATTCAGAAATAAGACCTAAATTAGCAGTTCAGGTTGTTGAAGAGATGAGAGAAAAAGGGGCAGACCCTGACATTTGGAAGATAGAAGGATTAGACACTAAAGAAGATTGCGAAAAAGTCTCTTCTGCAATCAAAGATGGTGGCAGAGATGATGTAATAGCCGTTGTTCTAGGTAGAGGTGCAAATGACGAAAAAGTTAATGAGTGGTTGAGGGCTGGATCATCTGTTGATGGATATAGTGGCTTTGCGATAGGTAGGTCTATATTTTGGAACTCACTAAAAGGATGGCATGAAAATGAAAAGTCAAGAGAAGAAGCCGTATCAGAAATAGCCAATTCATATTTAAATTTTATCTCTGTATATCAAAACGGGAGCTAAGAAATGCCTGTTGGCAAAGCGGTAATCGGTCAATCAGGTGGTCCGACAGCTGTAATTAACAAGTCACTAGTTGGTTTCATAAAAGAGGCTATTAATCAGGAATACGATGAAATACTTGGAGCAAGACACGGACTGGAGGGGATATTGAAGGAGGATTTTGTTGATTTATCTAAACTTTCAGAGTCTCAACTTTATGGAATATCAAAAACACCTGCAGCTGCTTTAGGCTCAGTAAGAAAAAAACCAACGGAGAATGATATTGAGAAATTAGTTTCAATCTTTGAGAAACAAAACATAAGATATTTTTTCTACATAGGTGGAAATGATTCTGCAGAAACTGCAAATCTTGTATATGAGGGTGCAAAAAAAATAGGATATGAAATTAAAGCTTTTCATATTCCTAAAACTATAGATAATGACCTCTTGGAAACAGATCATTGTCCAGGTTATGGTTCAGCAGCCCGATTTGTTGCACATGCATTCCAAGGGGATGATGCTGACAACAGGAGCCTTAAGGGAATAAAAATCAATGTTTTAATGGGTAGGCACGCAGGATGGCTTACAGCTGCCAGCACTTTAGGTAAATCAACTGAAGAGGATGGTCCACATTTAGTTTATGTTCCAGAAAAAGTATTTAATTTAGCTGAATTTTTAAAGGATGTAAAAGAAGTTTACGATTCATTAGGAAGGTGCGTAGTTGCTGTATCTGAAGGCATTCACAATAAAGATGGGGAGTACTTTCTCCAAACATACGCAAGCGAGACAGGTTCTGGACTTGCAGGAAAAAAAGATAGCCACGGGAATATTCAGCTCTCAGGTTCGGGTGCCTTAGGAGATACACTTACAAACATTGTTTCAGAACATATTGACGGAGCAAGAGTAAGAGCAGATACGTTTGGCTATCTTCAGAGATCTTTTCTTGCAGATGTTTCAGAAGTAGATGCTGAAGAAGCTGAGAGAGTTGGACAGTATGCAGTTATTGCTTCAAAAGAAAAAGAAAGCGGTTCAATTATTCTAAGAAGACAGTTTTCAGAAACTTATTATTGTGATGTAGATGTTGTTGAGTTACATAAAGTTGCAAAACATACAAAAAATATGCCGGAAGAATATCTAGAAAAAAACAAACCATATGTGACCAATGATTTTTTTGAATACGCAATGCCTCTAACCGGAGGTATAGAGCCCAAAACACAAATATTTGTATAAATGTCAAAAATAGAATTATCTAGAGAAGATTTTAAAGCATTCTGGGAGGCAACAGTAAGATATTACGAACTTGACCCTCAGGGAGTAATGCACAATGCAAATCATGTTGCTTTTTTTGACCAAGCGATTACTGCGTATTTCAAGCATGTAAATTATGACTATTTTAAAGATATTGAACAAACAAAAAAAGACTTTCACACAATACAAGTTTTAGTTCAGTATCATAAACCACTTTATTTTGAAGATAAAATTGAGATAGGAACAAAAATTAAAAATATTGGTAATACAAGTATGACTTGGATAATGGGAATGTTTAATAAAAATTCAGGTGATTTAGTAAGTTCTTGCGAGGCAGTCCATGTCTACACAGATCAAACAACGATGAAACCAATTCCAATAACTGATGAACTCAAAAAAAAATTAAATTTTTGACAAATAAGTAATAATTATTATTAATAAATAAATATGAAAAAAACAAACATACTTTTTTTTATTTTATTTTTTAATATTTGTAGTGGCTCAGAAAGTGGGGTTGTTTCAATTTCTGAAAATACAACAACAACCGAAATTATAAATGAAGAAGATTATCCAATAGTTTTAGCGAATTGCTTAAACGAAGAAATGGGATATAACATTGCAACTCCGTTTGATATACAAGATTTAAAATCAACAACTAGCCAATTAAGCAACAATAAAAAAGAAGAGTCACAGTTAAGTGAAGATGTTGATTTTTGTATAAGTAAATATAATCTCTGGTCGGATTCATCTTCCTTGAATCCAGAAGAGCTTGCCAAAGTGTATGATGAAAATCTTGAATTAGCTAAATGCTTAAGAGAAAAGGGCCTAAATGTTCCTGATCCAATCCAACAAGAACCCAAGGTTGATTTAAGTGGGCTCAAGGAATCTAGAGATGATATTATGCCGTTGCTACAAGAGTGTGGTTGGCAAAAATAAGAATTTAGTAAGAATTAAATTTGTATAATTAAAAAAATGAAAAAATATTCAAACACTCTCTTAATACTTTTATTTATTTTTTTATTGGCGTGCACCTCATCAGATGAATCACAAGGAGTTGTTTCTACGAATGATTTATCAAGCGATACAACAGTTACAACAATTGCAGAGGAAGTCGTTCAAGAGGTCGTTTCAGTAGAAGATGCGCAGCTTTTACTTGCTAGATGCTTAAGAGAGAATGGATATGATATTACAGATCCTAAAAATGATGAAAGCTTACAAAGTGTTTTACGTCCAGTATTTTTAGCAGCTGATCAAAAAGAGAGAGAGGAACTTTTTGAGACAATTCAAACATGTGCTGACGAAATTAATATTCCAATAGGTGGCACAGCAGACTTTGAGAATCCTGAAGAAGTTGCTGATAGATTAGACACTGAGTTGGAATTTGCACAATGCTTTCGAGAAAAGGGGATAGAGGTTGAAGACCCAAATGCTGAGAGACCTCTCAGATCTATTCTTATAAGCCTTGTGCAATCTGGACAATACCTTGAAGATCAAATTAGACAAACTGCTGGAGAGTGCTTTGACGAACTTGGACTTGAACCACCACAACAAGGTGGAGGATAAGACTAAGATTATTTATAATTTTCCTATGTATAAAAAAGCTTCAGTAATACTTATTTTTCTAACAGCATGTTCTTTTTTCCAACAAGATGAGCAATCTGTTGTCTCTGTTGCAGACACTGATAAGGGGAAAGAGGCAATTGCTCTGGGTGTTGAGCTAGTAGATGAACGTGAAGAAATCTCAGATGAGGATGCACCTTTAGTCCTTGTTCAATGTGTTAATGAATCAGGGTATAAATTTAAAGAACCAAAGAACTTTATAGACCTATACACCACGATTGCATCATATTTTGAAACAATAACCGAACAGGAAGCCGAAGAACTCTGGGGCATAATTGAGGAGTGTGCCTTGAAATATAATTTATGGGGTGTAGCAGATGAAAATCAATTTGAAGATCCAGCAGAAGTATCCAAAGAAATTGATAGATCATTATTTATGGCGAAGTGTTTTAGAGAAAGTGGATATCCTAAAGTCCCAGACCCAGATTATTTCAATAGAGAAGTCAGATTAGATGCTTATATTGATGAAGATTGGGAGTTGAGAGAAGATGATCCATTAGTTCAGACATGGCAGGCATGTGAGGACAAATTACCAGAAGAGTTAAAAGATGAGGAGTGGGATGCATAAAAAACTAAGTGAAAAACTTCTCAGAATACACATAGGTTTAATAAACTACACTAATTGGAACAACGATGAAAAATATTTTTAAATTAAAAAACTTGTACATTTTAATAGTGGTGCTGGCACTTGGTTATGGTGGATACTATTTTGGTACTCAGAACACAGAGACATCCTCAAGTAATAAAACTTTAGAGCTTACTACTGTTCCTATACAAAAAGGTGACTTAGCAAAGAAGGAAGAGTACAACGGAACCTTAAGACAGACTGATAGTAAAGTGCTCAACTCACCTATGTCAGGAGTTATTACCTTAATTCCCAAAGAAGGAACCATTATTAATTTTGGAGAGGTCTTATTTGCTGTAGACAATAAACCTGTAATTTTAGTTGAAGGAGCGACACCTTTTTATAGAACTCTTGATTTAAATTCTGATGCTGGTCCTGATGTTTTACAACTTGAGAAAGCACTTGTGTTTTTAGGATATGCAGCAGAAGATTTTGTACCTGATGAAACTTTTGATGAAACTACCTCAAATATGCTCAATGTACTTTATGTTGATTACAAAATTGATACAAAATCTGAAATTACACCAGCAGAACAGGTTGCTATTAATTTAAAAAAGACTGAAGTAGAAAATATTGAAGAGACAATTTCAGATGGTGGAACTACTTTGGCGCAAGTCAACGACAAAAAGAAAAAGCTAGATGATGCAAAAGATGCTGCTACGGAAGAAAGTGCAGCCTGGAAAGCAGCTGACACCGCTATTGAAAATGCTGAACAAAGCATTACCTTACTTCAAGACGATACGATTCCTGAAACAAAAGAAAAAATTGCAAATGGCACTAGAGACTCTGAAATAGAAGATCTACAGCAAGAGATTGAGAAACAAAAAAGAATTAAAGATTTAGAAAAAGGCAACGAATCTGGAATTGATGCCACAGAAGCATTAGCTATTGAAACAGCTCAAAAAGCATATGATGATACCTTAGAAAGCTACAACGAAGGAGTTGATCAAGCAGCTGAATTAGCAAAAGCAAAAGAAGAACTTGAAGAGTTAGAACTTGCCTCAAAGTCAGAAACCTTTAGCCCAACAAACGCGTATGCATCAAAAACACCAATAATTGTAGGTTCTTATATTAACGACGTTGGTTCTGCGGTCGTACTAAATTCACCACTGTACAATATTTCTTCTATTGGAATTGAGGTTGTCTTTCAAGTTGATGCTACCGACCAGGAAACAGTTTCACTTGGTGACAGTGTTGAAATAGAACTTCCTACCGATGAAAGAGTCCCAACAGTTATCACATTTATTGACCAGGTTGTAACACAAACTCAGGCAGGAGAATTTATAGAAGTTACTCTAGAAGTTCTCAACCCAGAAGAGATTGAAGCTTATGATCAAGCTCCAGTAAAAGTATTTGTGACAACAGAGATTTCTGAAAATGTTCTTTATGTTCCTGTTAATGCTCTTCTTGCTTTAGCAGAAGGTGGATATGCATTGGAAGTTTATGATGGAGAGCTTGGCAATGGAACATTTGAAGGAGAATCTGGAGTAGATACTAGCTATATTGCTGTTGAAATAGGCGTATTTACTGATGGCTTTGTTGAAGTAATAGGAAATATCTCAGAGGGTCAACTTGTAGTTGTACCGCGATGAAAACCGATACAAAAACTGTAATTTCAATCAATAATATTTCTAAAGTTTATGAAGGGCCACCTCCTGTAAAAGCACTAGATGGAGTTTCTTTAAATGTTAAAGAAGGAGATCTGGTAGCAATTGTTGGACAATCTGGAAGTGGTAAATCAACTTTATTAAATATGATTGGCTTATTGGACAGTGTTTCTGGCGGTTCAATTGAAATAGAAGGCAAAGATATATCTGACCTAACAGATAATGAACTTTCTAAATTTAGAGGCGAAAAAATAGGGTTCATTTTTCAAAGCTTTTTTCTTTTACCTGGATTAACCGCACAAGAGAATGTTGCAGAAGGACTACTATATCAAGGGATTTCAAGGTCAGAAAGGCTAGAAAAAGCTGGAGAGGTTTTAGAACAAGTAGGACTCGGTGATAGGTTAAGCCACCTTCCTAAAGAACTTTCTGGTGGCCAGCAACAAAGAGTTGCTATTGCTAGAGCGCTAGTACAAGACCCAGCATTTGTTTTAGCAGATGAACCAACCGGAAATTTAGATAAAGAATCAGGAATAAATATTTTAAATATCTTAAAAGAACTTAATAACCAAGGAAAAACTGTAATTATGATTACTCACAATCAAGAGCATGCAAATATGTTTAAAAAAGTAATTGAATTGGTTGATGGAAAAATTGTGTAAAAATGAAAAGAAAAAAACTAAGAACTAGAGATTTATTTTTTGTTGCACTTTATGGAGTTCGCGCAAGAAAAGGCAGAGCTACTCTTACGTCAATTGGAATTGGAATTGGAATAGCTGCAATAGTTGCAGTTTCTGGAATATCAGCATCTGGAAGGGCTGACTTACTATCAACTCTTGAATCACTTGGAACAAATCTGGTAAAAGCTTCTCCTCAAGCAGGATTTTTTGGAACTCAAGAAGATTTACCAAAAGGAGTTCTAGGAATGGTTGAAAGAATTGGACCAGTTGAAGAAGTAACATCTACAACTCAGACTGATTTACTAGTTCGTAGAAGTGACTTTATATCAGAATTTGAAGGTGGGGGAATTTCAACAATAATTACAAGCGCAGAACTTTTAGATGTTATCGGAGGTAATCTTGTTGAAGGTAGGTTCATTACACCTGGTTTGTCTAATATACCTGTAACTGTATTAGGAAGCGTGACTGCTGAAAGACTTGGAATTACAAATCTTTCAACACCTACAAAGATTCTCATTGATAATGAATGGTTTGGAGTAATTGGAGTATTAGAAGAGCTTAAAATACATCCAGACTTAGATAGATCGGTATTTATAGGTTATGGAGTTGCAAAAACTCTTTTTAATATTGATGAGGAACCAACAACGATTTATTTAAGAGCAAATCCAACTTTTATTGAGGATGTTGTTGAAGTGCTAGCTCCATCAATGAACCCTGAAAATCCTGATCAAGTAGAAGTTACTAGACCCTCAGACGCACTTGAAGCGCAACAGGCAGCCGAAGAAGCATTTACTAATTTATTACTTGGGCTAGGTTCTGTAGCTCTTCTCGTTGGAGGTGTTGCCATAGCAAATGTAATGGTCATGTCTGTTCTTGAAAGAAGAATGGAAATAGGTGTAAGAAGATCAATTGGTGCAACCCGTAGAGAAATAAGATATCAATTTTTATTAGAAAGTATAGTTTTATCAGGAATAGGAGGCCTTGTGGGTGTTGGCCTAGGTACTGTCATTACTTTGGCTTACACTAACTACACAGATATTGTATTCTCAATACCGATATGGCAAATTTTAGGAGCAGTCTTTTTAGCGTTATTAATTGGAGCGATCTCAGGGGTATACCCGGCTATAAAAGCATCAAAAATACAACCAGCGGAAGCAGTAAGAAAGTAATCTTCCTTGCTCTATTGGTTTCAGCCTGCACAATTGGTGAAGAAGAAACTAAGGGTGTAGTCTCACTTGAAGATAGTGTATCCTCTACAACAATTATTGAGCAGGTAACTTTTGAAGAAGGTATTTTGAATTTTGCACAATGTATGAGAGAAGAAGGCATTGACTTTCCAGACCCTTCATTTGATATAGATGGCAATCCAGAATTTGACAATTTAGATATTGAAAACGAAGAAGAATTTGAAGAAGCATTTACAAACTGTGAAGATATTTTGAGAAACGCTCTTCCTGATCAATTTGATCTTGATCCAGAAGTTGAGGCAGCCTTGGTTGATGCTTCATTAGAATTTTCAAAATGTATGAGAGATGAAGGTATCAGCAACTTTCCTGACCCAACACCAGGTGAGTTTGGGTTTTTTGCTTTTAGAGATGCAGATATTGAATGGACTTCAAACGAGGTTCAAGAAGCATTTGAAATTTGCCAACCAGAAAATCCTCTTGATTCGATAGGTGATGATTAAATTCCTGAATCAAAATACATTGGTGGGCTTACTCCTATTGTCTGCCAACACAGGCCTTCAGTAATTTGACATTCATCATAAGTAAACACCCAAGTAACAACAAAATACTCATTTTTATTATTTAAAATTTTTATTTCATAATGAACCATCTCGCCATCTTCTTGAATTACTTCATATGAGTAATCTGTCAAATCAACTATTGCGTTGTATGGAGCAGAAATAAGCATTGATTTAAATCTTCCAATTGGCCCGGTAACCTCTTTATTGTCTTTGTGAGCATTATTCCAGATTATTTCAACAGCTTTATCTGGATCCGATGAGAAATTTCTATAGCTTTCCATTATCTCAATAAGAACATCCTCAGAATCTTTTTGCTCAACTACAAGATCATTATCAGCATTTGTAGAATTACAACTGAATAAAAAAAAGATAATTAAAAATAATTTTTGAAACTTCTTATCCACTAAAAACAAGCGTCACAACTAAGTACAAATGCAGTAAGAAAGTTACAAAGAGAAATGACCAAAAAAGTCTTTTTTCTATTTTACTCACAATGAGATCGTGACTAAGCCCATTGAATTTAGAACTAAATAGAAGTGAAAAACAAAAGCAACTCCCATGAATGCCCAAAATGTACGTTTTTCTAATTTACTCACAGTTGAATGGTAGTGATAAAAAAAAGTTTTAAGTAATTAATTACTCTCTATTTGCTTTTTCGTATGCTTGACTATAAAGAATTAAGGTAGGTGCCCATAGTCCAACATAGATTGCTAACTGTGAATCATCAAGCACAACATAGATTAATACCGATGCAATCACGGAAACTATGCTTGCGTAAAGTCCAAGTTTTATCATTAAAAGGTCCTTTCAATTAATATTATAATTTACCACAATTATTAGTATTAATTAGTAAATGATAGAAACATTAAGTCAAAACCCGCTTTCATTGGTATTAATATTTCCAGTTGTAACGCTTACGGTCTTTGTAGTTGGAATAATAAGGATAGATTTAGCTGAATTTCAACAAAAACATGTTTCAGGCAAAGAAGAAGAATAATCATTTTTTTGTCACAACAAAATACTTATATTAGATTATGAATTTTGGTGAATTAGATAACCTTAATGACTCCGAGCTCTTTGATTTACAGAATAAAATATCAGAAATTGTAAAACAAAGAAATCTTGAAAAAGGTGATTTAGAGGAAATAATTGATAATTCATTTAATGTAGGTTTTCCAAAAATAGATGGCCTAGGACTAAACCCTTGGATTGAGAATTCCTTAATTATTTGCCCTGGAGCAAGAATTGATAAAACAAAAACAAGACATATTTGTAAATTTATTGTCATTGACGAGGAATGGTCATGGGAATCACCACACATGATTAGTGATGTAATACGAAGAGACCAATCTTCAAAAAACTTTAGGCAACATTCGATAACGCTGATCTCACCATTTGAAGGCATGAAGTTGCAAGTAATATCTCAAAAATCACAACAAGGAAAACATCTTGTTGAGGGCGTCGAGTCTTTTGAATTTAAAAACGGGATACTTGAGAAAACTATGACAAAATCATCAAGTTCAAGGGAACATTAATTATTCACCAAAGTTTTATAATTTAATTATATGTTAAATGTAGTCGTGATAGGTGGTGGCTTCGGAGGTCTTAAATTTCTACAACGGGCTAGAAGTAGCAAGATTCAATTTACGCTTATTGATAAGCAAAACCATCATTTATTTCAACCCTTACTTTATCAAGTTGCAACAGCAGTTTTGTCGCCTGCCAACATCGCTTTTCCAATAAGAAGAATGTTTAAAAATTTTAAAAATGTAAAAGTTATTTTAGATGAGGCAACTGATATTAATAGAGAAGATAAAACTGTAACAATTTCTAGTGGTGAAAAAATAAAATATGACCAATTAGTTGTGAGCACGGGCTCTAGACATTCATATTTTGGCAATGATGGTTGGTCAGAGTATTCAAACGGTCTTAAAGGCATAAATGATGCACTGCAGATTAGAGAACGTTTATTAAGAGCATTTGAAAAAGCTGAGAACGAAAAAAATATTGACAAGAGAAATAAATATTTAAATTTTGTTGTTGTAGGAGGAGGTCCTACAGGAGTTGAAATGGCTGGATCAATTGCAGAAATAGCTTATAAAAATATGAAAGAGGAATTTAGAAACTTCAAAAGCTCAGATGCAAATGTATATCTTATCGAAGCAACAGAAAAAATATTACCAATGTATAGTGATAGGCTTTCTGGCAAAGCAGAAAAATATTTAATCGATTTTGGAGTTCAAGTTAGAACAAACGAAAAAGTGATAAAAATAGAAAATGACTTAGTAGTTACTGATAAAGAAAGCATAGAAACAGACAATGTGATTTGGGCTGCTGGAAATGAAGCAAGCCCAATAATTAAAAAACTAAATACAAAAACTGACTCTGAAGGAAGAGCGATAGTTGATCCTGACTGTTCTATTAAAGAAGATGGAAACGTATTCGTTATCGGGGATGCCGCAAATTACAAGAATAAGAACAACTCCACACTCCCTGGTATAGCTCCTGTTGCTATTCAGCAAGGTAAATATTTAGCAAAAATTATTAAGAATAAAACTCTAAAACAAGATAGAAAACCATTCAAATATTATGACAAAGGAATGATGGCAACAGTTGGGAGATATAAAGCAATTGGCAAGATTGGAAATATAGAAATATCTGGATTTATCGCTTGGTTATTTTGGAGTGCGATACACATTCTTTATTTAATTGGATATAGATCAAAAATATTAGTAGTTATTGAATGGATATTCTCTTACCTCTTTAACAAAAAAGGAACAAGATTAATTTACAGAGAACCAACTTAACTTTATAACAGTAAAAGAGCTATTCCTAGAAAACCAGCAAAGCCTACAATGTCTGTAATTAATGTAAGAAATATGTTTGATGCTAATGCGGGATCAAAACCTATCTTTTTTAGCATTAAAGGTATTGATGAACCAAATAAATTACCAATAAATATGTTTCCAAAAACTGCAATACTAAGCGCTAAAGAATAATCATTCAAACCAATGAAACTTAGTATTAGAAAAGATAAAACACCTACAAAAATACCATTTATTATTCCTATGAAAGTTTGTTTTCCGATTACCTCAAAAACCCTAGCATCCGAAACATCATTTCTAGCAAGAGCCCTTATTACTATAGCTAGAGATTGTGCACCTGAATTTCCACCAACTAGAGCAACTACTGGCATTAGGGCAGCTAGCAGAATGTCGCCAGCAATAGTCTCTTCGAATTGAGATATAAGTAAAGACACTATAAAAGCCAAACCCATATTTATTGCAATCCATGGGAGCCTTAAACGTATAGACTTTTGTACGGGTGTGAATATAGTTTCTTCTGCTCCAGCACCAAACGATTGTGAGAAATCTTCTGCAATTTCAGTTTGAATAACATCTAGCGCCGTATTGACAGTAGTTTGACCGATAAGTTTGTTATTTTTATCTACTACTGGAAGAGCTAACAGTTCATATTGTTTAATTAAAATTGCTGCCTCCTCTTGATCTGAGGACGGATTTACAGAAATTGGATTTTGAATCATTACATTTTTAATTAATTCATTTTCATCTGCAAATACGATTTCTCTGAAAGAAATAACCCCGGTTAATTTCTCTTCATTATCAACGGAATATACGTAAATCAGATCTTCAACATTATTGTGAAGAGCTTTTAACTCTCTTAGTGCATCTTTAACTTTTAAACCAGTTGATATTTTTGCAACTTCTTCAGACATCTGTCTACCTACCGAGTTTTCAGGGTAAGCTAGTCTCTTGTTTATATTGAGTTTTGTTGACTTATCAAGAATTTCTAAAATTTCTTCGGTTTCATCTTCAGTAGATCTCTCAAAAACATCAACTACATCTTCTGTATCCATTTGTTTAAATATTTCTTCAACATAAGAATCTTTTAATATCTCAACAATTTCAATAATTGCTCTTGGTCTCAGTGATTCAAATATTTTTACTGAAGTTTCAATAGGAAGAGAGGTAATTAATTTTCCTGCTTCTGATGGGTCAAATTCTTCTAGAGTATCAGCAGAGTCAAATGGGTCGGTTTCAGCAATTTGAATCCATAGGTCTTTATTATTTTCTAAATAAATAAAAGCTTGATCAGGCTCTGAACGTGCTAAATCTCTTAATTCTTTACCTTTTAATGGTTCTTTTGAATCATTACTCATGAATACCTCGTATTCACTTTAATTGTCTTAATAAATTTTATTTATGTTAATTGTTTTTTGTGCCAGTCAATTATTGATTCAAACCTTTGAATTCTATGATTTGGCTTCCCTGATCTAGAAAGTTCGTGGCTTTCATCTGGAAATCTAATCATAGTTGTATCGACACCACGTCTTTTAAGATTTGAAAACAGTTGTTCAGCTTGTTCAACTGGACATCTGTAGTCCTTTTCAGAATGAATAATTAAGGTAGGAGTAATAATATTATTTGCATATGTGATTGGACTTTTTTTTCTGTATAAATTTAAATTATTATTCATATCATCTAAAAGATACATTTCAGGAAAACCAATACCAATATCTGATGTTCCTACCATCGTTTCCCAATTCAGCAAAGCTCGCTCAACAATTGCAGATTTAAACATTTTTGGATGATGGCCAATAATCCAGGAGGTCATAAATCCTCCATAAGAACCACCCATAATTCCGTAACTTTTGTTTTCAATACCCATAAGCTTCAGCATTTTTTTAAAAGAGGTTAATACATCGTGTACATCATTAACTCCCCATTTTCTTCCACATACATCTCTCAAGAAGGCATGACCTCTGCCTGTTGACCCTCTAGGATTGCAGGCAATAACATTGAAACCAGCTGAAGCATATGTTTGAAATTCATCAAAAAACGTATATCCATATTGGCTTGCTGGTCCACCATGTATATTTAATAGTGTTGGTTTATTCTTACCAACAAAAATTCCCCATGTATCTATATCAGATTGACCAGTATCTATTCGATGATATTCACAGTCAAATGTTCTCACATTATTATTGAAGTCATCATTTGTGGTCGACAGCTTCTTGAGTCTTCCATTTACCAATTTAAATATTTCATCGGGATGAGAAAAAGAATTTGCTATTACATACAAGTCTTCACCTATAAAATTAAAATCTTTTATAGTTATATCTTCTTCAATTATTGTTTCTTTCTGACTGACATTCCTTAAAAGAGTTTTTCCAGAGTCTTCATATAAACAAAAGATTTCATTATTATGTATTTTTACTGACACAACATTTCTATCAAATGCATGCTCAAGAAAACTCAATTTTCCATTTTCTGAGACTTTTAAAATGGTAGTGTTTGTTGGCCAATCGAATCTTTTTCTTAACCCGACGGCGTAAAGTTTATCTTTAAGACTAAAGATTTGATTAAACATTCCACCAGAATTAATTTTTACTAATTTTGACTTTACTAATTTGATTATGTGTTCCTCAAGCATTGTTCCGTTTTCATTATGCTGACTTCCTATAAAGTAAAGATCCGACCCCACTTCAATTAGAGATGATATAGAAAGTAACGATTCCTTGTCACCATCAACAATTTTTTCAATTTTTAATGAAGAAATGTTTATTTTATAAATGTGAAATCTTTTATTGTAAATTACTCCAGTGGTGTCAAATCTGAAGGGTAACTTGTTGATAACTGTAGGCTGATCTGTTTTATTCTCTATTTTTTTAAACTCATCAGACCATTCTTTGGTAATCACATAAACGAACTTGCTATTCTCACTCCAAACATAATTTACAATTGAGTCCTCAGTATCAAAGATTGCTTTTTCACTATTACCATTTTTTACAACTAAATAAGTTTTCGATGAATTTTTCTTTTTCTCAAGTGAGTCAAGAATCTCCGAAGATTTAGGTGTTTTAACAAATGAAATCAATTTATTATTTTTTGAATATTTTGGGATTGAGAAATTCCAGTTTGTAGACTTTTTTAAATCTGTCCATTTACTTTTTGATAATTTATGAATTGAAGATTCATATGAATTGTTTTCCAAGTTTATTTTCGTTGATTTGTAAACAACATTTGAACCATTGCTTTGAAGCTCAGACAAATTTTTAAAGTCAGAAATATTAATTGGATTCATTTATAGTTTTTATGTTATTTTATTCTGTTGTAAAGCAGTGTGCCAATTATAGAGAATATAAAACCTACACCAAAAGTATTTAAGTCAGCCAGTCCATAAATATCTGTCGGTATAAACAACCCCCCAGGATTTAAATTTAGATCAACATAATAAAATCTATATAATATTGATGAAACAAATCCTAGAGAAAATGGAATCACAATACCTTGACTTGTTTTTCTCATTCGGATTTTATAAAACGCTGGAAAAACCAAACATACTGCTAGTAAATCAGCAAATAAAAAAACTGAAAAAATATTTGTAACAAAAAACGACAAGGTTAAAGATCCAAATGTTATAACCAGAGTGATTATTTTTGCTTCAGCAACACCACTTTTGACAATATCTAAAGCCATTGTTGATGATATTGCGCTTTGTAGTGTGTCGATACTTGATGCAACCAACATTGTGCAAAGGCCTATAACAAGTATTCTTGAGAAACTATTTAATTGTATTTGTTGAATAAAACTTAATGATGGGTTCTCAATTCCAAAACCAGCACCTGACGATCCAGCAATCCCAAGTATTAGTACAGTTAAAAAACATCCAAGACCTGCAAAAATTGAAGATTTTTTTATTACGCTATCGTCTAATGCTGAGTAAGTTCTTTGCCAGTAACCTTGTGAAAAAATTTCAGCTGCAGTCACTGCAAGGATAACTGCAACAGCTGATTTAAAGCTAGGAAGTGTAAATGAATTAAGCCCCCCGATGTTTGCTGCTTTTATAATTTCTCCTAAACCGTTTTGACTAATCCAGAGAGAAAAAACAATAAATAATAGAATAATTATCGAGATCCCCTGAAATCTATCAGTAATTAAAGATGCTTTGAAACCCGACAAGTTTAAATATAGGAATGTGACTAGTGCTATTGCTAAACAAACAATTAGGCCTGAAGTGTTAGATATCTCCGGAAAAAGAAAGTTGATTGATGCAAATTCTGCAATTAAAAAAGCTGACATATAGATAATTGCAACTAATGAAACAAAAATTTGTGCAAAATTACCGTATTGTTTGTTTATATATTGAGGTAGTGTTGCCTTATCTGGTACAGCATCAACAATTTTAGGACCCAGAAAATAAAGCAGCCCAA
>CACNFT010000008.1 GCA_902619825.1 uncultured Candidatus Actinomarina sp.
AAATTAAAGATTTCTTCATAATACAAGTATATACCTAATAAAAGTTGGCTTTTCTGTTAATAAACCCTTAATTTCTCTTTTTACAAAAAATTAATATTCAAAAAGTTTTAGTAAATTCACCTAAATGCTACTATTTTTAAAGCAATGAGCGAAAAAGTAACAAAATTTTTAGAGTTTGAAGATAGAGTTTTTAGAGCTCCGTATAACTATTTAAAAAAGATTGGACTCATTGATAAAGTAAAAGAAATCAAACAACGTTTCGTAGAAATCTATTCAAAAGACGAAGAAATTCCATACGGTGGAAATCAGATGTTTTTTGGTGACGATTAAAAAATTTAATATCTGTCTTTATTATCGTTCTTTAATCTCTCAACTTCCTTTTCAACCGAAAAAAGACTATTGCTTGTAATACCTACAAAATGTGAAAGCAAACCAATACCCCAGCCACCAACAACAAAGTACCACCAATTTGCACCTGTAGAGTCAATAAATATATCGAATAAAGTCAGAGCTAAACAAACGATGAAGTAAATAACGCTATGAATTCTAAAACCTATACGTGCTTTTGCTTTTCTAATTAGCTTTTCATCATTATCCATAATTAAAATAATAATATGACTCTCGCATTAATTACTGGTAGTTCTGGACATGCTGGGGCAACACTCATTCGAGAATTAATCAATCAAGATTATAAAGTTCGCTGTATTGATTTTGACAATGACCACAGAGCGTATGAGGGTCTTGATGTAGATTTAATTGAAGGTGATATAACAAAAAAAGATTCTTTATGGAAAATATTTGAGGATGTAGATGTAGTTTTTCATACCGCAGCATTTATATGTTTAGATCGTCGATATAAAGATTTAATCAGGAATGTTAATGTTAATGGTACGAGAAATGTTTGTGATGTTGCACTTAAGTCTGGTGTAAAAAAAATGATACACTTTTCTTCGGTTGATGCATTTAATAGATTTCCAATTGATGAGCCTCTGCTTGAAGATAAAGAACTTGTAAAAGATAAAAATGCCATACCTTATGACTTATCAAAAGCAGACGCCCAAAGAATTGTTCTTGAGTATTGCAATGAAGGTCTCAAAGCAAGTATTTTGCACCCTGTAAATATATTCGGTCCTTATGACTATAAAGTAGGCCTCGGAACAGAAGGCCTGATTGATTTAGCTAATGGCAAAACTCCCCGTTTACCGAACTGGGGATATAACTATGTTGATGTGAGAGATTTGTGTGTTACTGCTATTTCAGCGATTGAAAATGGTAAAAATGGTCAGAACTATCTTGTAGCAGGTGAGTATCGAACTTTTTATCAGTTAGGACAAATGATTGGTGAAGCTCTTGGTAAGGAGGTTGTAAAAGGTTCAATACCCGGAATCTTAGCTTATTTGCTTGTCCCTTTTTCATATATAAAATCTGTGAGAGAGGGAACTCCAAGTACTCGAACGCTTGATACTATTCATACAGGAAAGACTGGTAATAAAATAGTTCCAAGCACTCTTGCTCGTGAAGAATTAAATCACAATCCAAGGCCAATTATGGACACAGTAGTTGATTTTGTTAAATTTTATTCTGATAGAGGACTGATTAAAATTTAAATATCGTCTGAGACTGTATCTTCGAAAGATTGTCTTTTCACAAGATCGAAAACCTCAGTTTTAGATACTCCAACAACTTTTGCTTTAGGAACCCTATTGTAATTACTAGCCATTGCATAAGTGTATGCGCCAGTTGATGTAGACATTAAAATATCTCCTGTTTTTGTATTTTCTGAAAGATATGCCTCATCTACTAGAAGATCTCCTGATTCACAATGCCTCCCAGAAACTGCAAAAACTTTTTCTTTGTCATTTACTTTTCCTGAAATATTGAATAATTTATGTTCACTTCCATAAAGAGCTGGTCGAGGATTGTCTGACATTCCACCGTCAACTAATATAAAAGGCTTTTCGCCTCTATCTTCTTTTATTGCTCCTGCTGTATAAAGAATAAGGCCAGCATTATTAACAATTGCTCTTCCAGGTTCAATCATAATTTTATAGTCGGCAGTCCAATTTTTTTCGATTCCAGATTTAATTGAATTAGCATATACAGATAAATCCTCGCTATTATCATCACCTTCATAGGGAGAAAAGAAACCACCGCCAGCATCAAAAACAACTTCTCTTTCAACACTAGCTTTATTTTTTTCTAAAAATAAAGAACATTCTTCCATTGCATTATTGAACCTGTTGGGATCTTTTATCTGACTCCCTATGTGAACATGAACCCCTGAAAAAAGAAGTGAATCTGAGTTATACACTTCCTTAAGTGCAGTTTCAGCTACATCAATTGAAATACCAAACTGCTGATCATAACCAGATGTCAAAACCATTGGATGAGTTTCAGCCCCAAGATCAAGATTTATCCTCAAGATAACTGGTTGTTTTCTTTTGTTTTGTGAGGCAATCTCTTGTAGTAAAGATATTTCATTCAAGTTATCAATTGATATATGTCCACCATTATTAGAAATGAAAAAATTTACTTCTTCTCTTGTTTTGTACGTGCCATTAAAAAGGGTATTTTCAAGTGTTTCTATTGAAGATAATACAGTCGCCATTTCACCACCTGAGACAACATCTATCCCCCATTTATTTTTATCTAGTAACTCAACAAGTTTTTTACAAATGAAAGCTTTCGCAGCATATCTATATAACACATCATCTCCGAAAGCATTTGTGAATTCTAATATGTTGTTTTCAATATTGTCCCAATCATATAAATACAAAGGTGTACCATGTTCTGATGCAATATCAATTAGAGAAAAATCATTCAAAAATGCAACTCCATCATCAAAAGTGAGATTATTTGGTAAATAATTCATTTCTTTAAACGTCTCTTTATCCATGCAATGTCTTTCTTTTGGGCTTCTAGTCCTCCAGGTGTTTCAACAACAATATCTGTTTTGCAGTTTTTAATTACATATTCTAGTTCATCTCTTGGAATCTGGCCTTTACCTAAATTTTCATGGCGATCCCTCGAGCTCTCAAAGCCATCTTTAGAGTCATTAAAATGTACAAGATCTATTTTTTTAACAAGCTTGTTAAATCCCCTCACTGCTTTTTTTGTCGGAATGCCTCCAGCCCACGTGTGGCAAGTATCTAAACATAGCCCAACGTTTAAGTGGCCAATTACTTCCCAAAGTCTCTCAATAGAGTCCATGTATCTCGCAACAGAGTTTTTTCCTCCAGCAGTATTTTCAACCAACACTCTCATGCCTGTATCTTCGACGTGTTCTAAAGCTTTTCTCCAGTTGTCGTAACCAACACTAATGTCACCACCTTCTCCAACTGATCCTCCATGAACAATTACTCCTTTGGCACCAAAACTTGCAGCAACTTTACACGTATCTTTCAATAGTTTTCTACTCGGATGACGAACTTTATTATTGGGTGTTGCAACATTGATCAAGTAGGGGGAATGGACATATATTGGTCCATCATAGTCTTGTAAAATATCGACATCTTCTCGAGGTTTTGGGCTTTTCCACATTTGTGGGCTTGAAATAAAAATCTGAAAAGTATCTCCTTTTCTCATTTTTATTTCCTCTACTGCGTTTTTAGAGGGTATGTGTGCACCAACATTCATGGGTTAAGTATAAATGAAAAAGGGATTATTTAGATTTATAAATTTTAGGGAAGAATTAATTGTGCAGTAAATAATTGATAATTAGGATTTTTCATAGGATCGGCCATTTCATTTGTTGCTCCACTCATAACCAGCAAATACGTTCCGTTGTCGAGTGGTACTCCTGTTGGATCTAAGTAACTAAAATCTTTTTCAGTTAATCTCTCTTTACTAAATTCCCAATCTAAGCCGTCTCTTGATGTTGCGTAAAATATACTTTGGGGTGTGTCGGGAAGGTAGTGTGGTGTGTATGACATTACAGCTCTCCAGTCTCCCTCTTCAGCTTTTATAACTTCAAAGTCTACGTAGCCATCATCAATTCTGTATCCTGGGTCAAGTGTAAACTCAATCCCTTTTGTTGTTTTTGACGTTGCACTCACAATTTTCTCAGATGAGAAATTATCCTCTGTATATACCCAGTAAACTCTTATCAAACCATTTGGCATAACTACTGTGTCGGGAACGCCCCAAGCTACTTCATCTTCTCTAGCTGTAATGCCTAATGGTGTTTTCTCAGTATATGTGAGCCCATCTTCAGAAAATTTTGCAGTATAAATCCCACTTTCCATTGTATTTGGGTTCATTTCGACAAAATAACCTCTTCTTTCACCTTCTAAAGTTTCAATCAAAGTAAGGTCTGTAATAAATCGAATTGTTCCCTGTGTTTTGCAATCAAAATCATAACTACAAAGAAAAACTACAACACCATCAAAATCATTGTAAAAAAGTCTTAAAGTAGAGGCATCTACTATTTCTATATGCGAACTTGTACCGTAATGATCTATAGGTTTTATATTTTCAATCGTTACAGCTGGTTTTTCCTTACTTGCTGAATCAGATTTATTATTTGTATCAGTTTGGACGGTTTCTTCTAATTTTTCAGTTGCTTCTAAATTGTTCACATCAGGTTCATTTACTTCGATAGAAGAACCATTACCACACATACCGAAAGCTAATATTAAAAAACATAAAATAAACTTTTTTTCTTTCATGGCAGTACTAACTCAGCAGCAAATAATACATGTTCTCTAGCTCCCAAGGTATTAGGAGCGGCTGAACCTACGACTAAAAAGTTTTTGTCATCAATTTGGATGGCTGTAGGGTCGAAGTAAGAATACCCTTTAGGAGTTATTCTTTCCTCGATTAAATCCCATTTTAACCCATCTTTAGATGTTGCATAAAATAGGCTCTGAGGTATTTCGGGCATATAATGTGGAGTGTACGACATTAGAGCTTTCCAGTCTCCTTCAACAGCTCTTATTACTTCAAAATCTACATAACCATTTTCTAACCTGTATCCAGGATCCATGGCAAACTCAATACCCTTAGTAGTTTTAGATGTTGCACTTACAAGTTTTTCATCAGAGGTCTTGTCTTCTGTATATACCCAATAAACTCTTACTAAACCATTTGGCATTAATACAGCATCTGGCACTCCCCAGGCAATCTCATTCTGATCTACAGGAAACCCAAGGGGGGTTTCATTACTATAACTCAATCCATCTTCTGAAAAAACAGCAGTAAAAATATCTTTCTGTTGGGTTTGAGGATTTAATGCAACATAGTAACCTCTTCTTATCCCGTCTAGTGTCTCAATTATTGTTAGGTCTGATATCCTCTGAAGAGCTCCTTGTAATGCACACTTAAGCTCATAATCACATAATGATACTGCTATCCCTTTTACCTCAATGCTGCTGTAAAACAATCTGAGAGTCTTTTCATCAACTTTTTCTAAATGAGGACTTACACCATCTTCGTCCAAAGATCTAATGTTTTCAACGCTTGCAAATGAAGTGAAGTAATAAGTCTCCTGGACAATTTCACTATCAATCGAAGAAGTTGCTTCTTTTATTCCTATTCCAGGTGGACCAGGAAGATTGCATGATGTGAAATAATCCATATGCTCCTGAAGAATTGCCCCTTCATCCATTAAGCTTTTTTCCATACTCTTAAGAGATTCCGTGGTTGAAATTTCTGATATACATTGCTTTTCATTATCTGATAAAAACGAAAGTGCTCCTTTAGGAAACTCTTTGAGGACTTCATCTATATTGGCCTTGTTTTTACTGGATTGTTCATCCTTGTCTTTTTTGGATTCGTTAATTGAATTAGTTAATGGTTCTTCTTGGGTTTCGTCCGCAATATCTATTTGAGCAGAATCGTTAGCATTATTAGCTGAATCGTTAACATTATTAGCTGAATTGTTAGCATTATTAGCTGAATCGCTTCCACATGAAAAGATAAAAAAAGTTAGCAAAAGTAAATAAGTTTTCGTGTTTGAATTATTCGTAATCATTTTGAAGGAGCGAAGCCAAGTAATCTATTAGAAAATTTATATTCCCCAACCCAGAAATGAAATCCATCCCATCCAATTCCGGCAGCCATTTTAGTTCCCATGTTAGATTTATCTGTTCTACCACCAAAACTCATTGTTGGAGCATTGCCAGCTAAGGCATCTCCAACGGAATTCCAACCAATAATTTTGTCATTTCCAGGGATAAAGAACCCTTTGCTGTTAAAACTTACTTCCGAAGGGCAGTCTTGACCTGGAACAATTTTGTATTCGGGTGATGCAAGCGTTGAAAGTTCTAAAACCTTGAATCCAGAGCCTCCCGGGTAACAACCTATTGCAAGGTGGGTTTCATTCATGGCAATACGACCAAGGTTTGTTAGACCTGAAAGAGAATATACTGGATTGTCTGAACTATTTGGAACGCCATTCCAAATGTAAATAGTATCAGAACCAGCGTCTGCAACTGCAAAGAAAGTTTCATTGTATGCAACTCCACGAACTCCTTGAAAAGTAACGTTGCCAATTGTTTTGGCGTTAATATCAAAACTAAAATTACCGCTATTTATAGTTTGTTCGATATCATTCCAGCCAAATACACTGTTGCCACCTGCTAAATATACTTCGTTACCAACAACAACCATGTCCCACGGTGCTTGATCAAACCTTCTCATAACAATATCTGGGGTTGCAGCTGAGCTACCAGGTAATTGTTTCCATATCGACAATGATCGATCAAAGTCAGAAGATACAAATAACATTTTTCCATTTGATTCGATAATTGGATTCTGAATAATAAATTCATCTAATAGTGGATAATTTGTTGGTTCGTCTGCTAATAATGCCCAGTCAGGAGTGTCTGCTGGAGAGCTTGGCAGATTATCGAATACCGATATTCTATTACCGTTATACTCTGCAATAAATAATTTTCCATCAACAACAGTTGCCCCACCATCATCTCCTCCAGACCAGCGATGCCCTTCGCCTGGATTAGCTAATTTAACTTTGGCTTTTAATTCTTCTGTTGTTGTATACAGTTCATCGTAAAAGTAAAGAGTCTCACCCCCGGCTGCAATACCATAAATCTTTGAGTCATAAATTGCACTCGCTAACCAGTTATCGATACATGCGTCTGGATCTCTAGATGACGTTGGCCAAGAAGTCCAAACATGAGTAGATCTTGTACCATTTTGACCAATACAAGGACCATTAGCATTTTCATCACCAAGCATTACATAGTTTCCGTCAGATGTAATTGATCTTGGGGTACCAACTTGAGAAGAAGTCAAAACAACATCAGGAGCGGTACTTGGTCCCGGGAATGTGTTCCAAAATAATACTGACTTTGCGACTGTTGCGGTAACAATAACTTTAGTTCCGTCTGACCAAACACCCCAAGGCCATGAATCACCAAAATTTACATAGCTTGTAATAGGTAACTCATAATCTGCTGGTTGTCCTGATATAGTTGGAAAAGATGTCCACACAAGGACTCTGTTGTTATCTGAGTCTGCAATCAATACTTTACCATCTGGGGTTATTACCACCTGCCCTGGAAAGTCTAAATTGTTTAAACCGGTACCTGAATTATGAGTTGTAAAATTGGCCTGACCCAATACTAAATCCGGTGCAGTATTTGCACTTGGTATAGAATTCCAGATTAACACTCTATTATTAAATCTGTCGGTGACGGCAAGCTTTCCATAGTTTGCTGATATAGAAACTGGGTGATTAAGTTTTGTAGATCCACCAGAGTCATTAAATCCATATCCAGAAAGTAAAATATCCCCTGATTCATTTAAACCGAATCCTGTATTGTTGTTAGAGGTTGCAGGGCTGTAGCTTGTGGTATATTCATAAACATTTAAGCTATACCAGGAATTTCCTTGATTGCCCTCTGGCTGTGTTGGTTGGTTACTACTTTGTTGTGGTGTTGAGCCTTGATTCTCACCTTGATTATTTTCTCCTGGAGGTTGTTGTGCTACATTGTTTGAACTATCCGGATCTTCAAAACAAGCAATAATTATTCCCGCCTCATAGTTGTCTGGGTTGAGGTCATTAACAATTCTTTGAAACACATCTGTTGGAAGTTTTCTGTTAATGCAATCAAGGATATCATCATTTGCATCCTCAAGAATTTGTAAAGCTCTGTCGATATCCTTTTCTCCTGGAGGTGGAGGTTGGTTATTGTCTCCTGGAGGTGGATTATTTTCTCCTGGAGGTGGAGGTGGATTATTTTCTCCTGGAGGTGGATTATTTTCTCCTGGAGGTGGATTATTTGGTTTTTCACTATTCATTTCTGAAGTATTTTCCGAAATAGTGTTGATTGTGTTATTCATGGCTTGATTTTCACTATTTTCTGAATTATCGCATGCTTGAAATAAAAAAAGCATAATAATCCCTATGATTATTGACTTTTTCATAATTAATATTATATGAAATTTTCTCAGGATTCGATAGAAAACTAGAAGAATATTAAAATAAACTTAAGACTTCCTTTCGTGCTTTGAGCCACTGCTAAAAGTGTGATAAAACAAAAATAACAGCCACAAGGGAGTCTTTTTGCTTTTTTTGATTAAAAATGGGCTGTAAAGCAAAAATCCCGATTGATCTTGCGACCCTTCGGGATTTTCTATTCTATCTCATTTTCGGTCTTGCGACTTCTTTTTTGATAGTGTGTATTAAATTTACATTCATATCTATGTTTTGGCAAAATATTTAAGATCTTTTTTTTCGCGAACTTTTTAAGGTAAAACCCTATGAAACTTGAATTTTCACATCTTTTCTAGGGTTTGGTATTGGTGCAGGGTTGATTTTAAGTTCTTCATTTGTACTAATTACCTGAAAATTATCTACGAGTTTGTAGACAACGTTTTTAAATAAATAACTTGCAAAAAATTTTCCAAGACAAGTATGAGCTCCTCCAGCAAATGGAAAATATGCCTCATGTGTAATTGTTGGATCCTCAAATCTTTCTGGATTGTAAGCTAAAGGATCTTCCCAGTATCTTTCATCGTTGTGTAAAACTAAAGGTCCAGCAGCAATATATGTATTTTTAGGTATTTCATAACCGTCCAGTTCTGCATCTCGTACTACCCATCTTGGAGAAAAAGGGACAGGGGGGTATTTTCTTATTGCTTCATTAAATAAAGCCTCACCTATGATTCCATTTTTAAGATCAGATATATCTGTTTTTGATAGTGTAGAAGATTCAGTTTTAACTTTGTTTTGATAATTTTCATCTCCAGCTAAAAAGTGAATAGATGAAGTCAGGGTGCTTGTTGTTGTGTCATGTGCAGCAAGTAGTAAAAAAATCATATGCTCGGCTATTTCGAAATTTGTTAACCCAGCCTCCTCATTGTTTGTTTTTACTAAGTCTGCAAACAATGTTTCTTTTGAAAGATCAATCTTGTCAGATTTTTCTTGAAAATATTCTAATAACTCAACCCTAGCTTTTAATCCTTTTTTCATTCTTGTCATTGGATAAGGGCTACGTACAATTGTTGTTGCAGGTTTGATTGAATTTATAAAAAGTTGATTTAAGTGATTTAATTTTGTATCGTCTACTTCATCAAAAAATAACTCAACAGCAACGTTAAACATAAGTTGTTTTATTGACTTATATAAATAAAACTCTTTTTTTTGTTTTACCTCTTCTATCCATGAATCAATTCTCGGTTGAATGATGTGTATATATTTATCTAATGCATCTCTTCGAAATGAATTCTGCAAAAGTGATCTATGATATTTATGATCATCAAAATCACGAAGCATCAAACCATTTTCAAATGTTGGTCCTATTGAGAATTCCCAACCATGTTTTGAAGAAAAATTATCATCAGGATCTAAAAAAATTTGTTTCGTAGCTGAGGGAGTTAAGAATAATAGTACGTCTTCATTTAAAATGTTAAGCTGAAACACATCACCCTTTGATTCCTGAAGCTTTTGGATCAATGCCAGTGCATCATAATTAAATTGTATAGAGTGACCCACAACAGGAGGGCTTCCAACTACTGGTGCTTTCATACTTTAATTTTAGATAGATAAATCGATGGCATAAAGCAAAAATCCCGATTGATCTTGCGACCCTTCGGGATTTTCTATTCTATCTTCTTTTCTATCTTGCGATTTCTTTTCCGATAGTTTCTATAAATATAGGTAGAAATCCATGTTTATGCAAAATATTTTTTAATCTATTTTTCGCGAACTTTACTCCGAAATTGCTGACTTTATTTCATTCAAAAGAAGCTCTAATTCACTACTGTCTATATGTTTTATCACTACTTGGTATGATTTTTCTTGAAATGAAAAAATGATAGTATCTTCATCTCTTTCTTCAATATCGGTTATTTCATCTACTGCATTAATTACTGACAATATTTTTTCTTTTGTCTTAAGAGCTATTTTTCCATTTTTGATTTCTATCACGGGTTGAAAGAATGCTTGAAGAAAAATGATTACCTGGAAAAGACCAAAAAATAAAATGAGGTAATAAAGACTTTCTTCTCTATTGTTAGAACCAAATTCTTCAAGATCAAAATAACGTTTTAAAAATTCTCTTAATGGGCCCTCTAGAATGTTGTCAACAGAAACATATGTAAGAAAAATACCACTCAAAAGTTTCGAAAAGAATTTATTTTTTATCCTAAAAAGTTTTTTTTCCATAAATTTGATTCTATTACCTACAGAATACTCAAGTATAGCTATTGTTTAAATATGGAAATTGTTCTCATTAGACACGGTCAACCAAAGTGGGTTGATGGTGATCAATATGATCTTAATCCTGGCTTAACTGAACTTGGAAAGATCCAAGCAGATAAATCTGCTTCAATATTTTCTGAAAATAGCTTTGATGAACTTTGGGTATCGCCATTAAAAAGAGCACAAGAAACAATGTTTCCTTTTAAAGAAAAAGGTGTGGCGCAAAGCATTAAAACTTTTGACTGGCTTGAGGAGGCCCTTGATGATGAAGAAAAAGAGCTTTTTGGAAAATCAGGTGGTGACATAGAAAAGTTTTTTGAACAGAGAAATGCTATGTCATTCGAGCAGTGGTACGAAAGTGTTCACGGTGAATATATGAAAGGATTTAGCTCAAATATATTTAATAATCTCGATAAAAATTTAAATTCGATTGGGATCACAAAAGTAAAAAATGACTTTGATTCATTGTTTAATCTAGGTGAATCCAAAATTGAAAAGCTATTAATCATTTCACATGCTGGAACAATGTCAGCCTTGCTCTCATATTTCTTAGATTTAGATTTGTTTCCTTGGACCTGGCGAAAATATCTTCCAAGACATGCTGGCCATACTACCTTAGAATCAAGTCAAATATCATCAGGACACTTTTTTCGATTAAAAGAATTCAATAATGTAACATTCTTAAATTCCGAAGAAGAAAAAACATATTAAAAATTAAAGTAATAAAATTCTTTATATGCCGTATACAAAGATACTTCCTGACGTAGATATTCCGACAAATACCCCAAGAAAGAAAAGATTTTTTCTTCAAAAATTAGCATATTTCTTATTACTTTTTGAAGATATAAAAGCTGTTGGAAGCTTTCTTGATAATAAAAGAGTTATAGTTGTTGCTGCACCGCATCAATCTTTTAAAGATGAATATCTTATGATTCTTATGATCTTAGCTTTAGATATTAAAGTTTCCTATCTTTCAGCTAAGTGGACAATGCGTAGACTGCCAAACCCTTTTTCAAATACAAAAGACATTGATAATCAAGGAATCAGTTGGCCACTAGGGTGGCTGCAGGAAAGATTATTTAAAAGGTTTGGAGCAATTCCTGTTGATAGGAAAGAAGGCTCTGGTCAGTATGATCTTGTCATTAATGAACTAAAGAAAATTGATAATTTTTTACTAATTGTTACACCAGAAGGAAGGTTTGATGCAGAAAGATTTAGATCAAGCTTTGTGTATCTTGCAAAAGAACTTGAGGCTGAAGTAATGCCTGTACAAATTGACTATGAAAATAGACAATTAAAATTTTTACCATCATTTGATATGGCTGGTACAAAAGATGAAATAATCAAAAGGATGCGATTAAAATTTGATGGTATTAGGGGTAAAAAGAAAATATTTAGAGCTTGATGGAAGAAAAAATCTACAGCCTTGTTCGTGAACGAGGGCCATGGTTCCTTAAAAAAAATATTTTTTCTAAATTGATATTTAATATTTTATCAAAGTATTTACGAATTGATGAATCTATCTATGTTGGTGACCATATACAAAGTATGTCGGGACCTGAAGCTTTTGAATGGCTTGGAGATACGTATACAAAAAATTGTGAAGTAAGTGGATTAAATAATATTCCTAAAGACGGAAAATGTTTAATTGTTGCAAATCATCCAATGGGCCCTGCTGATGCTGTGGCAATGTACCATAATGTCTACAAGAAAAGAAAAGATGCATTCTTTTTTGCAAATGAATTATTTGTTTATTTACTAGGTGCTTTTGATGATATGATGGCTCCAGTTGTTTGGGATAAAGAAAAACAAATACATACAGCAACAAAAAAAACCATTGGAAGAATGAGAACATTTTTTTCTCAGGAAAGAATTGGAATATTGTTTCCATCTGGAAGATTATCGAAATTTACTATCTTTGGTTTGGAGGAAAGGCCTTGGCAAAAAACTCCTGTAAACATTGCTGAGAGAAATGATTGCTTATTAATCCCGGCATATATACAAGGACGAAATTCATGGTTTTTTTATTTTGCTTCGATGATAAATAAGCAGTTAAGAGATATATCACAATTAAATGAACTTCTAAACAAGAAAAATAAAAAAATAAGAATAATTATTGGAGAACCAGTTTCTAGAAATCAACTACCTGAGGATGACGGAGATGCAATCAAAGAATTAAAGAAATTATCTGATTCATTAAAATAATTACTTTTTAGGAAACAGTCTCTCCGGTAGAAGGACTAACGCCAAGATTTCCAACCATATATCCAAACAGCAAAGGTGTTGTTACTAATCCTCCAAGTCCATAAAATCTCCATGAAAGCTCATAACCACCTGTTATTTCAATTAATAATATGTACAACACAACAGTTAAGCCATAAAGTGAACCTACTAGAGCTGTAGATATTTGAATTTTTCTATCATGATTAGTTTTGTAATACCAAGTAGCTATTTGATTGACGAAGAAAGCTATAAACACACCTGCTATAAAAGTTCCAATTAATAATTGGAAGTCTCCAAGTAAAAAAATTAAAGCTTGATACATGAATGAAATTAAGAATATTAATGCCATATTCCTTGGAGAAACATTAAATCTAATTGCATAAACAAAAACAACTGAACCAAGCATGGCTTGAAAAAATACTGATGCTGCAGAAAATGCTTGGTAGATAAATTCATTATTTTGAAAAAACATATATGGCTCAAAAAATGGATTCACAAATTGAGTAATATAAACCACTAGTGCATAACTAGAAGCTAAAGCAAATATGGAAGCTGTATCTAAATGTTCTCTATCTGGTCTAGATGCAAAAACATGATCTAACATTAAAAATGCTCCTAAGAACAACATAAGGTGAGAAGGTGTAATTAATGGTTCTATGCCAACTTCAATGCCAAGCAAGGTATGCCATATAGCATCCGAACCTCCACCAATTGCAAATATAGAAGCTCCTAATATTCCCACGTCGAATTTATAATCCTTCATTTTATTTTTAACGTACACAGCAGACAAGACAACAACACCAAAACCTGAATATAAAATACCGTGCCATGGAGTAAAAAAAGATTCAAGCTCATCTATCACATACCTATGTGCACTGGCATCGACCCATGCTCCAATAAACATCCAAAGCATTGCAAAGATCATTAAATTTCTGTATTTCGGCTCTGTAATTGGAGCCGGGGATAGTTTATTGAACATAGGAATATTTTATCACGAAACATTATTCATATTTGTTTGTATCTCTTCTTCGAAATAAAATTACTAGATGGACAAATTTCAGAGGACTTTAACACTAAACAAATCAATCTTGTTGGGTCTTAGTTCCATGATTGGTGCTGGTTTGTTTTTTAACATTTCACCTACTTCAAAAATTGCATCTTACTCTTCAATTTTGGGATTGTTGCTCGCAGGAACTGTTGCTTTCGCAAATGCTAATTCATCTGCCCAGCTTGCAAGGCTTTTCCCTGAAACAGGAGGGACTTACCTTTATGCAAAAAATGTTCTAGGGAAGTATCCATCTTTAATTGCTGGATATTCATTTACTATTGGTAAGTTAATTAGTTGTACAGCGGTAGCTTTAACACTTGGAAATTATCTTTATCCAGAAAATCCAAAAGTTATATCAATAATATTTATTATTTTTGTCACACTAATAAATTATTTTGGAATCTCAAAGACTGTAAACATTGCCAGATGGTTTGTATACACAATAGTTCTAATACTTATTTTTTATATTATATCTGTTACAAGCTCCAGTAATTTTTCATTTGACATACCTATTGGAAAAGGTTTTTCTTTTAAAAATCTTATTCTAAGTGCAAGTATCTGGTTCTTTGCATTTACAGGGTACTCAAGACTTGCAACATTCGGTGAAGAGGTTGATAGCCCAGAAAAAATTATACCTAAGGCAATATTTGCTGGTTTAGGAATTACATTATTTTTATATGTCTCCACGTCATTTGTTACACTTGGAATTGTTAATCCAAGTATCATTGAAAATTCCTTAACTCCATTAAAAGTCGCATTTGACTTGAGTCGTTTTTCTGAGTTTTCATATCTAATAATTATTGCATCAACTGTTGCTACAGGATCTGTGTTACTCGCTCTTTTGCCTGGGATAAGTAGGGTATTAGTAGCAATGGCAAGAGATAAAAAAATTCCAAGCTTATTTATGACCATCCATCCAAAGCAGAATTCCGCCTATGTAGCAGATATATTTGTTGGTTTTATTGTTGTGGTCGGTATTTTAAATTTTGATGTACTATCAGCTGTAAAATTAAGTGCAATATTCATATTAATTTATTACTCAATTACAAATCTTTGTGTCATTAGGCTTGAAAAATCTAAAAGAATATTTCCTATATATATATCTGCATATGGACTGCTCCTTTGTGTTATTCTAGGAATCTTTCTTGTAATTTATTTTTAAATCTGATCAGAGTTATTCTTATAAATATGGATGTTAAAAGAATTGTTGCTCTTGCATTTGTTCTTCTAATTCCTATGTTTGTAGGGTTTCTATATTTGATGCTTTAGTTTCACAAACACATTAATTATGTGAAAATAATTGCACAATCTTGCACGTTTGTGATTAAATATCTATAATTGATACATAGGCCGACTGCTTGTATGCGTTATTGAGTCACTCAAACACTCTTCCAAATGTAGTTGGCCTATGCCCTAAAATAATCTTATGAACAATATTCTATCTATTAAGAGGACTAGGAAACTTGATTTTTCTAAAGATGAAGTATGGAATGTAATAACAACGCCAAATTATTTAAATGAGACTCATCCATTTTGTAAAAACAATACTGTAGTCACCTGGCCAGGTGTCGGATCAAAAGATATTTTAGAATACCTGAGTGGACTTACTTTTGAAAGAGAGTTTACTCAATGGGATGAAAATGGTTATGACCTAATAATTGGAACCAAGAATGGAAAAAAATCAAAAGTAAAATGGAGGCTATCAGGTAATGAGGAGTCGTCTAAATTATCGATTCAGATAAATACCTACCCTCTTAAAAAATTTCCAGGTCCCTTGTATATTGTTCCCTTTGTTTTTCAAATTAATCCACAACTTAGTCGCTATTTAGATTCAGTTTTAGGAGGTATTGAATATTTTTTAAAGAATAAAAATCCGGTTCCAAGAAATCATTTTGGAACTCATAAATGGTTTTCTTAGACTAAATTTCGTCTTCGCATCCACACTCTGGACAAAACACTTTTACTCCTTTTCTTGAATTTTGATTATTGCACGATTTTCATTAGAACCTCGTATAAACATTTTAGACATTGATCCATACTTTTTTATGATTTTATCGAGGGCTGCTTGTTTCTTTTCCTCGTCATCAATTATTGATGCTCTTACATCTAATGGTTCTGAAAGTGCACTACTACCAATTTGGTCTGTAACATATATTGTTGCTCTGCCATTGTTATTAATTCTTTTTACTTTTCCAGCGGATTTGCTTGAAGTAATAACTAAATAGTCTTCATGTTCTGCAACCCATACTGGAGTCTTTACTGAAGTATCATCTTTTTTGTATGTAATTAAATTGATATATTCATGATCTGCAAAATCCAAGAGATTCATATTTAAAAATAGTTTAATAAAAGTGATGGTAATTGCACTAATCTTCGTGCAATATAGGAATCAGAAAATATCAAAAAAAGTATGAAAAATAAAACAAAAATACTTCTGACTACAAATTTTCGATTCATTTTTATTTTTTATTAGGTAATCCAAAAAGTGGTCTTAAGAATTTAGTATTTTTTACACCATGATAAATGGTGAGGCTTACGAAGCAGATTAAAAATAACACCAAAGGAAATTTTATTAAAAAGGGGATATTTAAATCTGAAAAAAGATACATAATACCCATTTGAACCGGCATGTGAACTATATAAACAGGAAATACTGCCTGTTTATAATATTGCAATTGGGAAGAATCTTTATTTAAATATTTTGCGCCAATTCCTAGAATTAAGAAAATAAAGTTAAAAGATTCGAAAGCGATTAGCTTATTTACAACTTCGAACTCGTTTACAAATCTATTTACTAAGAGTGGAATGCCTATGGCAGTGTGAGTGCTTATATTTTTTAAATTATATTCCCAAAATTTATCACCTTGAGAGGTTAAAACTATTCCAATAAAAAACCATAAAAAGCCGAGCAATAAACCATGGTTCGTACCATAGTATTCGGCATAACTATTTCCATAACCTATCTCTTGATTGTAAGCTGTTAAGTCGAGAAGATGACCTTCAAGCACTATTGGGATTGAGAAAATTAAAACACCTCCTCTTAAATTAAGAATTGAATCCAAAAATTTAAAACCTTGTTTTTTATTTGATAAGAAGTTAATAACTGGAATGAGCAAGAAACAATAAATTAATATATTTATTAAAAACCATAAATGTCCCCCTGTGAAAAAAGATGTAATCACAATTCCAACACTGTCATCCATATTTATATCTCCATAGATAAACTGAGCAGAGATTATCAAATACAATGGAACAAAAGTTATGGAACCAAAAAGATAAGGAATTCCCAATCTTTTCAGTCTCTCTTTAAAGAGATCTTTAATACCTCTATTTTGGAATGAAAATCTTAATGCAATACCAGCAATTATAAAAAGTAAAGGGATTCGCCATATATTAAATATATTGAGTAGTCCCCATAAATTGTCTATTGGCTTGTTGTTTGGAAGAAAAAGAATCCATTTAGCTACTGAAGTAAAAGAAACAGCTAAATGATAAAAAATTAAGAGAAAAAGAGCAATAGATCTAAGTGCATCTATATCATGTCTTCTTTCATCGAACATAGAATTGATTTTAAAAGACTATTTAATTTATTGATTCACCGGACTTAAAGTCAACAAACTGCTTTATTGCGTAAGGATTTCCGTAATAATCATCAAACCCATTCATCAATGGCATAAATTGTTCGTATACATTTCCATCAGCATTAAGTTTTTCATCAAAATCATGCTTTGCATCATGAGAAGTCCAAAATTCAAATAACACTAAATTGTTTTCATCAGATTTGAAAGCGCCGTAAGAAATAATACCTTCATCTTCTTCAAGCTTTGGTAAGTAGATTTCCTTTTGAAGATTCATGTACTCATCAGCATCTTTCACATCTAATTTTGCAAACGCTAAAAACATTGACTCTTTTGAGTCTTCAATTAATGAATCTCTTAAGGTCTTACCAGTAATCAACTCACCTTCATAGACCCTTGGAAAACTATCAAGAATATCTTGGATTTGCATTAAGTTCTCATTTCTAATTTCAGCAAATTTATCTGCAGTCTCTTTGTCCTTCATGAATGCGATACCAAGATTTACATTATCTTTTGGATTAAAGAATGCAATTGAATACATATCACCTTTAAGTAGTTCTAAGGCCGGGAACCCTGAGGTTTCAAAAAAGTCTTTGAGCTCTTCAAGCTTCCCATCCTTAAACAAAATAGTAACGGCTACAGCATACATTTTTTAATCTTTAGGAGTTGCCTTCACCATAACATTTCTTAAAGCAATCCAAAAAATTATTATTAGAGGAAATGCAGTATCAGCAATGTCATGAAGGTCGTTTCTATCTAGTAGGGTGAGGGCAGCAGCTAAGATCTGAGATATTCCTCCTAGTAGTGTTGCATATCGTCCCCATGTAGGGAGGATTGATTTATAACCCCAGAAAGCAACAAAATGATATAAACCAATAAAAAAGTGTGTGCCAACAATATATATGTCAAGTTCTACACCTTGTCTTGTTGCCTCAAAAGCTTCATATGAGTCAATTATGCTTTGAGCGCCTGCCATTAACAAAAACGGAAACATCAAGGATCTTTCCTGCTCGGTTACTAATTTCAGAGAATAATATAAAACTATTAATGCAAGAATTGGGAAAAATCCTTGTAACAGTCCTAAAAGTTCCAAATTGCTGGTCCCAAATGCAAATCCTACAAGTACAAATGAAGCCATAAATATATTAGCTAATGGCTTTGCAATTCTAAGGTCTTGTTCAGTTAACTTAAACATAAATACTCCTATCTAATTATTTGAAAAAGCTTGTGACATTGCATAAATGAAAGCTGGGTATAAAACTATACCAAATAATGCTAATGCTGGAACAAATAGAGGCTGGCCAATTACGCCAAAATAAAAAGCGAAAAGTACAGCAGCTGATCCGTAAGCTTGAATGCTTCCTACAGTTTTACCCCATGAAGGCAATTGTCCTTCATCAGCTCTAACAACATTCGCAATCCATAATGCTCCAAATAAGAACTGAGTGAAGTTTAAGTAAAAACTTAAGTCAGTAACAGTATCTGCTGAAATTCCTCTAACGCTGAAACCATTTGCTATAAATGTTGGCGTTAAGGAAAACATTAGACCTACGATTGAAACACCATAAGTGACAGCTACAGCTCCAGCTAAAAGTGGATTGTCTTTGGCATTAAAAAGCTTTCCTGAAAGCCTTATTATTCCGAGAAATGAAAGTCCTTGAGCTAACCCAACTAATCCAAGTAAGGAGCCAAAACTTTCGTTGTATCCTATTTCGTCGGGGCCTAATACAAATGCTAGAAATATAAAATTTATCAAGGTTGCAACAATATTTATATAGGCAAACCTTGTTCCTAGTTCTCTTTCTTTTTCAGTTATCATTTTCTTATTTACTCCAATCTGCTAGTTTACCTGCAGGGAAACTAGCCATATTTCTCCAAATACTACATTCGCCAGTAACGATTGTTGGAGGACTCTTAATATAATTTTGTGCATCAGCCATTATTTGTTGAAATGACTCTTGCGATGCATCGAGAGCTTCTTGGCTGTCCCAATTGCTTAAAGTAACAAACTTTCCTCCAACGTCAACTGCGAATGCGCCAAGTAAACCTTCTGTTCCCTCGTATCCTGCATAAACAGTATTTTGAAGCCAATCCATGCCCTCATCATATTTTTCTTCAATATATTCTGAGCCATATCCAATTCGAACAACAAAAGATTGTCCTTCTCTATCGCCTTTCATAATATTTACGTATTGCTGACCGGCCGTCATTGGTCCAAACGAAATCTCAGGTGGTCCCGTGACAAAGTCTTTTAAACCTCCGAGAGCTTCTGCTAGTTGTTCACTTGATCCGTTCATTGAATCTTCGCTTAACCAGGTCGACCAAGACATAAGTTGACTATCACTATTTTCACATAATGCAACTTGCAACAATCCAGGAATTCCTACAAATTCATCTACTTTGGTTTCAGCATAAGAAATTGCATCTTCCATTTTTCCTTCTTGTATAGGTACAAGTGTTAATCTAAAAAACAGCATTATTTTCCTTTCTTTTTTTAACTATTTCCTTCATAATTTTTCCAGGCGTCGTAGTTCCCATATCCAACCCCAATTGTGAACCCTAAGAAAATTAGAATAAAAAGAGGTTGAAGAGTCTCGGGAAGTTCGTAATCAAAAAATACATCTGCACCTGTTGCAAATACACCAAAAATTGCAGCAGCTAACGTTAGATAACGATAAACATTTTTATAAATTCCTTCAGTTATGAAGTGACCAAAAACCAGATTTAATAAAAAGAAAAAGTAAATTAAGGTTGTATCAATTTGTGGTTCACCATCTATCGGTGGATTTGCGGTCTCTAAAAAGGCTGCCATCAAAATTACAGTAGCTAATACTCCAGAACCTGTTCTCCAAAATTCAGGTACACGATCCTTGGTTAGCTCATAATTTCCAATAATAATTACAGATAAGCTCATCCCCCACAACAAGTTAACAATGAGTGACAAAGGGCCTCCGACATCAAACTCTAAAACATTGTTTGCAATTTGATAAATGTTGCAAAATATGAACACTAGTGACTGTGATTTGGCCTGTTGACTTAACGGTTGTAAGACAAAATCTTTCATAAATTACCTACCTTTCATAAGTTATTTAAATTTAAGGTGAGTATATAAAGAAAAATAGATGGTTGTCGTAAACATTAAATAAATTAACATTCTGTTAATAACTTGAAAGTGCGTCAATAAGACTAGTAATAAGCCTCTTAATATCATCAATGTTTACACTTTCATTAGGCGCATGAGCATTACCTTCCTCATCACCTGCTCCTACTAAAACTATCTCAGAATTTGGAAACTCATTAATAAAGACATTTGCAAAAGGGATTGAACCTCCTACTCCCATATAAGCAACTTCGTTTTCCCAATTTTTATTAAATGACTCTATTAATTTTGAACTGAATTCATTTTTGGGATCAACTAATATTCCTTTGCCTTTTGCTTCAGGTATAAAATTAACATTTGCATTAAAAGGGGTATTTTCTTTTATATGTTTTTCAAGCATGTTCATTGCATGATCTGGATCTTCAGTTGGAGGGAGCCTTAAACTTACTTTTGCTTTTGCTTTAGGAATAAGTAAGTTTACAGATTCGGCTACAGGAGGAGCATCAATCGCCAGTATGCTTAATGCAGGTTCCAACCATAATCTTTTTGAATAACTATCCATTTCAAAAAGCTCAACTCCGTTTGAAGAGAGTGAACTCTTTACAAATTCATCAGATAGCTCAAATACATCTTGTTCAGTTGGAGTAAGTCCTTCTATAAGCAGTTCTCCTTTGTCATTATGGAAAGAAGCTATGATACGACTTAAAATCATAAATGCATCTGGAACTACGCCTCCACCTAATCCAGAGTGCACAGGTTCCATTTGTTGATCGACAACTATGACACCATCAACTAATCCTCTTAAGGATGTCGTTATTGTTGGAACGCCTGACTTAATATTTCCTGAATCTGCAATAACAATTACATCAGCTTCAAGATCTCTTCTGTTTTCTGCAATAAATTCAGTCATGTAGGGTGAACCAATTTCTTCCTCACCTTCAATAAAAATTTTTATATTCACAGGCAGGGTTTCAAGTAGATTTTTAACCACTTCATAATGAGTTACCACTCCTGCTTTGTTATCTCCTGATCCTCTTGCAAAAAGTCTTCCATCGATAATTTCTGGTTTAAACGGATCAGTATTCCATTTATTTATATCGCCAACTGGTTGGACATCATGATGAGCGTAAAGCAGTACAGTTTTTTTAGATGGATCGATTTCAGTATGGGCAAGTACGGCAGGTTTACTATTTTTACTTGAAGTGACTTTCGACTTTAATCCCACTTTTTTAAACAAGTCAGAAATATAATTTGCTGATTCTAGAACATCTTTTTGATTTTCCTCAAGAGAACTTATAGAGGGGATTTCTACTAATTCTGACAATAACTCAATAATTTCAGTGTTTTTCATATATATAGTGTAAAAGACTTGCAGTTTTTTGACTAAAAAGAATGGTAAAGTTTAAGACTAAAAATGTAGTGACGACTAAAAATATTGTTTAGGATATGGGTATAGATATGAAACATAATAAAAAAATTGTTGTTTTAAATATTTTATTTTTGATTCTTTCTGCTTGTGGAGGGGCTGATGACACAACAACAGAATCTTCAGAGACATCGACAACTACTAGTTCCACTACAACTCTTGCTGAATCATCTTCTGGCGAGATATATAACGAGGCGGAATTAGTCGTACCTCCTATTTTATTAAAACCACTTATTGGGGCAACGGGAATACTTACTAGTACTTCAGAAGACTGGGAAGTAGTCAGTGAAATCGTCCCTCTTGATATGGGTGTAAAGATAAGAACCGCTGATAATGGTACTGCTCAAATGACTTTTGAAGATGGCTCTGCTCTTTTGATGGGTGGAAATTCTGTAATCAATATTAGAAGCTTTGATTATGACGATGAAGAAAAGGCAAGAGTTTTAACAGTAGATGTAATTTCTGGAAGTATTGCTTACGACATAAGAAGTGAGGGGCTGACAGCATCTCTTGCAAAAATAGTTACTCCAACTGCAGAGCTCTCTGTTCATGGAACCGAGGGTGTGTTTGAATATGATGTGACAAGTCTTTCTGCAAAAAGCACGGTTTTAGAAGGCGGAGAAGAAGCAGATGATGCTGTATTTAGTGAATTGCTTCCTAACGAAGAAGGAGTACCTGTTTTAGTAGCTGTTTCTCAAACCGCGGGAACAGAACTTGGAAGTGCAACAACAGGAGGATCAGGTTGGACAGATGAAGACTCGTCAACTGTTGCACTAATTGTTGATGAATTTGTTTCAAATATGGAAGGGGAATGTAGCTACACGTGCAAAGCTGAAACACAGGAAGGTCTTGCTGAGGGTAGTGAACAATTAACAGCAGATGTAGCAGTAAATGCAGTTTTTACTGAAAGTGATACTAAGAGAATGGATTTGACTCAAACTCTTTTAGTTGCCGCAGGGGCACCAGAAGAATTAACAAATTCTGTAGAATCCCTTGCTGAAGTAGTACAAGAAGTAGCTGTACCAGATGAAGTTGTTGAGGAGTTCATAACCGCAAACTGGCAAGAGGCACCAGAAAATGGTCCAGCACAAGAACTACCTCCATTATCAGAATTTATTGGAACTTTTGAAGATGCCGCAACTGTTCACGAAAATGAAAAATTTCAAGATTTAGGTTTTGACCATAATGAAAATGGAAACTTTCGTGCACAACATGGAATGATGCAATTTATTTCAGCGGATACAAATGCTGTTAATGAGTTAGCAAACACAGGAAATGTTGCTTCCGCTATGGCTTTGGCAGCTGCAAATATGTTTGTGAACGCAGGTCAAGATAATTTTGTTGAAGGTACTTATTGTGCAGAAAATCCTGATGATCCTGAATGTGCAGCTGGAGCACCACCCCCAGAATTTCTTGCTCAAGCATTTGCAGGTAATCATTTTGTTGAGGATATGGTGCAGGGTATGGGATTTGAATATAGTTTTACATCAAATGATATTAAACCAGGTTATTGTGACGAGCAGACTTGGTTGCCCGAATGTTCAGATGGTCCTCAATTTGTTGGAGAAGCATTTGAAATAGGTGGTTCATATTGCAATGCTAATCCAGAAGATTGTGAAGATGGAGGTATTGATCCTGGAAATGCTTTCTTTGGAAATAAACCTATTGAAAATTCTTTCTGTGCAGAAAATCCTGATGATCCTGAATGTCTAGGGGGCAATACACAAGCTGTTTATACATTTTTCCATGTTTATGACGAGGAAGTATTGGGTGACGAATGGGAACCAGTGAACTGTGAAGAATACCCCGATGACCCAATGTGTGCAGGTAAAGGTGATTTTTTCCATGAGTTTGTTGGTAATGCTACCGGTCTTGCATTGGACCGAAATGATATGTTTGATATATATGGTGGACCAGTTGTTGTTTCAGGACCGCCAGATGAATATTGTAATGAAAATCCAGAATCTTATGAATGTTCAGAAGATTTCAAAGCTGCTGATGTTTATTCTGATGGTGTTTATGTTGCACCAAATTACTGTGAACAGACGCCCGAAGCACCAGAGTGTACAGATGAATTTGGAAATAATGTTGGATTTTCTGGATTATTAACAGCTGGTATGCTTGCAGAATATGCTGCACCTGATCCAAACGCTTTTGCAGGAGAAAAACCGAGTTTTTGTACCGAAGACCCTAATCACCCCGAATGTTTTAGAGACTATTACGGGGAATCATCTTTGGACAAAGGTGAGTTTCTTGGAAATATGTTTAGTGATGAATCATATGTTGATTTATCAAAACAAGGAGTTTTCTACACTGCTATTGACGGAGCTGATGATTTAGCTTCACAAAGGTATGGTAGCCATGATGATTATCGCATATCTGAAGTAATTGATTGTACGGATCCTTCAAATTTAATCTTACCTCAATGTTCAAATCCTGAACTATATGAAAATTCATCACCTAGCTTTTTTGCCGGTGGAGAAGATGGGCTTCAGGAATTTCAAACCTTTAGTCCTGAAGACCTTGGAGAACTTTGTGAAGAAAATCCTGAAGATCCTCTTTGTTATAGTCAGCCAGTAGAGAATGCTGGTCTTCCTGGGGATATTTTTGGTACCCCCGAAGATGGTGTCTTACCACCTGGTACGACTCCGACTAACGTCGGATTCTGGGGTAACGAAGAGAACGCTCAAGAGTTTAAGGACCAAACAGAAACATATACTAATTTTGCTGAAAATTATTGTGATGAAAATCCAGATGACCCAACTTGTTCTCAGGTTACACTTCCACCACCACAAGATGGAATAATTCAGGATCAAGATTGTGATGATAATCCTTACGCACCAGGATGTCCTCAAAGTGGAGGCCAAGAAGGACAAGGTCCACCTCCTGAAGGAGAGGGTATAGATTGTGGAGATCCATCTAATTCAGCTTTGCCTCAATGTACGAACCCAGGTTTGTATGACCCTGGTGAAGAGTATGTTCCTCCTGCTGGTGGAGATCAAAATGAAGAAGATTGTGCTAACAACCCTTATGCACCAGGATGTCAGCCACCGGCTGAGGGTGAAGAGTATGCTCCTCCTGCTGGTGGAGAGACTCCTCCTGGTTATGAACCTACGCCACCGGCTGAGGGTGAAGAGTATGCTCCTCCTGCTGGTGGAGAGACTCCTCCTGGTTATGAACCTACGCCT
>CACNFT010000009.1 GCA_902619825.1 uncultured Candidatus Actinomarina sp.
TTGTTGAGTGGATAAGATATCCTGGACTTAAAGATGATCCAGCATACGAGCTTTCTGAAAAATACTTAAAAGGTACTGGCGGAACTATGGTCGTATTTGGAATTAAAGGTGGGAAGGATGCAGGGCAAAAGTTTATTGACAACTTAAAGATGTTTAGACATGTTGCGAATGTTGGGGACACTCGATCTTTGGCTATACATCCAGCGTCGACTACTCACTCTCAACTAGATGATGAGCAACTTGTTGCTGCTGGGGCTCCACCAGAATTAGTTAGACTTTCAATTGGTATCGAAGATATTGAAGATATCATTGAAGACTTATCAGAAGCACTTGAAAGTACAAGATAAAACAAGCAAGTTTTACATTCAACAACTTAAACTTGAATCTGGTGAGCTGCTTGAGAATGTAGAGATTGCATATACAACTTATGGAACTTTGTCCGAAAAAGGTGACAATGCGGTTTTAATTTTTCATGCACTGACTGGAAGTCATATGCTGGCAGGAAATTATAAAAAAAATGACAATTTAGATATTCCATGGAACGATGAATTAGAAATTGGTTGGTGGGATGAATTTGTAGGGCCTAACAAAATTATTGATACAAATAAATACTTTGTGGTGTGCGCAAATTATCTTGGTGGCTGTTATGGGTCTACTGGGCCAAACTCAATAAATATAAAGACAGGGGAAATCTATGGTGATGACTTTCCTTTTATTTCATTTAAAGATATAGAAATCTCTCAAAAACTATTGTTGGATGATTTGGGTGTTATCTCTTTAGAGGCTGTGATTGGTCCATCAATAGGAGGTTTGATGGCTCTTGAATTTTCTCTTTTATATCCGGACTACGTCAAAAACCTAATATCAATTTCAAGTGGATATAAACTGTCTACAATCCAATTATTACATAATCTTGAACAAGCATATATATTAGATCTTGCAAAAAGCTCAAACGGAAGAGAAGCTGAATACTTATCACTAGCCAGAATGATTGCGCATAAAACTTATATTTCACTTGAGCTTTTATCAAGTAGAGCAAAAGATGAAAGTAAGTACAATAAAAACTTTCTTGAGGGATTTTTATCTACTTCTCAAGAGTCTTACATGATGCACCAAGGTGAGAAATTTATTCAAAGGTTTACTCCGGAGTCTTATAATTCCATAATTAAAGGGTGGCAAAATTTTTATATTGACACTAAGGAGATAAAAAAATTAGAGAACATAAACGTTTTGATTATTTCCGTTGATTCAGATGTTTGTTTTTATCCTGAGGAACAAGTTGAATTTGAAAATCTTTTAAAAGAAAATGGTATTAAAACAAGTGTAAAAGTTATAAATTCAACAAAGGGCCATGATTGTTTTCTTTTGGAGCCAGAACTTTTTGAAAAAGAATTTCAAAATTTCATCTAAAGTTTTTATAAGATTGTAAAGTTTTCGTTAGAAAAATCGACTACTAAGTTCTTTGAATTTAAAATAGCTGAAAAGTTTTTTTCTCCGATCCCCAAAATTGCTGGGATATTATGCTCAGCACATCTTATAGCCATATGTGAGTTTGGACCACCAAATTCAGTAATCAATGATTTTATTTTGTAATTAAAAATCCAATCCCATCCTGGATCTGCTGCTGGAATAACGATTATCTTATCATCTAAGTTATTTCTGTTGTTTTCAATGCCATCTAAGAATAGAATTTCTCCACTAACTGTCCCTTGTCCAATATAATTTCCATTTTTATTCATCTCTTCATATGCATAGAAATCATCTGAGCTAGTTATTACATCAGGCATAAGAGTATCTTCAATCTTTTGATTAAAAGTATTTATGTCGTTGTATTCGAAATCAAGTAGCTGGAAGAGTTCACGATCGGAGATGTCCTTTTCTTCAACTTCATTCAAAATACCGTCTATTCCTTTTGTGTAGTAAAACTTTGAATTTTCTCTAGTGGAAACTGCAAGCTGAAACATTTCTACCCATTTCTCAGATGTGTAAGAAATTTTGTTTAAATTAAAATAATCATCAATTTTCTCAAATATATCAATTTTCAATGGTTCACTTGGAATTGGCTCATTACTTGTGTTGATTAATGACTCAGCAAAGGATATATTGCTTTTTAAATTTGAAGAGGACAGGTTGTAGTTTCCTGCCCTTACATGTCCATAGATACTCAAAAAGTCATTCAGACTTATACTTCCTGTCTTTACCCTGTAAGCATCCTGTTTCATTTTCGTACTTATTGAATTTACAGAAAGTAGTAGGTTTTGCTTTTCTTCTTCATTAATAACTCCGTTTTTCAAAAAGTTGTTTAACTGAGCAAAATAAACAAATCCTAATCTTGAGTGATGAGTAAATGGCAATGCCATATTGTCTCGAACAAATTTTATATTTTCTTTATCTAAATATTGAAAGCTATCATCAAGCTTTGAAAATGCATCTAAAATTATTTCATTATTTTTATGAAGTGTAGAGCTGTTAAAACTGTCAATTTCGATTAAATCATGATGCCATTGAATAATCTCTTTTCTATCGATAATGTTTTTATATTCTTCTCCAAATTTCTCATCTGTTTCAAATGTGTAGGATGACCTTGATATATCAAACTCTATAGAATCATGAAGATGTGGATAAGTCTCTAATTTGTTTAACTGATAATTGATGATTTTTTCACATGTTTCATTCTTTATATTTCGAGTTAGAAAACTATTTAAGCTATGGTTCACATTTATGTATGCAACATTGTTAAATAGCTCCATCAACTTTCCTCCTGAATAAATTCTGTATCCAAATTCTCCGCGCTGTTTATTCCACGTTGTATCAGTGAACATAAATCTGTAAAGACTAAAAGCAATATTATCCGGTTTCTTACCAATCATTTCGGCTGGATTCATATCGGACATATTGCTATAAATTTGATTAGTACCAAATCGATCATCTGTAGTTGGAATTAACTCTTTGTACCTTTTTACATTCTCATCAATAACACTTCTTTCAACCATTATGGGTTCTTTTTTTATTACTTTTCCCATTAAAGGTCTTACTTGAAGTAATAAAGGTTCTTCCTTCTGATCTGTAACTATTTCAATATCTAGTTGTTTATTTCCAAATAGACTCTCTAATTGATTTTGTATTTTAAAAAATTTGTAATACTCTTTAAACTTTTCAGGAGGATTATCCAAAGATCTATGAATAAAAAAATTTTTAATTCTGTTGTATCTACCAGATGTTACTGCATCAGTTTGAGACCCATAGTAAGTTGAGAATGTTCTGTATGCAGAGTCAGTACCTACTTTATACGATGTAAGGACTGACACACTTTTTGCTCCATCAACATAGTCTTGGAAAATAACTGTATTGTTATCGTCTTTTTCATAGCTTTGTATAACTTCATTCCCTGATTTCTTAATGAGGGATATATCGTTTTTATCTATTGGGCCAATAGATAAAAATTTACCTGCACTTGAAGTTTCATCTGTATCTTCTTTTGAACTATTGCTTCTAATAATTATTTGTTTAGAAAACTTTCCTAAAGTCTCTTCAATATTTTCAAAATCATCAAAAATTATCTCTTTAAAATATGGAATTTTTATATTTGAATTGTTTTTAACAAATTCTAAATTTTTGGCCTTGTTTTTATAATTTAATTGATCTTGTGGGTTTAGATTATTTTTAGATGAGATATCATCATTTTCCACAGTTACTTCCTAACAGTTGAGCCAACTACTAAAGCTGCAGATATTATAATCAAATTCTTTACAATATATTGTCCTTCAAGAGTGAGTCCAAAAGGAAAGCTTGTAAAACAAACCTCTGGAAACAGAACTAATGGTAGAAAAGTTCCTGGCATTTGAATAAAAAGTAAAATTATTGAAACCCTAATCAATGGCTTAATAATCATTGTTATGCCGATAACGACTTCCCATATTCCTAAAATAGGTACAAATGTCTTGGGGTTTTCAAACCAATATACAGTATTTTCAACCAGCTCTTGTGCTGGACTTAAGCCCAAAGGTTTTAGAGCACCGAACCAGATATAGATTACGCCAAGGGAATATCTTAGCAGTGTAACTCCCCACTTTGACATGAATTCAGTTACAAATATATCAAGATCATCAAAACTTTTTATATTTCTCACAAAAACAATCTAGTAAATAAATTAAATAATAAGAAAACATTAAATAGTAATTATCTAAAAATTATATAAATCAGAAAAGAGGAACTTAACCAAGCTATGGAAAATGTAAAAACTATAAAAAAAGGTTTTATTTTTTTAACAACACCAGAAAAAGACAAAGCTAAAAGCAATCCAAAAACTATTGAAAAACCAATTATAAATGCATCAAGTAAGCTCAATTGATATTAATTTCAGATTCATTATTTGTTTTTGAGGGCAGGTGTTTATTTAAGAAATTTCCAATTTGTTCAAAAGCAGATATTGTTTCTGGCATTCTAATGTCTATATGAAAAACGTGATACATTCCATCCCATTCAAAATATTCGTTTTCACAATTGTCTCTATCAAGTACTTTTTTTAAAGACTCTGAATCGGAAAGTAATAGTTCCTCTGAGCCAACTTGAATCATAATTGGAGGACTTTTTCTAAAGTCTCCATTTAATGGAACCATATATTGATTATCTGGATCAAACTCTCCTTCATTTATATAAAAGCCATGAAGAGTGTCATTGTTTTCCCATATTCTTTTAAAAATAGGTCCTAAAAGTAAATCCCTGTTTGCCATTTCAACTGTATAAGTTTCACCTTTTCCAGTTAAATCTGTCCAAGGTGATAACAAAGCTAGTGATGTTGGGAGATCTTGCTTTGTCTCGATGAGTTTTAGAAGTGTGACAAGAGCTAAGTTTCCCCCAGCAGAGTCACCACCAAACGCTATCTGGTTTGAATTATATTTTTTTTCTGACAAAAGATAGTTATACACCGTAATTGCATCCTCAAGTTGTGCCGGATATTTACTTTCTGGTCCTAGACGATAATCTGGAACGTAAACTGTTGTTTTAGTAATGTCAGCTAAATAACTTACTAGTGAGTAATGACTTTTTGGACTACCAAGAGAATATGCTCCCCCGTGAAAGTACAACAGTACTCGATCTGGATTAGAGTTAGGTGTAGATATCTTCCATGTGTTTACTCCATTAAAATTAAATTCTTCTTTAACTGTTCCTTTAACTTTCGGACCAAATGTCCCTTGTAAATCAACAAACCATCTGAATAGCTTTATTCTCCACTTTGTCATTTCATTTGGGCTTCTATATAGAATGCTAAGTAATTTTGCAAAACGTTTGTATTGCTTAATGCTTTTTTCAGCTTGCTTACTTACCATATGATTTAATCATAAAGATTAAAGTGAATTTAAGAAAATAATTAATTAAATTCCTTTGAAATAATTGTTTTTAAATCATCCAAATTATCAACTATATTCTCACCGTAGTTAAATATTCCCCATACAAAATTATTTATAGGTTTTATGGTGTTTGCACTTATACCAATTAATTTTTTCCCAGCTCTGAAGGCATATCCAATCTCAGCAGCTGTCCCAGAATCTACGTCTCTACCAGTCAAAAGAGCAACTACTAAATCTGCTGGTTCTAAATACTTCATATCTTCATCGAAAACCTTGATTTTTTTTTCTTTTGTAAAATCGCCTGTAACTAAACCTGCATCTCTATGTGGAAGAAATGTTTCAAATCCAAAATCTTCAACTATTTCTGTAATCTTTTCTAGATACTCTCTTTCATGATCGTCAAACAATGGTCCAGCGATATAAGCTTTTTTCATAACTTCATTTTATTAAATAATTCTTTTATTTCTACTAGCCCTTTGTAGTTTAAGACACTATCACTCATTGAATTAACACTATCAAATATTTTTAAATCCCAAACATCTATAAGAGGGTAAACATCAACCTTGATCAAAAATAAACTTGTCTTATCATCAATGGGTGTAGAGATTTGTGTTTCAACCCTAAAATATAAATTTTCAAATGAAGTTAACTGAGGTTTTTCTAGATGTGGATGCTCACTCAATTCTTTACTAGTAGTTATAGTCCAAACCCATCTTTGGATAGTTTGTTTGCACATATATTCAGATAATTTATTACTTGAGGAAATAAGCTTATTGTTGTCAGCAACAGGTTGATGTATGTATGTGAAGTCTTTTCCTAACTTTTCTTTAAATTCCCAACCACTTGGAAAACATATTGAACCAAGTTCCATTTTACCCTTGTGCATAACTGCAAAATCTTCCTCCAGCATTAATGAAAGTTCCTTAATTGTTGTTAGATTGTTAAAATTTAAGAATTTTAAAGTTTTTAAAAGCAATTCATTATCAATTGAAACTTTTGTCTGACCATATATGCTGTCACCAAATTTGCTTAACTGCTTTTGTTTCTCAAGAAGATAAATCTTATTTGGATTTTTATTAAATATTTGACCTTCATATCTTGACATAGATGGATTGTTTGAAAATGGAACTTTTACAAAATCAATATTCATTATTATTAAGTTTAAAGAAAAGAGATCAATTATGAATAAGAATGCGGTACTAATACTTCACGGTTTTTTTGAGCATAAAGGAAGACATGAAATTAATGCAAAATGGTTCCAAAAACTAAACATTGATTCACACCTTATTGACTTGCCTGGACATGGAGAATTTGTTGAAAAAAGAGGTTCTATAGATTCTTGGGATGAAATGGATAAATCTCTTAAGGATGGTTTCAAAAAAATAGAAAATTATGACAACAAAATAATTTTTGGTCATTCGATTGGTGCATTAGTTGCTGTTCACGGAATATTGAATAATGTCATTAATCCTGATTATTTGATACTTACAGCTCCTACTTTTCAAGTAAATTACCCAGAATTTCTTAAAAAACTAGCTAAACCGTTGTCTAGTTTGGCGCCTAATTTAAGATCTTTCTCAAATGTAACAAAAAATAATTTAACAAATGATAAAGATGTTGTGAAAAATTATTTCAATGACCCTCTTGTTTTTCGTTCAATAACATTTCGAGCTGGATACGAGATTATAAAAGCTCAAGATTATGTAAATTCAAACATTAAAAAACTTAATATTGAGACTTTGGTTCTTCATGGTGAAAATGACACTATATCTCCAATTCAGGGTTCTTTAGAGTTATCCAAACTAGAGAATGTTAAATACATTAAAGTAGAGAATTCGAAACATGAAATTTTGAATCAAGATACAAGAATGTATGCCTTGAGTGAAATACATGAATGGCTAAAGATTAAAAGTTTAGTTTAAATGTATATTGCAAATTGTTTGCAATAAGAAAAAAAAATTATATACTTTTCTTATGCATGTACCTGATGGATTTATAAACGCACCAGTATCTGCAGCAACTGGATTAATTAGCCTTGGAACTATTTGGGCTTATATAAGAAATGCAAAAAATTTAGTTGCTGATCGATTAATAGCATTGACAGGAATGATGTCAGCATTAATTTTTGTTTTACAAATGATCAATTTTCCAATTGCAGCTGGAACTAGTGGTCATCTTCTTGGAGGTGCATTAGCAGTAATTGTACTTGGACCAAGTCTTGGAATTATTTGTATTTCTATAGTTGTTGTCATACAGTCTCTTCTTTTTGCTGACGGAGGTTTAAGTGCCCTTGGTGTAAATTTGCTTAATATGGCTGTAGTGACTTCACTAATTGGATGGATAGTCATATCTACATGGAAAAAATTATTTAATGGAAGTTACTCCTCAATAATTTCTGGCTCATTTATAGCCGGTTTATTGTCAGTTGTTTTCTCATCAATAGCTTTTGTGCTTGAATACGCAATTGGAGGAACGGTTGCTGTGCCACTTGGAAGTGTTTTGATTGCAATGGTTTCAAGCCATGTACTTATTGGTATAGGAGAAGGAATTATTACTGGTTTGATTGTCTCCTTACTTTTAAGAGTTCGCTCAGATTTAGTCTACGTTAATCAAAATAAAGAAATTAAAAATAATACAACTTCATTTTATGGAATATTTATCTTGTTGATTTTATTACTGACATTGATCACACCATATGCATCATCATCTCCAGATGGACTTGAATCTGTGGCAGAATCTTATGGTTTTAATGAAAAATCTGGAATAGTTTTGTTTTTAGATGATTATGGAATTACAAATATTAATAATAATTTTTTATCAACTGTTCTAAGTGCTGTTCTAGGAATTGTTGTCATAGTTGGTTTGTTTAATATATATATAAAAGTTAAAAACAAGAATTAGAGTGGGAAAAAATTTATTATTTTTTTTTGAAATCTTTAAATATTTTATTTATCTTTAAATTAACTTTTTGTGAAGAAAATCTTTATAGAGGATCATTACAAGAAGGGTAAGAGATAACCCTTGAAGAAGTAAGTTTTGGCAACAAAACAAGCGGAGTATTCAAGGGTTTTCTCATTTTTACTTACATTGTTATTTTGTTTAACTTCTATTTAATTCAATAATTCATAATTAAATTAAATACTACGCTACTCCCTTAAAGTTGTTGGTATACAAAAACTCCCCAGTTATGAAGAACTGGGGCGTTCACAAAAATAATTTATATTAATATTTTGATATGACTTCAAAAAATGAATTAGAACTGCTTCATAAAGAATGCAGGAAGTGTAAGGAGTGTTCACTCGCAGAAACTAGAACCAATGTTGTAGTAGCAAAAGGTAATCCTAATGCAGAAATTTTAATAATCGGTGAAGGACCTGGAGAACAAGAGGATATTACAGGTTTTCCATTTGTAGGTAGAGCTGGAAAAATGTTGGATTCAGCTCTTAACTCAGTCGAAATTGATCCTCTAGAAGATTGTTATATTACAAATATTGTGAAATGTAGACCTCCTAACAATAGAAAACCATCCTTAGAAGAAGTCAAGTCTTGTATTCCTTGGCTTGATAAACAAATCGATTTTTTAGATCCTAAAATTATTGTGCTTGCAGGATCTACAGCTGTTGAGTCTTTTCTGAATATAAAACAACCAATATCCAAAATTAGAGGCGAATGGATTGAAAAAGATGATATCAAAGTGATGCCAATTTTTCACCCATCATATCTTTTAAGAAATCCGTCAAAAGAACCCGGTAAACCAAAATGGTTAACTTGGCAAGATTTAAAAAAAGTTAAAAAGGTATACGATAGCTTTTAGTCTGAAAATTCATCCTTGGTTGTTAACAACAAAGAAGCAAAAATAAATAGGCTTGATATTAATATATTTCTGTTAAAGGTCTCTCCTAAAAATAGAACCCCTGCTGTAACACCAACTACGGGTACTAAGTAGTCAATACTTGCCACTTGCAAAGCACTAACTCTTTGAATAAGCCATGTAAATGAAAGAAAAGCTCCAAGATTACATACAACAAGTGCTACTAATCTCAAAAGTTGAGATAGATTTAAGACATCTATACCTACACCGGAAATAAAGAATGTGAGCAAAGTCAAAATTATTACAAGTGGGTACTGAAATGTGAGCCAACTGTTTACCTTATACCTTGGTGCATATTTTCGATTTAGGACTGTAGCAAGAGCAATACATTGGACGCCTAGAAATGCTAATGATCCACCTAAAAAAATATTTCCTTGATTAAGTAGTCCAGTTTCTTGCGAAATAAACAAATATGCTATGCCTGAAAATCCAACAACAACTGATAAATATTTGAGTTTCGATATCTTTTCTTGTTTTAAAATAAGCTTGACCCACATTGCCGTAAAAATTGGTGCTGAGCTTATTAATAAAGTGACAAGACCAGATGAGATATATTGTAGTGCGAATATAAATGCCCAACTAACAAAAAATATTGAGGCCAGTCCAGTAAATGAAGCTTCTTTAAGAAGTTTTTTATCAAATTTATCTTTGTTGAAAATAATATAATATGAAAAAAGTAGTGTACCAATTATTAGTACCCTCGCTGTTACGAGGAAAATTTCATTAAGCCCTTCTAATAAAAGACTTCTTATAATTACATTTCCAGATCCCCACATTACACCTGCAGTTAAAACAGCTGAAATTGTTTGTATTATAGAGGGTTTTTGATGAAGATTATTATTTTTCATTATTGAGATGTTAATAATAAATTATAGATAGGTTGTTTATTCACAATTTAAACTAATATATAACTAACGGGAGCAGTAGAGCTGAGAGGGTTAAAAACCGACCGTATGAACCTGTTAGGTAATTCTAACGAAGGGATATTCGGTACTCTTATCCCATTTACGAAATGAGGTAACAGTGCAAATTAGTGCAGATGTTTTAATAAATTATATTTTAATCTTTTTCATCCTCTTACTATTTCT
>CACNFT010000010.1 GCA_902619825.1 uncultured Candidatus Actinomarina sp.
GACTACTTGTAGGCGGTTGCGCAGCTCAAAAAGATAAGGAATTAGTTCGAGAGAGAGCGCCTTGGGTAGACGTTGTTATTGGGACACACAATACGTCAGAGATAATTAATTTACTCAATCAGGCAGAAGACTGGGGTCCAGTAACAGAGATTATCGAAGAAACAACAGATATTGAAACTGAAATCGCTGCTGTACGAGAATCAAGTGTAAGTGCCTATGTTACAATTCAAATTGGTTGTAATAATAGTTGTACATTTTGTATCGTACCTTCTGTAAGAGGTGTCGAAATAAGTAGAAGACCCTCAGACATTATCAATGAAATTAAAAATCTTGCTCATGACGGAGTTAAAGAGATAACGTTACTTGGTCAAAATGTAAATTCTTACGGTAGAGATTTAATGATCAATAATAGGAGAAAACCATATTTCACTGAACTTCTTTACAAAATCCACGAAATTGATGGTATTGAACGGATTAGATTTACATCACCACATCCCAAAGATTTTAAAATAGAAACATTAAAAGCCGTTGCAGACTTACCAAAAGTAGCAAATCAAATTCATATTCCGCTCCAAAGTGGAAGTAATAAAATATTATCTTCAATGCATAGAGGTTATAACCAAAAGAGATTCCTTGAAAAAGTAGATTTAATTAAATCATTAATTCCTAACGTGTCCATATCATCTGATGTTATTGTTGGCTTTCCTGGTGAAAACGAGGATGACTTTCAACAAACAATGGATGTAGTTAATTATGCTGAATTTGACTTAATCTATATGTTTAAATTTTCACCCAGACCTGGAACAGTTGCATCCGATTATGTCGATCAGTTTATTGAAAAAGAAGTTATAGATGATAGATTTATGAGATTAAAAGTTAGACAAACTGAAATCAGCGAAAAAAGGTATAAAAGATACCAAAATACGGAACAAACGATGCTTGTAGAGAAAGTCTCAAAAAAAGATAGCAATATCCTGACTGGTCGTATAGAAGGTGGTCATATAGTTCATCTCGAATCTGGCAGTGAAAATATTGGAAAACTATTAAAAGTGAACATATATGATTCCACACCATTTTTCTTGAAAGCTACTTTGTAATCTTGCTTTATTTTCTTACAGGGATTACTGCATCAGGAAAATCAAGAATTGCTCACGAAATTGCTATTGAAAGAAACCTTGATATAATTTCTCTGGATTCAATGGCAGTTTACAAGGGATTGGATATTCTCACTGCAAAACCAAATGATGTAATGAGATCACAGGTTTTATATTACGGACTTGATATAGCTGAACCTGATCAAAATTTTTCTGTAGTAGATTATCTAAATTATTTAATCGAGATGGAAATTCCAGAAAAATCCTTTGAAAAAGATTATCTTGTTGTTGGTGGTACTGGTTTGTATTTTCGTTCACTTATTAATAGTTTTGAGTTTAGACCTACTGATCCAGCTATAAGATCTGAATTAGAACAATTAAATGTTGATCAATTACTAAAGTTCCATGAAATGTATGAAATTAAAACACCTGATGTTGAAATTAATAAAAGAAGACTTATACGCAATATTGAGGATTCAATTTTAGAAGATGTAAAGTATGTTTTCCCGCCAATAAACATTCCAGAAAATATTGTTGGTATATTTTGGAATCATCCTGATTATAAAAACAGAATTAGTAAACGAACTGATGAAATGATACAACAAGGTGTAATAGATGAGATGAATTCTATTACTAATCCTTCAAAAACTGTATTACAAGCTATAGGGATGAATTTAAGTAATGATCTTGCAGAAAATATTAATTTAAAAACGAACAGGTTAGCTAAAAAACAACTTACATGGTTTAAACAAGAAGATAGAATAAAAATTGTTGAAACCGATGATGTAAAAGTAATTCGTAAAGAAATGGAAATGATTATAGATGGTAAATGAATCTTATATGTCAGGAACAGGCAATGATTTTATATGTACTGAGTACGTCCGAGACTTGTCAGAAATAGAAATTATTTCAATTGTAAGTGATTCACTCTTTCCTATTGATGGAGTCATATTGGTAGAGGGTATAGATAGTTCAACAGTGAAAATGCATTATTTTAATAATGACGGAACTCCTGCTGAACTATGTGTAAATGGTGTGCGTTGTTCAGCAAAATTTGCAGTAGACAATAACTTAGTGGATACTAAAAATTTGATTGTTAGAGCTCCAGTTGGTGATTTAAAAGCATTTGTAGAAAACGATTATGTAAAAATTGAAGCACCTATTCCTACGACTGGTGAGAGTATCGAAATTGATAGTTATGTATGTACGACTAGTGAAGTTGGAAATCCCCATCTTATGGTTGAGGTCGATGATGTAGAGAATTTTGATCTTGATAAATTTTCATTAAATGCTAGAACACAAGATCTATTTTCTAATGGTATAAATATTGAAATCTTTTCAGTCGTTGAACGCAAATTTATTTACGCAAGAGTAAACGAAAGGGGAGTTGGCGAAACAGACGCTTGTGGTTCTGGAGCTTTAGCATTATTTACTTATTTAAGAGAAATTAATAAAGTTGATGATGATGCAATCGTTTTATATCCTGGTGGAGAGCTCGAATTATCTTATGAAAAAGAAAAGTTGTATCTTAAAGGTGAAGTTACATATCTCTAATTAACGAAACAACTTTTCCTATAGGTTGTATATTTTCATTAACTGGAATTTTTTCATAGTTTTTATTTGCAGGAACTAGGTATTGTTTACCCTGAATATTTTGGAGAAATTTAATAGTACCTTCTGAATTATTTATAAGAAATGCACCTATATCTCCATTTTTAATTGGTTCATTTTTATTAATAATAACTAAATCTTTTTCATGAATTCCTTCATCGATCATCGAATCTCCTGAAACTGATAAAGCAAATAGATCAGATTTTTCATCAGTATCTGGATAATTCACAGTTCCTATAACGTTTTCTTCAGCCATAAGTAAAGATCCTGCAGCAATTTCTCCTAGTATCGGAATTTTCTTGTTCGATAGTTGGTTGTTTACAATCAAAGCACGAGATTTTTTATAGTTTTTTTGGAGTAATCCTAATTCGATTAGCTTTTCAAGGTGATATTGGACTGTACTTGTTGATTTCAGACTCACTCCTTTGCAAATTTCTCTTACTGAAGGTGCAAATCCATTTTTTTCAATAAATATATTTATAAAATTTAAAATATTTTTTTGTTTTTCGGAAACCATAATTATATATTAGTACATATGTTCGAATAAAAAAAGTGTCATATGTGGTTTTTAATATATTTTTATGAAAGAAAAGTTAATATTATTTACATTTTTGACAATATTTTCACTAATTACTACACCAATTATCAAAAATAATTCCCTAATTATCCCAGCAAACAATGGACTTATTACATATCAGGTCCAGAAAGGTGACTCCCTTTGGGATATAGCTTTAATGTATGAATCGAAAGATATTGAAAATTTCTTATTTGAAGCAAAAAAATTAAATAATTTAGAAAATTCAGAGATTTTTGAAGATCAAATCTTAATTATTCCTTAATTTATTTGTTACAAAATTCTCCCATTTCTATAATACACAATATATGGTATGTCCTTTTGGCGAAGACTGCGTAACTAGCGTCATTGATTCTAGAAAAAACAGTGAGGGTATTCGTAGAAGAAGAGAATGTTCAACTTGTGGACTTCGTTTTACCACGTATGAAAAAGCAGATATAAGTTTAATGGTGGAAAAAAGAAGCGGGGATATTGAGGAATTTAGCTATGAAAAGTTATATCAAGGTATAGATAATGCTTTTGGTGGAATTGATATTAGTGACAAAAAACTTAAAACTCTCGTAGACAACGTCCACAAAGATATAAAAAAACATGGAAAAAAAATAAAATCAAAAAAAATCGGTGAAACTGTACTTATTCACCTTAAAGATGTCAATGAAGTTGCTTATTTAAGATTTGCTTCAGTGTATAAAGAATTTTCTGACGTAACTGATTTTGAGAAAGAGGCTGCTGAATTAAATTAGGGTAATTCTCCAATATTTTCAAGTATATTCTCGTAGTTCTCATTAAATAGCTTTAAAGTATTGTTTAAAAATGCAATTTCTGACTCTTTATTCAACTCAATTGCACTAATTAAAGTCATTGCAACTTCATTTTCATTGTTTCTTAATGAAGCAACAAGCCTTCCATGCAAATCCTGTGCTGTAATTAATGCTGAGTTTACAATTTCTTTATGATCTTTAAATTCATCTAAATTAGGTAAAGTCTCAGCATTTAAAGTACTTTTAGCTCCAATTAGGGATAATTCTGCAGCAAGAGTATCTATATTTGTATCTTCGTTAATAATTAGTGTTTCCTCATAAATCAATATTTCTGAATGCATAATTCTATAAGTAAATAATTTATCTAATTTTTTGACTATATCAAATAGTAAATTTAATGAAGAAATAACATTTTCTTTATCTGAAATATCTCTATTCTCTATATTTTCCTGATATTGAAGTAATGATGCCTCAATTATTTGCAAATTTGCACTTGCATTTGATACATCATAGCGAGAATAAAAAGGATTTGTTGCAACACTTAATAGTTCAGATATTTGGTTTATGTTTTCATTTGTTTCTTTTGAAATAGATACTGCAGTCGTTTCATTCTGTATATTGGTGTTTCTCATATTTATATAAAAAATTGATGCAAAACTAATAATGCCAACTGTAGTTATTGTAAGAAATGCAGGAAAAACCCATTTTCTTCTAATCTCTAAATCTGTCCAAATTTTCTTTATTTGTGAGGTTATATTTAAAGGAACAAAAGTTTCCGTGTTTAGATTTAAATTATCTTGATTTGGAGTATCAAATAAGTTTTCATTTGTAGCAACAAGTTCTTGTCCGATTTGCGCAGATTCAATTTCTACATCAACCATTTCTAATTCACTTGTCATTCTTATGTTATCCATTTCTTTGATAATGTCTGGAGTTTGAATTATTGTTGTATCTGTCTCAAAACCAAGAACATCTAGAATTTTGATTTTATTTGAGTATTTCGCTTTCCTTATAAAAAGATAATCTCTAATATTCATCAATGAAAGGTTACCATTGAATAAAAATATTGAGATAGAAATACAACTAATCAGCCCGAATGGAAAGATTCCATCTCAAAAATATGATTCTGATATTGGATATGACATCAGTGCAGCTGTAGACATTACCTTAAAATCTAATGACGTAACATTGGTAAATACAGGTATAGCAATAAACTTGCCAAAAAATTGTGCAGGATTTGTTTTACCAAGATCTGGCCTTTCAACCAAACATAAAATTACTCTCATAAATAGTCCTGGTTTAATCGATCCAGGTTATACCGGTGAATTATTAGTACCTTTGATAAACCATGGTGATAGAGATTATGATATAGAAGTTGGTGATAGAATTGCTCAACTTGTTCTCATCAATACAAATAAAGTAGATTTTAAATTAGTAGATTCTCTACCTGAGACTGATAGATCATCGGGTGGATTTGGTTCTACGGATTAATTTCTTTTTAAAAAACTCAAATATAAACTATCATTAATTTATTGCGGAAGTAGCTCAGCTGGTAGAGCGTAACCTTGCCAAGGTTAAGGCCGCGGGTTCGAACCCCGTCTTCCGCTCACTGGCGACGTGGCGGAGTGGCTACGCAGAGGTCTGCAAAACCTTGTACACCGGTTCGATTCCGGTCGTCGCCTCAAATAAAGATGATTGCTATAACTGGTGCTGGAGAATATTTAGACACTATACGTCCTTACGACAAAGTGTTATTAGATAAATTAGAGAATGAACCTTATGTTCTCTCATTTCCCACTGCTGCGGGACTTGAAAGTGAAGAGAGAATAAAATATTGGCTTAATTTAGCTGATGAACATTTTGAAAAACTAGGTGTACAACACAAGTCTATGAAAGCACTTAATGTTGATGATTACAACAAGCCAGAAACCATAGCTGAGATTGAGAAAGCAAATTTTATCTATTTTTCTGGTGGAAATCCAAATCATCTTCATGAAACATTAAGTAATTCTCTAGCCTGGGAAAAAATATTAGCTATTCACCATAATGGTGGCATTCTTGCTGGTTGTAGTGCTGGTGCAATGATTATGGGAGAGAAAATGAACAAGGGTAGAGGTTTTGGATTTTTTAAAAACTCTATGGTTTTACCACATTGGAATGAAGTACTGTATAAAGCAATACTTACATCCTCTAAACAGATACATAAATCAAAATATAAAATTCTTGGGCTGGAAATGAATACGTATCTTGTATTAAATGGTGATAAATTAGAGATTATAGGGGATCAACAAGTTCATATTATGCACAAGAAAGAAGAGCAATCCTTCAAGAATGGTGACATATTAGAATTATCAGTATTGGATTTTTAAATGTGTGGACGCTATTACTTATCAATTGATCTAGGAAATTTATCATTTATTGATAATCTCAGAGGTTATGATTTTGAAGATAATTTCAATATTGCTCCACAGGCAAGTGTACCTATTGTAATTGATAATAGTTTAATGAATTGTACATGGGGGTATTATCCTTCTTGGCTAAAGGATCAAAGTAATTCTAAGCCACTGTTTAATACAAGGTTTGAGTCATTGCTTGAAAAGAAAACATTTATTTCTGCTTTCAAAAAAAGTAGATGTTTAGTCCCAATATCTGGTTGGTATGAATGGAAACTCATAGATGATGCAAAACAACCTTTTTTTCTTTAAGCATAAAGACAATCAAAATATGTTTGCTGCAGGTTTGTATTGGCAGAGATCAGATGGATCAACAGAGTTTACGATTATTACAACAGCTGCACCATTAGAGATAAATGAGGTACATGACCGATCACCATTAATTCTCGATGACGTATCTATGGGCATTTGGTTATCAGATGATAGCTCAGAGGATATTCATAAAAATATATCACATGATTTTGGACATATAATTGAACACTATCAAGTTACAAGATCAGTAAACAATCCTAAGAACAATAATGCATCACTTATTGAAGAATTTAATGAAGTTCCATTTTAATGAATAGCCAGTCACCAATATATTCACTCAAGTTTACGATTTCTTGGATTATTGTCTACGCTTTAATCGTTTTTACTCTTTTTCAAATTATCAATTTTTTTATAGCTCTTTATCTAGGACTTTGGGTTTTAAATTTAATTATTGAGCTTACAGAGAGATTGTTTCTACGTTTTGGGAAAAGAATAGTTACTGTAGAGAAATAATCATTCTACAAATCTAATTTATACTGCTATATTTTTTTTATACGGGAGATTAGCTCAGTCCGGCAGAGCACTTGCTCGACACGCAAGGGGTCACAAGTTCAAATCTTGTATCTCCCACATTTTTTAAGCCTCTAATTTTTCAGGAGTTATTGAGTAATTATTTTAATGTCAGCTATTCAATCTTTGTTGCTCAAAGAAATCTAAGCACTTATCTCGACCTTCTTGGATTTTGCCTTCATCATATTCAATATCATAAAACTCAGCTATCTCCTTATATTGAGACAAGATCTCTTCGCTTAGGTTTGCCCTGCACGCATTCTCAATTGGTGCAGCGGGATTAAAGCAAGGCGTTGTTGGATCTGCTCCATACTCAATCAGTATTTCGCTAACATCAGTGTTACCCCATATAGAAGCAACACATAAGGCAGTAGCATTGTAATTTTCTTTAAAGTTAACAAACGTGCCAGGATTTTCTAGTAAATATCTTGCTGTTTCTGGTTGGTTGTATAGAGCAGAAAGCATCAATGGTGTATAGCCATTCTCATCTTTAATATTTAGATATTTTCTATTAATTTCTACAAATCTCTTAACTTCATCTAAATCATTATTTTTAATATTGATAAACATTTGTTCATTAGTAACATCATCGTAAAAGACTTCCACAGGAGGTTCTGATTCTGCACAACTAGTAATTAAAAAGATTAAGGCAATTAATAAAGATGCTTTTGATTTATTCATGATTTCTATAATAGTTGATATGAGTGTATGGAACTTAATTCCAAAAGATTTTCAAAGGATGATTATTTTTGTATACCTTGGTAATTTATTTGGATTCTTGTTCTTGGTTATCTATTTCTAAGTAGTTCAATAACTTTTTCTCTTCCATCTATAATTTTTGTTTCATCATATGGAATATTGTATTTTTCACCATGATCAACATATAAACCTTTAATGTAATCTGAATATGGTGCACCAACAGCAATGCTTAATGAAACTGATACTCCAATTTGTGTTTCAAAACATTTTGCTGTTAAGTCAGCACCAGCATCTAAAAGAATAGTGACAACACTAGTATGTCCCCAAGCTGCTGCATTACATAGTGGTGTAAAATTGTCATCGTTTATCAGATTTAGATCTGCACCGGCATCAACTAGTGCATTCGCAATATCTGTTAATCCATAAATACCTGCAAAATTTAAAGGAGTATTAGAAAACGTTCCATCTTGAACGTCTAGATCTGAACCATAAGTAATATGTTGATTTA
>CACNFT010000011.1 GCA_902619825.1 uncultured Candidatus Actinomarina sp.
GTTTGACCCAAGCAGAGTGGCTTATGCAGCTGAATATATCGAGTCAAGATTGATTCAATTTGATCCAGAAAACGAATCATCATATACAAGTTCTGCAGACTCTTTTGTTAGTGAATTAAATGACTTAACAAAACAAGTGTCAGAATTAATCTCTACAGTGCCATCTCAAAACAGAAAACTCATTACTACACATGAGTCATTAGGTTATTTAGAGGCAAAATTTGGACTTGAAGTCTTATCAACCATAATCCCAAGTCTAAACTCAGCCAATGAAATATCACCATCTGATTTAGCCGGAGTAATTGATGTTATTGAAGATAACAATGTAAAAGTTATTTTCATTGAATCTGAGGCACCATCTGTATATTCAGAAACAATTGTTGCAGAAACTGGTATTAAACCTGTCACAGGATTGTATGTTGAAACCTTAAAACCTGGTCAATCATACTCAGAATTTCTGATAAGCAACGTTACATTAATTACGGAGAACTTACAAGATACCGATTAGGTTAAATGTAATATAATTACAAGAAACCTAACAAAGAGTCTGTATGAACTCTGAACAAATTAATACTAAAAAAAGTCGATCAATTATTGTTTCCGATGGGGCGTGTGTTGAGCTTGGGAATGATTTAGTTTTAGATGATGTGACTTTTTCTATTGATCAAGGAAAAAAAGTTGCAGTTGTTGGCCCTAATGGTGGAGGTAAATCCACTTTGTTTAACGCAATAGTTGGACTACTTCCTTTAGCTAATGGCTCAATAAAGATAGATGGAAAAAATCCACAGGAAGCAAAAAGTTTAATAAGCTATGTGCCTCAAAAAGATTTTATGAATCGTAGTTTTCCAATAACAGTAAACCAAGTTGTTGGAATGGGCTTGGTAGATAAAAATACTTTTTTTAACTCAAACAATAGAGAATCTAAAAATAAGATATCTACATCACTGAAAAGTGTTGGCCTTCTCGACCAAATTGATACCAATATAAACAACTTATCAGGTGGTCAGTTCCAGAGAGTTTTAATTGCAAGAGCTTTGACCCAAAATGCACAAATCATATTACTTGATGAAGCATTCAGCGCTGTAGATGTTGGTGCTCAAGAAGACATTATGAACATAATTAATAAAAACGACCTTGATAGCAAAACAGTTTTAATTGCTACTCACGATATTAATAATCTAGAAGAAAGATTTGATGAAGTTTTATGTTTAAACAGACATTGTTGCGCATATGGAAAACCTTCAGAAGTTTTAACAGAAAAGGTGATAGAAGAAATGTATGGTTCCCACAGTGCAATGTTTAAAAATCATACTTTAAATAGTCATGGAGAAACAAATGATTGAAGCTATCCTTGAGCCTTTCAAATATGATTTTATGATAAGGTCCTTGGTTACTGCTATTGCATCAGGAACAATGTTATCTCTTTTGGGACCATTTGCAGTAAATAGAAATATGGGGTTTATGGCTGATGCCATGGCTCATGCGACTTTACCAATTATTGCAGTGGGTGTTTTTTTCGGATTTAGTATCTCTGAATTAGGAGTCCCTGCCTCTGTTCTCATAGCTATTTTCTTGGGTTTTATAATAAAAAATACAAATATTGGAGAAGATACAGCAATAGGAATAATTTTTTCTTCATTTTTTGCCTTAGGTTTTGTTCTTATCTCAATACTCGACGTAACTATAAATTTAGAAGACTTGCTATTTGGACAAATTTTGGCAGTTAGTACATTTGATGTTTTCATAGTTGTTGGTATGTGTCTTGTTGTACTGGGTACAATGATAATTTTTTACAAACAATTACTCTTTTATTCATTTGATCCTATAGGTGCTGAAGTAAAAGGATTAAATATAAGTTTTTTGAATTATCTCTTTATGATACTTTTATCTGTTGCCATAGTAGCTTCCTTACAAACTGTTGGCATAATACTAGTTTTGAGCATGCTACTCATTCCAGCAGCCGCATCCAAACTTGTAACGAACACATTTAATTCATCAATAAGGATTAGTATTGTCTTTGGCGTTTTCTCCTCTGTAACAGGTTTATATTTATCTTATTTTTTTAACCTTCCTTCTGGACCATCCATGTCTTTAGTTGCTACATCTATTTTTGGACTATCTTTTATGATAAGTAAGATCAAAAGAGTTAAAACCTAGAAAAATCATGTATTCAATATGGGTTGAGTCATCGCTAAATCAATTATCTGATATAAAGGAAATTATTAAAATCCTTTCACTCGAGGAAGGTAAAGAATATTTTGATCCACACGTCACATTAGTAACAAACTTAAAGACCGAACCCTCAGCTATGAGTTTATTTAACAAAATACCAAAGAAGAGATTCGATATTACATTTGATACAATCCAAGAAGGAACGACCTACTTTCAACGACTTTTTTTAACATCCTCAGATAATACAAATTTTCAAAACTCAATAATCGATATAGAGGGATGGCCAAGTTTATGGATTCCACATCTGTCACTTTATTACGGGAACGAGTTACCAAAATCATATCCTTCGAAAAATTTTGATAATCTCATTCCCGCAACCGTTACGTTTGATACATTAGTACTGTCGGAAACAGGTCCTATAGTATCGGAGTGGAGGGAGATAACCACTTTATTTTTGGACTGACTCCAAAGCAACTTTTACCTTTTCAGCTGGGAAATCATAATCAATTATTTCACCACTTAAAAAGTTCTCATATGCTTTCATGTCAAAATGCCCATGACCACACATTGCTGTCAAGACAGCCACCTGCTCAGATCTTAGGTCAGCATCTTTTACTGCTCTAATTGCTGAAGCTATAGCATGAGTAGCTTCAGGTGCTGGGACAATACCTTCAGTTTTTGCAAAAAGCTGACCAGCTTCAAAACATTCTTGTTGACCAATTGCTTCAGCCTCAATTAGATTATCTTCATACATAGCACTTACCAATGGAGCCATGCCGTGATATCTTAAACCACCAGCGTGTATAGGATCAGGTACAAAACTTGATCCAAGAGTGTGCATTTTTACAACTGGTGCCATACCTACAGAATCTCCAAAATCATATGTATAAATACCTTTAGTCAAAGATGGACATGCTTGAGGCTCTACAGCTCGGATAATGGTTTTTTTATCTGATTCCATATTGTTTTTTGCAAACGGAGAAAATAAACCAGTAAAATTTGATCCTCCACCTGTACAGCCAACAATTATATCTGGATAGTCTTCTGCCATTTCCATTTGTTTTAAAGCCTCTAAGCCAATAATTGATTGATGCATAAGAACATGATTTAAAACACTACCCAAGGCGTATCTAGTTCCTTCTTCTTTTCTAGCTACCTCTATAGCCTCAGAAATTGCAATACCTAAGCTTCCAGGTGTATTTGGATCCTGAGATAAGAACTGTTTTCCAATATCTGTTCTTTCAGATGGACTAGGGTGAACTGTTGCACCATAAATTTCCATCATTGTCTTTCTATGAGGTTTGGAGGCATACGAAGCTGCTACTTGAAAAACTTCAAGCTCAATACCAAACGCTTGACATGCGAAAGATAAAGCAGAACCCCACTGACCCGCACCAGTTTCAGTAACCATTTTCTTAACACCCTCTTCAGCGTTATAAAAAGCTTGAGGAATTGCAGTATTTGGCTTATGTGAACCAGAGGGTGATCCACCTTCATACTTATAATAAATTCTTGAATCTGTACCTAATGCTTCCTCTAACCTTAAAGCTCTATACATTGGAGAAGGTCTGTATATCTTATATAATTCCAAAACAGGTTCTGGAATATCAATGTAGTTTTGGTCAGATACCTCCTGCAATATAAGACCCATTGGAAATAAAGGTGCTAAATCTTCAGGACCAATAGGCTCCATAGTCTGCGGGTTTAGTTGGGGCGGTAGAGGATTTGGAAGATCTGGGACTATGTTGTACCACTGTTTAGGAATATCACTTTCATTTAGTAGATATTTGTATTGTTTTTTCATTTTTACTCCTTAGCTTTTTGGGTTGAGCCCGGAGATTTAATTTCAGTGACAGTAATAAAAAAACCGGGCTGCGCCCGGTTTAATAACTAACTAACAGGGGCACCTACTTATGTAGTTGTCCACCAATGCCAGTTAATTACATTTATCATATTTATTAAGATACCAAATTAATCTTAAGAAACAAAATTCATTTAAGTATATTTTTTATTTCTCCTATTCTTTATTAGGTGGAAAACATAATACAAGCTAAAAAGTTAACAAAAGTTTACGGAGAAAAAGAAACCAGCGTTACAGCACTTGATAATATAGATGTCCAATTTAATGAAAACGAATTTACGGCAATAATGGGACCTTCTGGTTCGGGAAAGTCGACGTTACTTCATTGCTTAGCTGGTTTAGATAGACCAACATCAGGTCAAATTCTTCTTAAAGATGAAGATATATCAACTTTAAATGATAAACAATTGACAAAAATTAGGAGAGATAGTTTTGGTTTTGTTTTTCAAGCTTTCAATTTAATACCAACCTTAACTGCTGAAGAGAATATTACTTTACCTGCATCTATTGCAGGTAGAAAACCAGATATGGACTGGATTAAACAAGTTGTGGAAACAGTTGATATTTCTGACAGACTAACTCATAGGCCCAATGAGTTATCTGGCGGTCAACAGCAGAGAGTTGCTGCGGCTAGAGCAATGGCAACAAAACCAGAAGTTATCTTTGCAGATGAGCCATCTGGAAACTTAGACTCTAAATCAAGTAAAGAGCTCTTAACGTTTATGAAATCCGTTGTTGAGGAATTAAACCAAACAATAATCATGGTTACACACGACCCGTATGCTGCCTCTTACGCAAGTAGGGTAATTATGTTAAAAGATGGAAGCATTGCAAGTGATTTAAAAGAACCAACCCAAGAAGAAATTGTTGCAGAGGTTACAGCACTAACAAATATCTGATGTTTGGTTTTACAAAACGCCCACTTTTTCTAATTGCATGGAAAAACTTAAAAACTTATCCAGTAAGAATATTTTTGACTACATCCTCCATAATTCTTGGTGTTGCAGTAATCATTGCTTCAAATATTTTTTCAGAAAGTAATAAATCTGCATTCGACAACTTATTTTCAGGAATATACGAAGGGGTTGATCTAGTTGTACAACCAATACAAGAAGATTTTGCACAGGGCTTCAGTGGAGACGGAGGACAGGGGCCAATATCTTTTGAAGTTAAAAAGATTGCTGACAATAGAATTCAAGAAATAACTGATTTACCTAGTGTGAAAGCTGCATGGGGTGAAGTATTGGGTTTTGCACAGTTCATAAAAATTGTGGATGGTGAAACAGTATTAATTTCAAATGGCTTTGCGCCTACGTTTGGAGCAGCTTGGGACACTAATCCTTATGCACAGCAGTGGTCACTAACAGAGGGAGCGCCTCCAACAAATAGAAAAGAGGTAGTCATGGATGTCTTGACTGCTGAAAATCATAATTTTTCAGTTGGAGACAGAGTGACAGTTCTAGCTGGAGCAACGCCTGCATCATTTACAATTGTTGGAATAGCAGAGTTTGCTAACGTTGGAGCACCAGGTGGGGCAACTTTTGCCTTATTTGAGTTTAGAACTGCCCAAACACTTCTTGATTCAAAAGGTGAAGTAGATCTTATAAATGTAGTTATAGAAAATAATTTTGATATTAATGACGTTAAAAACGACATAACAAACTTAGATTCAGAAAATTTAAATGTAATTAATGCCCAAGAAGCTGCAGCTGAACAAGCTGATTCAATTAAACAAGGTCTTGATTTTTTCAACACAATACTTAACGTCTTTGCTGGAATAGCAATTTTTGTGGGCGCTTTTATTATTCAAAATACATTTAGAATACTTTTGCTTCAACGAACAAAAGAATTATCCCTACTTAGAGCTCTTGGCACGTCCAAAAGACAAATTTATAGATTAGTGATATCTGAGTCATTGTTTATGTCAATAATCGGATCAGGACTTGGTATCGCACTTGGAATTGGTCTTGCTGTCGCAGTAAAAGAAGGGTTACAGTATTTTGAATTTGGTCTTCCTGACGGACCTTTAGTTCTAACTACTGAGGCCGCAATTACTGGTTTGATAATTGGTATTACCGTTACAATTTTTTCTTCTCTACTTCCAGCTAGAAAAGCATCACAGGTCAGCCCAATGGAAGCAATCAGAGACAGTGTATCAACCCCTCAAAGAAAATCTTTACTTGTAAGACTCTTATTTGGTTCTCTAATTTCTGTAGTTGGATTTGGAGTGTTGTTTGGAGTTTTGTATGATTTTCTAGACGTTCCTAACCTATCATCTCTGCAGCAAGTTGGATTTGGTGCAGGCGTTATATTTGTTGGTATTTCAGTTATCACCCCATCGATAACGAAACCTTTCGTTTTCTTCTTTGATAAAATTTACAATTTATTATTTGGAATTTTAGGAAAATTGGCAACAGAAAACTCTAAAAGAACACCAAGAAGAACGGCATCTACTGCGTCAGCATTAATGATTGGACTAACGTTAATTTCATTAGCAAATGTTATAACAACCTCATTTAAAGCTCAGGCAGAGTCACTCATTAGCGAAGTTATTCTTGCTGATTATCAAGTTAGTGCTGCAAATGTTTTTGTTTCTCCTGGTATCCCAACAGGTTTGTCAGATGAGCTCTTACAACTTGATGAAGTAACCAAGCTATCAAGAACAAGAGCTACTGTCGTTGGATTTAATGATAGGCCTTTAATACTTGGAGCTGTTGATGAAACTGTGTTTGATCTTGTAAAAACAGATGATATATCTGGGGAGAGAAAAGACTTTCTTGGTGAAAATGCAATCGGCATACTAAAACAAACAGCAGAAAGAGAAGAACTTTTTGTTGGAGACGAAGTTGTTTTAACAATCCCTGAAGAAGGAGAAAGAACTTTTACAGTGTCTTATATATTTGACTGGACGACACAACCCCCAGCTGAATTCTTTGTTTTACTTGAAAACAATTCTTTTTTTGCAGATGAATCCTTAGATACAGAACTATATTTTAATGTTGATAAAAAGACTCCAGAATTAGAGGAAAAAATTAATGCAATTGTTGATGAATATCCAGGAGTAGAAATAAGAGATGAAGACGGACTTGTTGAAGAAGCAAATAATCAAATCCAGCTACTTTTAAATGTAATTTACGGATTCTTATCAATATCAATCTTTGTTGCATTATTTGGCATTACTAATACATTATCTCTTTCTGTATTTGAAAGAACCAGAGAAATAGGACTCATGAGGGCTATTGGAACTTATAGAAAACAAATTAGAAAAATGATTTTCATTGAATCATCAATAATTTCAATATTTGGTGCAGCCTTAGGAACAAGTTTGGGAATATTTTTTGCTTGGAGTCTTATACAAACACTTGCAGACGAGGGTTTTACAGTATTTGCGGTGTCTGTTCCACAAACAGCATTATGGATCGGAATTTCAATTATTGCTGGAGTAATTGCTGCAATACTTCCAGCCATTAGAGC
>CACNFT010000012.1 GCA_902619825.1 uncultured Candidatus Actinomarina sp.
AGTATTTAATGTAGTAATTCTATTTATTGGTACTTCAAGCATAAAAATATTATAAGATTGAATTCATTTTTAAATTGAAAATTATATGGTTAAAATTATTTCTGTATGGGAGCAATTGATATCAAATCTGCTGGGAAAATTTACCCAAATGGCACAAGAGCACTTGAAGATGTAAGCATAACAATCAATGATGGTGAGTTTGTAGTTCTTGTTGGGCCATCAGGTTGTGGTAAAACTACTCTACTTAGAATGGTTGCGGGTCTTGAAGATATTACTGAAGGAGAAATTTCAATAGGCGACAAAACAGTAAATGACGTAGCACCAAAAGATCGAGATATAGCCATGGTTTTTCAAAATTATGCACTTTACCCTCATATGTCCGTTTTTGACAATATGGCTTTCTCTTTAAAATTAAGAAAATTACCAAAAGATGAAATAGATAAGAAGGTCAAAGATGCTGCAAAAACACTTGAGATAAGTGAATTGCTTGATAGAAAACCAAAAGCTTTATCTGGTGGACAAAGACAAAGGGTTGCAATGGGAAGAGCTATTGTTAGAAACCCACAGGCTTTTCTTATGGACGAACCATTATCAAACTTAGATGCAAAGTTAAGAGTTCAAATGCGAGCAGAACTAGGACAACTTCACACACAATTACAAACAACAACTTTGTATGTTACGCATGACCAAGTAGAAGCTATGACCATGGGAGATAGAGTTGCAGTAATCAGGAAAGGTGAATTACAACAAATTGATACTCCGAGAGAGATTTATCTAAATCCTAGAAATATTTTTGTTGCAGGGTTTATTGGTAGTCCATCAATGAATTTTGTGTATGCAAGTGTTGGTGTAAAAAATGGCTCTATAGAATTAAGTTTTGGAAATGATCAAATTGATTACAATGGTAAAAAATTAGACGAATTAAAGGCTTTTGAAAATAAAGAAATTGTAATGGGAATTAGGCCTGAAGCTTTTGAGGATGGAAACTATGCAAATGAAAGCGAATTTTCAGAGAGCATCAAGGTATCTGTTTCTCTTTTGGAACAACTAGGTTCTGATTCATATATTCATTTTTATAAAGATATCAAACCCGTCCAAACTGAGGCGATTGAGGAAATCTTAGCTGATGATGGTGAGGACATATCTATCCTAGGGGATAATACAAAATTTATAGCAAGAATAAACCCAAACTCAACAGTTGTTGAGGGTGAAGAAATTGAACTAAAAATTGACCCTTCAAAACTTCATTTCTTTAATCCCGATACTGGAGATGCTATTTAATTTATTAGTATTTGCTATCCAATTCCTCAGTAATTTCATTAATGAATTCACTTCCCAAAGAAATGTATTTTTTTAAAGCATACAAAAGATGATCAGATCCGATTCTTCTTTCCATGAGCTCAGACGCATCGTATCTAAATAAATTATTATTTAAGGCATTTCTTACAAGCAAGGTTTCTTTATAAAGCATATTGTTTTCTATATCTTCTATATTTGAGTTTTTATTTGCAGAAATAAACATTGAATCCTGTTTAGATATCCATTTCTGTCCAAAATTATCATCTAAAAGCGCATTAAATACCTCTAAAGATTTATTTGATGAATTTAAAATAACTAAAGAATCTCCAATGCCCACCATTGCATTTTTATTTGATTCTGAAGGAAATTTGAAAAAGTCAAAATCGTACTCATAACTTTTATCAGCGGGAAAATACATATTTGCAAAATGACCTGACCAGCTGAATACACAAGAATTATCTTCATCAAGTAAATTACGATAGTTGTTTCTAAATTCTTTACTGATAATTCTCTGGTTTCCCCCATAAACTGCATTTTCCTCGAATATAAGTTTTCCAATATTCAAAATTGATAATGTGATTTCATTATTTTGAGATTTGATCCTTTGTGTGAGCCAATCATCATAAGTATCTGGTCCATATTCGTGCAAAATCAAATCTTCTAACCAATTAGTTGCTATCCATCCTGTTGAAGCTCCGCTTTCGATATCCATACACCATAATGGATTATCAGGGGATGAATATTCTTTAGTAAAGGAAATCATATCTTCAAAGCTTTCAAAAGTTGGAGATCCTAACCTCTCATATTTATCAACGTCATACCAAATTAGTGAATTAGGGATCAACCTAAAAAGAATACCGTAATTTGTTTGATCTGTTTCAGAGGTCGTAATTTCTTGTAGATGTTTTGGATAATTATTATTAATCAATTCATCGCTTAACGCAATAGAAACTGGATAAATATGCCCCCTTTCTCCAAGATTTACTACTCCTTGAGGATTTGGAATTATTGCAAGATCAAACTCCTCAATATTTGTACCTCCAACGATTTCTGTCTCAACATCTGAAAAAGGAATATACTTTATCTTTACATTTAAATCTGTAGAAATTTGATCTAATTCCTCCTGAAAATAACCAATCTGTGGAAAATATGGGCCTGCAATAGAAATTTCTTCAGGGTCATATGCTAGAAATGAAAAAATTAACGTTGTAATCACAAAAATTGGAACAATTAACTTTTTATTTTTCAGTTCCATAAATGTGCTGCTCCTCTAACACCACTAGAAGACCCATGAGTTGCTTTAACAATTGGTGTAAGGAAAAAATTCGATGCAATATAAGGTATTATTCTATCTGGTACTTCATCATAGATTTCATCAATTTCTGACATCCCCCCTCCACAAACGATAACGTCGGGATCAAGTATATTTACAAACGTACTGAATGACCTAGCAATTCTCTCAAAGTAAACATCCATCACTTCACCTGCAACTGAATCATTTTCCTGATAAAGGGAAACTATATCTCTGGATGAGATTTTTGTTTTTGTTATATGCTCGTAATAATTTTCAAGACCTGGACCAGATAAAAATACTTCAACTGCTCCAACTCGACCACAATGTCTCTTTACACTTTTTTCATATTCGTCCATGGGTCCAGGAATTGGGTTTTGACCCCATTCACCAGTCAGCTTATTGGGTCCAACTATAATTTTTT
>CACNFT010000013.1 GCA_902619825.1 uncultured Candidatus Actinomarina sp.
CGTCTTCATTAGTTCCAATAAATAAACTTTCCGGACCAAGTAATTCTTTAAGATAAGCTCCTGTTGTTGTTTTCCCATTTGTTCCTGTTATGCCAAAGTACTTTTTTGATTCATAGTCATTACATAAGTAATTGTATGAATCAAGAAAAACTTCACTATAATTTTTTGCTTTAATTACTTTATCATCATTCGAACTGCAATTTAAAGATGTAATGACTAGCTTCACTTTCTTCTTTAAGGACTCATCTACATATTTGTCTAACTTATCTTTATCGTCATGATTAATAAATAGTACTGACCCTTCCTCAACATCTAATGAGCTGTTAACAAAATTTTTAATATCAATTTCAGTAAATTTTAATTCTGACAAATTAAGTTCACTCATTTTATTTATCCGGTACTAGGTTTCTTACAATATTCTTAAATATTGGTGCAGCTGTAGAACCACCTGTTACATACTCTGAAATCGGAGAGCCTAGTGCACCCCATAGAATTACTGATCCAACTATTGGTCCTTCATTAGTCTCTATAAATCCAGTGAACGATGTATTAAAGCGGTTATCTGAGTATCCAATTCCCTCCAGATATGTCCGGCTAGTTCCAGTTTTACCACCTATTACATAACCATTCATTCTTAAAGACTTACCTGTTCCGTTGTCTCCCTCAACAACGTTAATAAGTAATTTTTTCAATGTGTTGGACAAATCATTAGAAATGATTAATTTTTGATTTACATTCTGATCTAAATTTCTCAACAAAGATAGTTGAATATCATTACCACCATTTGCAATTATGCTGTATCCCTTGACCATTTGATATTGAGTCGTGTTTATAGAATAACCTATTGAGAGAGAACTAAGACAGGTTTTACATGTGTTATATTCTGTAAATGATCCTTTAGATTCTCCAGATAGCTCTACACCTGTTTTAGAACCAAAACCAAATTTTTTCAAAAATTCCTCAACATTGTCAATATTAGAATTGTTAACAATTTTTATAGTTCCTACATTCGAAGATCTTTCTATGATTTCTTCAACAGTAAGATTTAGTGGTTCATGCTTTAAAAAATCTTTGAAGCATCCTTTAAATCCTTCATAATTATCATCACATGATCCATCGATAATTTCTATCTCATCTTCGACTATGTATGAATTGTTCTCATCAACGATATCTGATTCTATTAATGATCCTATGGTAAATATTTTAAGTGCTGAACCAGGTTCGTAGTTTGCTCTTGCACTTATAAGGTCAATATCAAAATATTTATTATCTAAGGATGATGTCTCTGAAGAAATAAGAACTTCGCCTGTTAAAGAATTTGCAAAAACAACTGAACACTTAAAAGCTCCTGTATCGACTAGTGCATCATTGCAGAGATTTTCCGTCAAATATTGTAATTCAGAGTCGATAGCAAGTACTAAATCTTCTCCATGTTTTGGTTGAATTGTCTTAATTTCACCTTGTGGAATTATTGCTCCATTTGGTGCTGATTCATACCTTAATTCTCCATTCTGTCCCTGAAGAAAATTATCAAAATATAGTTCAAGTCCCTCTATTCCATTTCCATCTGGATCAACTAGTCCTATTAGATTGGATGTTGATTCATCATAAACATTTCTTTTATTTGATTGCTCTAAATGTACACCTTTATAATTCCAAGACTTAATTTTTTGACCAGTTTCAAAATCAACATTACGTTTAAGATAAAAAAAGCGAGAATTTTCTGTAATTTCATTTAAAATTTTATTCTCATCAATTCCTAATAGTGGGGACAATACTTTAATGAGTCCTAAATCGTTTATCTCATTTGGTCTAATCGCTACATTGTAAGATTGGATGCTGCTGGCCAGTACGTTAAAATGTTTATCATATATTGTTCCCCTTCTTGCTTCTAGAACTTCTACCCTTTCCCTGTAAGATAACGCTTGATCTTGAAAGTGATCAGATTCGATAAATTGTAAAGAATATACTTTTTGAATAAATAGAAATGAGCCAAACAATACAAAAGAAAATATCGTTAAGAATAAAAAATTTAATTTCAGTCTATTTCTACTAAATCTCATTTACTAAAACCCATTACAGTAGGACTAATTTCTTCAA